>NZ_LKDV01000174.1:0-200 GCF_001401875.1 Pseudoalteromonas sp. P1-13-1a | reverse complement strand
TTAGCCGCGATTTTATATCGAGCTTGCTCACGTTAGAAGCGCAGCTTCTCATTAATTCCACCACCGAGTATACCGAGGCGCGTCGCGCTACACAGAGAAAACGCGCGTAATGTTTAGTCACTTCTCCAGGTATTCTCCTTCGCTTCTCGGTGGTGAAACAATCACTTTATACCTCTGTTAAAGCGTTGCTTTTAAAACGC
>NZ_LKDV01000173.1:0-202 GCF_001401875.1 Pseudoalteromonas sp. P1-13-1a | reverse complement strand
GCGGCACTAGCTCAGTTGGTAGAGCGCGACCTTGCCAAGGTCGAGGTCACGAGTTCGAGCCTCGTGTGCCGCTCCAATTTCTCACCAAAGAAATTGAAATATCGAATAAAATGTAAAGCGGCACTAGCTCAGTTGCCAGAACGTAGGACGCGACTCGTCGCGCACCAACGGACAAATTACTGACTAACTATAAAGCGGCACT
>NZ_LKDV01000172.1:0-202 GCF_001401875.1 Pseudoalteromonas sp. P1-13-1a | reverse complement strand
GTAAACGACTCGAGTAAATAGAGCCTGCTTTTTTCATATAAAAGGTGGAGTATGACCGTCAAGAAAAAAATAAACAAGACACCCATCCTGAATTTTGCAGTTTACGCATATAAAAAGTAAAGGGGTCAAATCTTGACTTCAGACATCAAGCGCTTTTTAAAGAAATAGTAAACGACTCGAGTAAATAGAGCCTGCTTTTTTC
>NZ_LKDV01000171.1:0-202 GCF_001401875.1 Pseudoalteromonas sp. P1-13-1a | reverse complement strand
GCACACAGAGCGGGTCATTAGCTCAGTTGGTAGAGCAGTGGACTTTTAATCCATTGGTCGATGGTTCAAGTCCATCATGACCCACCATTTTTTATTAAGGTAAAGAGTGGTTCAATCGGCGGATTTACGCAGCATATTAATTCTACACAGAATTTAGAGCGGGTCATTAGCTCAGTTGGTAGAGCAGTGGACTTTTAATCCA
>NZ_LKDV01000170.1:0-206 GCF_001401875.1 Pseudoalteromonas sp. P1-13-1a | reverse complement strand
AGTAGTGAAACGAAACAGCGCCGATGATAGTGTAGCATTTGCTATGTGAAAGTAGGACATTGCCAGGCTCCAAATAAGAGAAACCCGTTGCAGCGATGTAACGGGTTTTTTGCTGTCTGGGGTTTAGTAAAAATAGCCAAGACCCCATGCCGAACTCTGTAGTGCCCGCTCTCGTACATCCTGTACTCCACGGCGTTTGTATTCCA
>NZ_LKDV01000169.1:0-207 GCF_001401875.1 Pseudoalteromonas sp. P1-13-1a | reverse complement strand
TCCAAATAAGAGAAACCCGTTACAGCGATGTAACGGGTTTTTTGCTGTTTGGGGTTTAGTAAAAATAGCCAAGACCCCATGCCAAACTCTGTAGCAAAACAAAACAGTTCGAAGGCGAGCCCCGACCAATGATAGTGTAGCATTTGCTATGTGACTCTCTACCGCTGTGGGCACTACGACATTGCCAGGCTCCAAATAAGAGAAACC
>NZ_LKDV01000168.1:0-207 GCF_001401875.1 Pseudoalteromonas sp. P1-13-1a | reverse complement strand
AGACATTATGCGGTATTAGCAGTCGTTTCCAACTGTTGTCCCCCACCTCAAGGCATGTTCCCAAGCATTACTCACCCGTCCGCCGCTCGACGCCAGAGTAGCAAGCTACTCTTCGTTTCCGCTCGACTTGCATGTGTTAGGCCTGCCGCCAGCGTTCAATCTGAGCCATGATCAAACTCTTCAATTAAAAAGTTTTTATGTTCCGAA
>NZ_LKDV01000167.1:0-207 GCF_001401875.1 Pseudoalteromonas sp. P1-13-1a | reverse complement strand
AGACATTATGCGGTATTAGCAGTCGTTTCCAACTGTTGTCCCCCACCTCAAGGCATGTTCCCAAGCATTACTCACCCGTCCGCCGCTCGTCAGCAAAGTAGCAAGCTACTTTCTGTTACCGCTCGACTTGCATGTGTTAGGCCTGCCGCCAGCGTTCAATCTGAGCCATGATCAAACTCTTCAATTAAAAAGTTTTTATGTTCCGAA
>NZ_LKDV01000166.1:0-209 GCF_001401875.1 Pseudoalteromonas sp. P1-13-1a | reverse complement strand
TATGTGGGTGATTAGCTCAGTTGGGAGAGCATCGCCCTTACAAGGCGAGGGTCACTGGTTCAAGTCCAGTATCACCCACCACATATAAAAGCTATTATATGAATAGCTCGTTTTAAAATTTAATATGGGTCGTTAGCTCAGTTGGGAGAGCATCGCCCTTACAAGGCGAGGGTCACTGGTTCAAGTCCAGTACGACCCACCATTCTTAG
>NZ_LKDV01000165.1:0-209 GCF_001401875.1 Pseudoalteromonas sp. P1-13-1a | reverse complement strand
CGGGTCATTAGCTCAGTTGGTAGAGCAGTGGACTTTTAATCCATTGGTCGATGGTTCAAGTCCATCATGACCCACCATTCTTTATTAAGGTAAAGAGTGGTTTAATCGGCGGATTTACGAAGCTCACTTAAAGAGTAAGCACACAGAGCGGGTCATTAGCTCAGTTGGTAGAGCAGTGGACTTTTAATCCATTGGTCGATGGTTCAAGT
>NZ_LKDV01000164.1:0-211 GCF_001401875.1 Pseudoalteromonas sp. P1-13-1a | reverse complement strand
TTCATAAGTAGAATTTTCCATTAACGAAAATAGGAAAATTTACGATGAGAAAAAGCAAATTCACCGAAACTCAAATTGTCAGCATGATCGAGAAAGGCTTGGGGTCAAATCTTGACTTCAGTCATCAAACAATCTCGAAGTTTTTCCAATTGTAATTTAACCTTTTCATCTTCAACCATTAATTTATTCAACCTACCTACAGCTTTCGATA
>NZ_LKDV01000163.1:0-211 GCF_001401875.1 Pseudoalteromonas sp. P1-13-1a | reverse complement strand
TTTTATTCCCTACAATTGCCACGCAGTGTAAACCAAAAATCTTTATATTGTGTGTGAAGATGTTGTCAGTGTGAAAGGCAACTCAAGGTCGGTGGTGACCGGTTTTGAGTTGTTTTTATCCTCTACAATTGCCACGCAGTGTAAACCAAAAATCTTTATATTGTGTGTGAAGATGTTGTCAGTGTGAAAGGCAACTCAAGGTTGGTGGTGA
>NZ_LKDV01000162.1:0-214 GCF_001401875.1 Pseudoalteromonas sp. P1-13-1a | reverse complement strand
ACTGAGGTGGTCGTTGCGTTCTTTTACCCGTGGGTTTCGTGATACTCAACCCACGCTACAAAGTACAGGTTGACGCTGTGCAGCTGATAGCTAACGACTGATAGCTAATATTTTCACTTTCTTATAGACGTAAAAAAGCCCGGCTCTTTCGAGTCGGGCTTTCTTGTATTTGGAGCCTGGCGATGTCGTAGTGCCCACAGCGGTAGAGAGTCAC
>NZ_LKDV01000161.1:0-215 GCF_001401875.1 Pseudoalteromonas sp. P1-13-1a | reverse complement strand
GCCGCATCCGTAATACTGGCTTGCACACTGTAGCTACCATCAGGTAATGCTGGGCTCGTTGCTTGCCAGTTGCCGTTGGCATCAACCGTGGCGGTGATTGCGATATCGTCGCCGTTGCTATCGGTAATAACAATATTGACAACAGTGCCTTGCGGCTCTGTTGAAGTACCACTGATGAGTGGCGTGCTGTCGTTGCCAAGTCCCAGTGCATCCAC
>NZ_LKDV01000160.1:0-215 GCF_001401875.1 Pseudoalteromonas sp. P1-13-1a | reverse complement strand
GCGGCCTAGACATAGTAATTCACTCAATGAGTAGTAATCTATAAATCTAGACATTTGAAGTCTGAAGTCAAGATTTGACCCCAATGGTTTTTCCAATGGTTTTTCCATAACTTTTGGTGTAGCGGTTGAACTGGTTTAATTGAGCCGGACACTTTAATAATGGACAATGTCCTAATATTGAGGTGTTAAATGACAAGACGTAAAAATAAATCTTA
>NZ_LKDV01000159.1:0-217 GCF_001401875.1 Pseudoalteromonas sp. P1-13-1a | reverse complement strand
GAGACTCTAAATTTGTTTGCCTCACTACCGAAGTAGTTTGGCTGTTAGAACTCAATCTGTACGAGTGCCCACACAGATGATTGCTTTATATTGTTAAAGAACGTTGCGATTAAAGCGCGTTGCTTTATCTCGCTAGGGCTGCGCATGTTACGCTTTCCTATTTTTTTGTCAACACTTAATTTTGTTAAACTTGAAAGTTTTTAAAACGAAGTTTTAC
>NZ_LKDV01000158.1:0-217 GCF_001401875.1 Pseudoalteromonas sp. P1-13-1a | reverse complement strand
ATGTAGGCGCTATTTTATATCGCGCTTGTAGACGTCGAGCTTGCTCACGTTAGAAGCGCAGCTTCTCATTAATTCCACCACCGAGTACACCGAGGCGCTTCGCGCTACACAGAGAAAGCACCCTTATCGTTTAGTCACTTCTCCAGGTATTCTCCTTCGCTTCTCGGTGGTGAAACAATCACTTTATACCTCTGTTAAAGCGTTGCTTTTAAAACGC
>NZ_LKDV01000157.1:0-217 GCF_001401875.1 Pseudoalteromonas sp. P1-13-1a | reverse complement strand
ATTAGCTCAGTTGGTAGAGCAGTGGACTTTTAATCCATTGGTCGATGGTTCAAGTCCATCATGACCCACCATTCTTTATTAAGATAAAGTTTGGTTCAATCGGCGGATTTACGCAGCTCACTTAAAGGGTAAGCACACAGAGCGGGTCATTAGCTCAGTTGGTAGAGCAGTGGACTTTTAATCCATTGGTCGATGGTTCAAGTCCATCATGACCCAC
>NZ_LKDV01000156.1:0-218 GCF_001401875.1 Pseudoalteromonas sp. P1-13-1a | reverse complement strand
GTGCCGCTTTATCGTTAGTCAGTAATTTGTCCGTTGGTGCGCGACGGGTCGCGTTCAACATTCTGGCAACTGAGCTAGTGCCGCTTTATGAACTATAAATTTTATGAGCTATACGCTATTCCAATTTCTTTTGGTGAGAAATTGGAGCGGCACACGAGGCTCGAACTCGTGACCTCGACCTTGGCAAGGTCGCGCTCTACCAACTGAGCTAGTGCCGC
>NZ_LKDV01000155.1:0-218 GCF_001401875.1 Pseudoalteromonas sp. P1-13-1a | reverse complement strand
ACCATGTCACATTTGTTCATGAATACAACGATGTAAGGTACGCCAACCTGACGAGAAAGTAGGATGTGCTCACGTGTTTGTGGCATAGGGCCGTCAGTCGCAGCTACTACTAAGATAGCGCCGTCCATCTGAGCAGCACCGGTGATCATGTTTTTAACATAATCGGCGTGTCCAGGACAATCTACGTGTGCGTAGTGACGAGTTGGTGTATCGTACTC
>NZ_LKDV01000154.1:0-218 GCF_001401875.1 Pseudoalteromonas sp. P1-13-1a | reverse complement strand
ATGTGTATTGCTAATGGTTTGAGTGCATTAGCAACTTCACTAGAGCAGCTTGTTGTTTTTCGGTTTTTAAGTGGCTTACCTCACGGCGCTTACTTTGGTGCCGCTATTTTGCTTGCCTCCGATATTGCCCCTTCGGGTAAACGGGCAAGCTTTATGTCAAAAGTATTTATGGGCTTGACCATTGCAACCATTGTTGGCGTGCCTATTGTTACCTTGGT
>NZ_LKDV01000153.1:0-218 GCF_001401875.1 Pseudoalteromonas sp. P1-13-1a | reverse complement strand
GAGTACGATACACCAACTCGTCACTACGCACACGTAGATTGTCCTGGACACGCCGATTATGTTAAAAACATGATCACCGGTGCTGCTCAAATGGACGGCGCTATCTTAGTAGTAGCTGCGACTGACGGTCCTATGCCACAAACACGTGAGCACATCCTACTTTCTCGTCAGGTTGGCGTACCTTACATCGTTGTATTCATGAACAAATGTGACATGGT
>NZ_LKDV01000152.1:0-218 GCF_001401875.1 Pseudoalteromonas sp. P1-13-1a | reverse complement strand
ATGTGTATTGCTAATGGTTTGAGTGCATTAGCAACTTCACTAGAGCAGCTTGTTGTTTTTCGGTTTTTAAGTGGCTTACCTCACGGCGCCTATTTTGGCGCTGCTATTTTGCTTGCCTCCGATATTGCTCCTTCGGGTAAACGGGCAAGCTTTATGTCAAAAGTATTTATGGGCTTGACCATTGCAACCATTGTTGGCGTGCCTATTGTTACCTTGGT
>NZ_LKDV01000151.1:0-219 GCF_001401875.1 Pseudoalteromonas sp. P1-13-1a | reverse complement strand
CAAGCGGTAAGGCACCAGGTTTTGATCCTGGCATTCCCAGGTTCAAATCCTGGTATCCCAGCCAACTTCTTCTACCAAAGAAACGTTGCTATAAAGAATTGCTCTGTTAAGAGTTTAAATATAAAAATGTATGCGGGAGTGGCGGAATTGGTAGACGCGCTGGATTTAGGTTCCAGTATCTTAGGATGTGAGAGTTCAAGTCTCTCCTTCCGCACCATG
>NZ_LKDV01000150.1:0-220 GCF_001401875.1 Pseudoalteromonas sp. P1-13-1a | reverse complement strand
GGAGGGGTTCCCGAGCGGCCAAAGGGATCAGACTGTAAATCTGACGGCTCAGCCTTCGCTGGTTCGAATCCAGCTCCCTCCACCACTTTTCTTACCGCTAAGTTAAGTGGGGCCAAATGTAACAAAATAGTGTGGAGGGGTTCCCGAGCGGCCAAAGGGATCAGACTGTAAATCTGACGGCTCAGCCTTCGCTGGTTCGAATCCAGCTCCCTCCACCACT
>NZ_LKDV01000149.1:0-220 GCF_001401875.1 Pseudoalteromonas sp. P1-13-1a | reverse complement strand
ATCGTCCCATGCATTCGCACTGAGTTGTAGTAATTCTCAATATAAAAACGACTTTGTATTGTCATTTCGCTACGACTCAGTTCATTTAGGTTACTCATCCATTCTTTTTTGTACTGAGCAAAAAAACTTTCTGAACAGGCATTATCCCAGCAGTTTCCCTTTCTCGACATGCTAATCGTTACACCTCGCTTGTTCAACCACGATATAGTCTCTTTAGCTC
>NZ_LKDV01000148.1:0-220 GCF_001401875.1 Pseudoalteromonas sp. P1-13-1a | reverse complement strand
ATCGTCCCATGCATTCGCACTGAGTTGTAGTAATTCTCAATATAAAAACGACTTTGTATTGTCATTTCGCTACGACTCAGTTCATTTAGATTACTCATCCATTCTTTTTTGTACTGAGCAAAAAAACTTTTTGAACAGGCATTATCCCAGCAGTTTCCCTTTCTCGACATGCTAATCGTTACACCTCGCTTGTTCAACCACGATATAGTCTCTTTAGCTC
>NZ_LKDV01000147.1:0-220 GCF_001401875.1 Pseudoalteromonas sp. P1-13-1a | reverse complement strand
GTTGCTGTGCCTGAAATAGTCGGTGTGGTGTCATTAGTATCACTCACCGGATCAATTATTACTGTGGGCGCTGCGGTATCAACCTCACCAGTTGTGGTGGCTGTGGTTTCATTACCTGCAGAGTCGGTGATCGATACTTCAACGGTAAATTCACCTTCACTTAACTCATTAGGCACATCTACACTAAAGGTGCCATCGGCTTGCACTTCGGTCGTAATGG
>NZ_LKDV01000146.1:0-221 GCF_001401875.1 Pseudoalteromonas sp. P1-13-1a | reverse complement strand
TGGGATATTGAAATCCCCGGTGCGCTGGCGCAAGGTGACTTTACTGTCACAGCCAGCATAACCGACGCGGCAGGCAATGAGAGCACAGCTAACAGCAGTGGCAATGTCGATACCATTACACCGGTTGTCACTGTGGATGCACTGGGACTTGGCAACGACAGCACGCCACTCATCAGTGGTACTTCAACAGAGCCGCAAGGCACTGTTGTCAATATTGTTAT
>NZ_LKDV01000145.1:0-221 GCF_001401875.1 Pseudoalteromonas sp. P1-13-1a | reverse complement strand
ATAACAATATTGACAACAGTGCCTTGCGGCTCTGTTGAAGTACCACTGATGAGTGGCGTGCTGTCGTTGCCAAGTCCCAGTGCATCCACCGTGACAACCGGTGTAATGGTATCGACATTGCCACTGCTGTTGGCTGTGCTCTCATTGCCTGCCGCGTCGGTTATGCTGGCTGTGACAGTAAAGTCACCTTGCGCCAGCGCACCGGGGATTTCAATATCCCA
>NZ_LKDV01000144.1:0-221 GCF_001401875.1 Pseudoalteromonas sp. P1-13-1a | reverse complement strand
CGGGTCATTAGCTCAGTTGGTAGAGCAGTGGACTTTTAATCCATTGGTCGATGGTTCAAGTCCATCATGACCCACCATTCTTTATTAAGCTAAAGAGTGGCTAAATCGGCGGATTTACGCAGCTTACTTAATAGAGTAAGCACACAGAGCGGGTCATTAGCTCAGTTGGTAGAGCAGTGGACTTTTAATCCATTGGTCGATGGTTCAAGTCCATCATGACC
>NZ_LKDV01000143.1:0-224 GCF_001401875.1 Pseudoalteromonas sp. P1-13-1a | reverse complement strand
CCATCGGCTTGCACTTCGGTCGTAATGGTTTGTGGGTTACCCGCTTCATCCGTTACGGTGATTGTAACAACCGTGCCCTCTGGCTCGCCTGTTGCTGTGCCTGAAATAGTCGGTGTGGTGTCATTAGTATCACCAACCGGATCAATTATTACTGTGGGCGCTGCGGTATCAACCTCACCGGTGGTGGTGGCTGTGGTTTCATTGCCTGCAGAGTCAGTAACCGA
>NZ_LKDV01000142.1:0-230 GCF_001401875.1 Pseudoalteromonas sp. P1-13-1a | reverse complement strand
GAGATGGCAGAGTGGTCGAATGCACCGGTCTTGAAAACCGGCATAGGTTTGTAGCCTATCTAGGGTTCAAATCCCTATCTCTCCACCACTATTTAATTAATGGTATGAATAAACTACCGTTAATACAATCTGTTATGCGTTGGAGAGGTGTCCGAGTGGCCGAAGGAGCTCCCCTGCTAAGGGAGTATAGAGTTTGTAGCTCTATCGAGGGTTCGAATCCCTCCTTCTCC
>NZ_LKDV01000141.1:0-232 GCF_001401875.1 Pseudoalteromonas sp. P1-13-1a | reverse complement strand
GTGCCTCGATAGCTCAGTTGGTAGAGCAGAGGATTGAAAATCCTCGTGTCCCTGGTTCGATTCCGGGTCGAGGCACCATTTACTTTAAGTTCTCAATCTTTAAAATTGAACGTGCCTTAGCACACGCTTTAGTGTGCCGACTTAGCTCAGCTGGTAGAGCAACTGACTTGTAATCAGTAGGTCAACCGTTCGACTCGGTTAGTCGGCACCATTTATTTTAGTAATTTGAAAA
>NZ_LKDV01000140.1:0-232 GCF_001401875.1 Pseudoalteromonas sp. P1-13-1a | reverse complement strand
CTAGCTCAGTTGCCAGAATGTTGAACGCGACCCGTCGCGCACCAACGGACAAATTACTGACTAACGATAAAGCGGCACTAGCTCAGTTGCCAGAATGTTGAACGCGACCCGTCGCGCACCAACGGACAAATTACTGACTAACTATAAAGCGGCACTAGCTCAGTTGCCAGAATGTTGAACGCGACCCGTCGCGCACCAACGGACAAATTACTGACTAACGATAAAGCGGCAC
>NZ_LKDV01000139.1:0-233 GCF_001401875.1 Pseudoalteromonas sp. P1-13-1a | reverse complement strand
CTTATGAATATATTGAAACCTTATTCTTTTAGACTGTCGAAGTAGGCCCTCGCCTTTTTTAGTACGTCGTTCTCCAACTGTACGTCCTCAAGCTGCTTTTCAAGGTTACGAACTTGACGTTCAAGGTCTTTATATGACTTTTCTGGACCATGGTTTTTAAGTGGCTTAGGCTCTTTTCTTGAGGTCATTTTACTTCTCCAACTTGACAGCATATCGGGATGAATACCGTATTT
>NZ_LKDV01000138.1:0-234 GCF_001401875.1 Pseudoalteromonas sp. P1-13-1a | reverse complement strand
CCCATGCCGAACTCAGTAGTGAAACGAAACAGCGCCGATGATAGTGTAGCATTTGCTATGTGAAAGTAGGACATTGCCAGGCTCCAAATTCAGTCGAAGGACTTAAAGCTTAATAAATAAAAATAAGAAAATTGAACCGAATTTTCTTGGTAACCATAGCGTTTTGGACCCACCTGACCCCATGCCGAACTCAGTAGTGAAACGAAACAGCGCCGATGATAGTGTAGCATTTGC
>NZ_LKDV01000137.1:0-239 GCF_001401875.1 Pseudoalteromonas sp. P1-13-1a | reverse complement strand
GCTGTGCTCTCATTGCCTGCCGCGTCGGTTATGCTGGCTGTGACAGTAAAGTCACCTTGCGCCAGCGCACCGGGGATTTCAATATCCCAATGACCATCCGCCTCAACGGTGGTCGTGAGAGTTTGCTCAGCGCCGTCACTGTCGGTCACGGTGAGTGTCACCGTGCCGCCAATTTCGTTACTGGTGCCCTGTAATGTCGGTGTTAGGTCGTTTACATCGCCTACATTTTGTATCGTAAG
>NZ_LKDV01000136.1:0-243 GCF_001401875.1 Pseudoalteromonas sp. P1-13-1a | reverse complement strand
GGCGCGGGATGGAGCAGCCTGGTAGCTCGTCGGGCTCATAACCCGAAGGTCGTCGGTTCAAATCCGGCTCCCGCAACCAATTTCCTTTATGGGTTTGAGGTTACTGTAAACTCTAACTTAAGAGATTAAATTAAGTAGTCGATAGACTTAAAATATACAGGCGCGGGATGGAGCAGCCTGGTAGCTCGTCGGGCTCATAACCCGAAGGTCGTCGGTTCAAATCCGGCTCCCGCAACCAATTTC
>NZ_LKDV01000135.1:0-250 GCF_001401875.1 Pseudoalteromonas sp. P1-13-1a | reverse complement strand
TTGAGCCTTAACAGCAGAGCTGAATGATCCCTGTAGACGCGCAGCTTGCTGGCGTTTAAAAGCAACGCTTTTACCTAGGTATAAAGTGAGTGTTTCACCACAGCAAAGCGAAGGCGAATACCTGGAGAAGTGACTAAACGCTACGGGTGCTTTCTCTTTGGAGCGCGACGCGCCTCGGTATACTCGGTGGTGGAATTAATGAGAAGCTGCGCTTCTAACGTGAGCAAGCTCGATATAAAATCGCGGCTAA
>NZ_LKDV01000134.1:0-255 GCF_001401875.1 Pseudoalteromonas sp. P1-13-1a | reverse complement strand
CCAACCATTAGTGGTACCACCAATGCACCTGCAGGCACGGTGATTAGTATCAGCGTAAGTGATGGGGTGACAACAGAAACCTTCAGCGCCACAGTGCAAGCGGATGGCAGTTGGTCAGCGGATGTACCAAATGCGCTGGCTGATGGTGAGCTGACCATTGAAGCGAGCGTGAGCGATAACGCCGGTAATACCACCACGGTTAGTGAAACCGCAACACTGAACACCACCGCGCCAAGCATTAGCATTAATGCCTTG
>NZ_LKDV01000133.1:0-256 GCF_001401875.1 Pseudoalteromonas sp. P1-13-1a | reverse complement strand
CCCTAGCGACAACGTCGCAACGTTCTTTAACAATATAAAGCAATCATCTGTGTGGGCACTCGTACAGATTGAGTTCTAACAGCCAAGCTGCTTCGGTAGTGAGGCAAACAAATTTAGAGTCTCAATTGAACTGAGTGACCAACAGAATAATTACTTAGGTAGTTATTCAGCACAGTCAATTCAATATCGAAAGATATTAAATAATTCAGAATTCATTGAGCTGTTCTTCGGAACATAAAAACTTTTTAATTGAAGA
>NZ_LKDV01000132.1:0-257 GCF_001401875.1 Pseudoalteromonas sp. P1-13-1a | reverse complement strand
GAAGTGCAAGCCGATGGCACCTTTAGTGTAGATGTGCCTAATGAGTTAAGTGAAGGTGAATTTACCGTTGAAGTATCGGTCACCGACGCTGCAGGCAATCAAACCACAGCCACCACCACCGGTGAGGTTGATACCGCTGCGCCCACAGTGGTTATTGACCCTGTTGGCGATACTAATGACACCACACCGACTATTTCAGGCACAGCAACCGGTGAGCCAGAGGGCACGGTTGTTACAATCACCGTAACGGATGAAGC
>NZ_LKDV01000131.1:0-259 GCF_001401875.1 Pseudoalteromonas sp. P1-13-1a | reverse complement strand
AAACGGGCAAGCTTTATGTCAAAAGTATTTATGGGCTTGACCATTGCAACCATTGTTGGCGTGCCTATTGTTACCTTGGTGGGGCAAAATCTAAGCTGGCGTTATTGCTTAGGTGGCGCTGCCGTTTTAGCGTTCATTGCATTTATATTTGTGTACAAAGTAGTGCCAAATATTGATAACGCAAAACCATCTAACTTACTTAACGAGTTTGGCGTACTAAAAAATAAACTGGTGTGGTCTATTTTAGGGATTGTTATTA
>NZ_LKDV01000130.1:0-259 GCF_001401875.1 Pseudoalteromonas sp. P1-13-1a | reverse complement strand
AAACGGGCAAGCTTTATGTCAAAAGTATTTATGGGCTTGACCATTGCAACCATTGTTGGCGTGCCTATTGTTACCTTGGTGGGGCAAAACCTAAGCTGGCGGTATTGCTTAGGGGGCGCTGCCGTTTTAGCGTTTATTGCATTTATATTTGTGTACAAAGTAGTACCAAGTATTGATAACGCAAAACCATCTAACTTACTTAACGAGTTTGGCGTACTAAAAAATAAACTGGTGTGGTCTATTTTAGGGATTGTTATTA
>NZ_LKDV01000129.1:0-264 GCF_001401875.1 Pseudoalteromonas sp. P1-13-1a | reverse complement strand
AGCCACAGCCTCTGGCTCAGGTGAAGTAGACACCATTGCGCCAACACTTGATTTAACCAGCCCAGGTTCAAGTAACGACGTAACCCCAATCTTAAGCGGCACCAGTGATGCGGTTGAAGGCACCGTGATCACCTTTACCGTTACCGATGACTTAGGGGTAGAGCAAACCTTTACAACGACTGTGGATGCGAGCGGCAACTTCTCAGTCGAAGTGCCAAACGCATTGGCTGAAGGCCCTTACAGCATTGAAGCGACTATTAGTGA
>NZ_LKDV01000128.1:0-264 GCF_001401875.1 Pseudoalteromonas sp. P1-13-1a | reverse complement strand
TCGCCTGACCTAGATGGTAGGTGTTGGATGGGTATGTATTACGTGTGCTTATTTTCAGATAGCCAAAATACTATTCACAAAGAGGCGCTCCGCTTAGGAGACGCTACGCTTTAGAGAAGAAAATGCTGAATATTACTTTCCTTCAGACGTAAAAACCCATCACATTGCTGTAAAGGCTTTCTCGTATTTGGAGCCTTGTGATGTCGTGGTGCCCACAGAGGTAGTGAGCCACATAGCAAAGTACTCTTAATGTTTTTTTAATGG
>NZ_LKDV01000127.1:0-267 GCF_001401875.1 Pseudoalteromonas sp. P1-13-1a | reverse complement strand
ATGTAGGCGCTATTTTATATCGCGCTTGTAGACGTCGAGCTTGCTCACGTTAGAAGCGCAGCTTCTCATTAATTCCACCACCGAGTACATCGAGGCGCTTGGCGCTACAAAGAGAAAGCACCCGTAGCGTTTAGTCACTTTTATAGGTATTCGCCTTCGCTTTGCTGTGGTGAAACAATCACTTTATACCTAGGTAAAAGCGTTGCTTTTAAACGCCAGCAAGCTGCGCGTCTACAGGGATCATTCAGCTCTGCTGTTAAGGCTCAA
>NZ_LKDV01000126.1:0-268 GCF_001401875.1 Pseudoalteromonas sp. P1-13-1a | reverse complement strand
AATTTTCTGTAACCAGGTATGCAGTGCTCTTCATTACTTCTTTTTATTAAAAACTGAAGTAAAAAATCATTTTTTCTTTCAACTGGATTCGACGACTGTTTCAACCATTTGTAATACCCAGCCTTAGAAACAGATAATAACTTACATAACTTGCTTACTGTTTTCTTCGCCGTCGTGGCCTTATGAATATATTGAAACCTTATTCTTTTAGACTGTCGAAGTAGGCCCTCGCCTTTTTTAGTACGTCGTTCTCCAACTGTACGTCCTC
>NZ_LKDV01000125.1:0-268 GCF_001401875.1 Pseudoalteromonas sp. P1-13-1a | reverse complement strand
AATTTTCTGTAACCAGGTATGCAGTGCTCTTCATTACTTCTTTTTATTAAAAACTGAAGTAAAAAATCATTTTTTCTTTCAACTGGATTTGACGACTGTTTCAACCATTTGTAATACCCAGCCTTAGAAACAGATAATAACTTACATAACTTGCTTACTGTTTTCTTCACCGTCGTGGTCTTATGAATATATTGAAACCTTATTCTTTTAGACTGTCGAAGTAGGCCCTCGCCTTTTTTAGTACGTCGTTCTCCAACTGTACGTCCTC
>NZ_LKDV01000124.1:0-246 GCF_001401875.1 Pseudoalteromonas sp. P1-13-1a | reverse complement strand
CGATGCGCCGTGCCGACGGCAAGCTGCCCAGCAGTTGGGAAGTGATCTATGCGCATGCCTGGGCACCGGACCCGGGCGCACCGATCCGCGAAGGCGGACATGACGTGGCCTCGGTGCCGGTGTCGGCGATTCCGATCCGTCGCAAGCAGAGCTGATCGTCCGTTCGCAGGTCATGCGCCGACCAAGGTCGGCAACTACCGATTCATGCACGGAACCCGCTCTGGTAGGTGCCGACCTTGGTCGGCA
>NZ_LKDV01000123.1:0-279 GCF_001401875.1 Pseudoalteromonas sp. P1-13-1a | reverse complement strand
AGCTCAGCTGGTAGAGCAACTGACTTGTAATCAGTAGGTCAACCGTTCGACTCGGTTAGTCGGCACCATTTATTTTAGTAATTTGAAAAGGAAACTGTAATCAGTAGTCTGTTCAAGTTACCCGTCGACTTGGTTAGTCGGCACCATTTATTTAAATTAAATGTTTTAAATGTTTAATTGCACAGTTTATGTGCCTCGATAGCTCAGTTGGTAGAGCAGAGGATTGAAAATCCTCGTGTCCCTGGTTCGATTCCGGGTCGAGGCACCATTTACTTTAAG
>NZ_LKDV01000122.1:0-252 GCF_001401875.1 Pseudoalteromonas sp. P1-13-1a | reverse complement strand
CCCCTGGCACGCCATGGCCGCCGGCCTTGAGCGTCTTTGCGGGCAGATCGAGTGGGCTACCGGTATGCCCGGGGTAGGAGCGCGCACCTGCCTGATAGATGTGGTTCGCGAACTTCTTTGCTTCGCGACCTTCCGGATCTGGAAGCCCCTGTAGTGCATCTCGAACCGTTCGCCATGCCTGTGTCGGCAGCATCGTACGGAACTGCTGCAACTTGGCAACGCGCGCGGCGAGCTTCGCAGGCATTCTGGGCT
>NZ_LKDV01000121.1:0-280 GCF_001401875.1 Pseudoalteromonas sp. P1-13-1a | reverse complement strand
TTTAAACAGTATACAGATGCTAAGATGTTCATTTCGTTTTTATATACGAAATATAATACTACTGCTGTTGAAACCATATCGGATTGGCCAAATAAAACACCGATAAGGTTTGCTCAAAGTGAATTATATAGCTCACCTCAAATTGCTCATGATACTAAAAAAGCTAATTCAAACTCTCATCTGGAAGATGTAGATTTTAATAGTGAAGATCTTGTTTTCATTGAAATATGGGATCGCAAATCGCTAATAAAACTATCCCTGCCATTTTTTGTTTTTACAG
>NZ_LKDV01000120.1:0-280 GCF_001401875.1 Pseudoalteromonas sp. P1-13-1a | reverse complement strand
TTTAAACAGTATACAGATGCTAAGATGTTCATTTCGTTTTTATATACGAAATATAATACTACTGCTGTTGAAACCATATCGGATTGGCCTAATAAAACACCGATAAGGTTTGCTCAAAGTGAATTATATAACTCACCTCAAGTTACTCATGATTCTCAAAAAGCTAATTCAAACTCTCACCTGGAAGATGAAGATTTTAATAGTGAAGATCTTGTTTTCATTGAAATATGGGATCGCAAATCGCTAATAAAACTATCCCTGCCATTTTTTGTTTTTACAG
>NZ_LKDV01000119.1:0-281 GCF_001401875.1 Pseudoalteromonas sp. P1-13-1a | reverse complement strand
TTGGCTGTTAGAACTCAATCTGTACGAGTGCCCACACAGATGATTGCTTTATGTTGTTAAAGAACGTTGCGATTAAAGCGCGCTGCTTTATCTCGCTAGGGCTGCGCATGTTACGCTTTCCTATTTTTTTGTCAACACTTAATTTTGTTAAACTTGAAAGTTTTTAAAATGAAGTTTTACTCGACTCACTAAGTCGTTTGCTTGCCTCGCTAAGCGTTGCCTGCTCTGCCGTCTCAGTGGGGTCGCATTATAGGGAGAACGGATTTTTACGCAAGCGTTTT
>NZ_LKDV01000118.1:0-287 GCF_001401875.1 Pseudoalteromonas sp. P1-13-1a | reverse complement strand
CCGAGTGGCCGAAGGAGCTCCCCTGCTAAGGGAGTATAGAGTTTGTAGCTCTATCGAGGGTTCGAATCCCTCCTTCTCCACCATTTCTTTTAATGGCAAGTCTTGTAAAGTAAAGATTGGGCGCATAGCTCAGCTGGATAGAGTACCTGGCTACGAACCAGGCGGTCGGAGGTTCGAATCCTCCTGCGCCCACCACTCTTTACACACTCTGCTTAGAGTATAAATAAGTTAAAGTGTTTGGTTTATAACCAAATCGGTCGGAGGTTCATTCTTACAAGATAGGTCCT
>NZ_LKDV01000117.1:0-292 GCF_001401875.1 Pseudoalteromonas sp. P1-13-1a | reverse complement strand
CTCGTCTCGTGTCTCAGCCTAACAGCAACCCGGATTTACCTAAGTCGCTAGCCTACTCACTTTCACATGGACAACCATCGCCATGCTTGCTTAGCCTTCTCCGTCCCCCCATCGCAATTATACCAAGTACGGAAATATTAATCCGTTTCCCATCGACTACGCCTTTCGGCCTCGCCTTAGGGGTCGACTTACCCTACCCTGATTAACATGGGATAGGAACCCTTGGTCTTCCGGCGTGCGGGTTTTTCACCCGCATTATCGTTACTCATGTCAGCATTCGCACTTCTGATAC
>NZ_LKDV01000116.1:0-293 GCF_001401875.1 Pseudoalteromonas sp. P1-13-1a | reverse complement strand
TGAGCAGCACCGGTGATCATGTTTTTAACATAATCGGCGTGTCCAGGACAATCTACGTGTGCGTAGTGACGAGTTGGTGTATCGTACTCAACGTGAGAAGTTGAGATTGTGATACCACGCTCGCGCTCTTCTGGAGCGTTATCGATTGATGCGAAATCTTTAGCAACACCGCCGTATACTTTTGCAAGTACGTTAGTGATTGCTGCAGTTAGTGTAGTTTTACCGTGGTCAACGTGGCCGATTGTACCAACGTTTACGTGCGGTTTTACGCGTTCAAACTTTTCTTTTGCCAT
>NZ_LKDV01000115.1:0-311 GCF_001401875.1 Pseudoalteromonas sp. P1-13-1a | reverse complement strand
CTTGAACCAGTGACCCTCGCCATTGTTTGTAAAGGGGGTGATGCTCTTTTGCTTACAGCTGGGTTAACTACCTAAATAGGGGGTTTTATCATAATTGATCAGAAGAGGTTAAATTTAGATACTTTAGAAATGGTTATATGTGGTGTGGGATTACTTGGCTTGAACTGGTGACCCTTGCCATTATTTGTAAAGGGTGGCGATGCTCTTTCGCTTACAACTGGGTTAATTACCTAAATAGGGTTTTTATAATAATTATTCAGAATAGGTTATATGTGGTGGGTGATACTGGACTTGAACCAGTGACCCTCGCC
>NZ_LKDV01000114.1:0-286 GCF_001401875.1 Pseudoalteromonas sp. P1-13-1a | reverse complement strand
CACAGCGGTCTGTCCGTGTTCGCCGGCGTGGGTGAGCGTACCCGTGAGGGCAACGACTTCTACCACGAAATGAAGGACTCCAACGTCCTCGACAAGGTGGCGATGGTGTACGGCCAGATGAACGAGCCGCCGGGCAACCGTCTGCGCGTCGCCCTGACCGGCCTGACCATGGCCGAGTACTTCCGCGACGAGAAGGACGAAAACGGCAAGGGTAAGGACGTCCTGCTGTTCGTCGACAACATCTACCGCTACACCCTGGCCGGTACCGAAGTGTCGGCACTGCTGG
>NZ_LKDV01000113.1:0-315 GCF_001401875.1 Pseudoalteromonas sp. P1-13-1a | reverse complement strand
ACGCCTGAGAAAAGAAAACAAAGATCTCAAAATGGAGAAAGAGATCTTAAAAAAGGCCAGCGCCTTCTTTGCGAGAGAAATGAAGTAAACTATCAGTTCATCATGTAACTCCACCCAATTTAGTACAGCTCTTTCATAGAATTTTATGCCACCTTAAGATAACCTATTGGTGTCATATCGCCAAGTGAATCATGAGGCCGTTCATAATTATAAATATCTAACCACTTGTTCTGGTCAACTCCAGCCGGACACTTTTCCTAAAGAATTTTCATACTCTACTGGTGACTGATCATTATTAGCTGAGTGCAGTCTTTC
>NZ_LKDV01000112.1:0-316 GCF_001401875.1 Pseudoalteromonas sp. P1-13-1a | reverse complement strand
ATATGTGGTGGGTGATACTGGACTTGAACCAGTGACCCTCGCCTTGTAAGGGCGATGCTCTCCCAACTGAGCTAATCACCCACATATAATAGGTATGACTTTATTAATTTAACGTTTAATATAATTTGGTGGGTGATACTGGACTTGAACCAGTGACCCTCGCCTTGTAAGGGCGATGCTCTCCCAACTGAGCTAATCACCCAAATTATATATTTAATATGCACCATTCTAAGAATGGTGGGTCGTACTGGACTTGAACCAGTGACCCTCGCCTTGTAAGGGCGATGCTCTCCCAACTGAGCTAACGACCCATATT
>NZ_LKDV01000111.1:0-319 GCF_001401875.1 Pseudoalteromonas sp. P1-13-1a | reverse complement strand
CTAAGAATGGTGGGTCGTACTGGACTTGAACCAGTGACCCTCGCCTTGTAAGGGCGATGCTCTCCCAACTGAGCTAACGACCCATATTACATGCTACTACCTGTAGTAAGTAGTACTGGACTTTAACCAGTGAACCACGCCATCTTTTATAAAAAGCGGTGATGCTCTCTTTTCCTGTAACTGAGCTAACGACCCATATTACAGTTTTAAAAAACTATTAATATAGTAGGTTTATATGTGGTGGGTGATACTGGACTTGAACCAGTGACCCTCGCCTTGTAAGGGCGATGCTCTCCCAACTGAGCTAATCACCCACATA
>NZ_LKDV01000110.1:0-296 GCF_001401875.1 Pseudoalteromonas sp. P1-13-1a | reverse complement strand
CGGAAGTGCACAGTGTCCACGTGGATGCTGGCCATCGTGGCCAGGGTATCGCCCGTCAGCTTCTTCTTGCCGCGTTCGCGGCTGCGCGCGCGGAAGGCATTGAATCGCTCACCCTCACGGTGCTGGCGGACAACGCTGCCGCGCGCGGGCTGTACGAATCGCTGGGCTTCAGTGCATTCGGCACGGAGCCGCGGGCAGTCAAACGCGCGGGCTGCTACACGGATATCGTCTCGTACTCGATCGCCCTGCAGTGACGATGAAACATTGCCGCAGGCGCGGTCATGTTTCCGTGGCAG
>NZ_LKDV01000109.1:0-326 GCF_001401875.1 Pseudoalteromonas sp. P1-13-1a | reverse complement strand
AAAAATGCCATTGATTATTCAATAGAATAA
This sequence comes from Pseudoalteromonas sp. P1-13-1a, assembly GCF_001401875.1. Classification (NCBI taxonomy): domain Bacteria; kingdom Pseudomonadati; phylum Pseudomonadota; class Gammaproteobacteria; order Alteromonadales; family Pseudoalteromonadaceae; genus Pseudoalteromonas; species Pseudoalteromonas sp. P1-13-1a. The sequence continues at coordinate 296 of NZ_LKDV01000109.1, read as the reverse complement.
TTAATTGGTATCTACTTTAGTATTCAATATTAACTTCTGGCGAAGTTAAACTGTCACTATAAATACAATTAAGTGTAAAAACTTAGTATTGCGACGTGGATTTGATACTTAGGCAACGCCGCTGATATTTTTGTCGCTGGGCGCATAACGTGTTATGTAACCAAGCAAAAATAGAAAGCAAGGCAGCATAAGTAACAAAGACCGAGCAAGACCCGTTTGGGTTGTATGGTTAAGTGACTAAGCGTACACGGTGGATGCCTTGGCAGTTGGAGGCGATGAAGGACGTATTAACTTGC
>NZ_LKDV01000108.1:0-335 GCF_001401875.1 Pseudoalteromonas sp. P1-13-1a | reverse complement strand
CGCTGCTACTTGTATGTTTTCTCATTTATTCCTCTTTCACTTCTCATTGTGCAAAATATTAAGTGATTTATTCACAAAGAGGTTAGGAGGCGCTGCGCTTTAGAGGGTCATGTTGTAGGCGTGGCTTTATGCCGCGTATTGAGTCTTAACAGCTTTGCGTGAGCAAGCTTCACGCCTACGACATTGTGTTTTAAAGTAGGCGCCTTGCTTGCTGGCGCATTTGGTATTTATGCCGTTTTAAAATACTGAACCCAGACGCGAGGTAAACTCGCTGCTACTTGTATGTTTTCTCATTTATTCCTCTTTCACTTCTCATTGTGCAAAATATTAAGTGA
>NZ_LKDV01000107.1:0-336 GCF_001401875.1 Pseudoalteromonas sp. P1-13-1a | reverse complement strand
TCGCCTGACCTAGATGGTAGGTGTTGGATGGGTATGTATTACGTGTGCTTATTTTCAGATAGCCAAAATACTATTCACAAAGAGGCGCTACGCTTTAGAGAAGAAAATGCTGAATATTACTTTCCTTCAGACGTAAAAAACCATCACATTGCTGTAAAAGCTTTCTCGTATTTGGAGCCTTGCGATGTCGTAGTACCCACAGCGGTGGAGAGTCACATAGCAAAGTACTCTTAATGTTTTTTTAATGGGATTCACTGGGCACTGAGGTGGTCGTCGCGTTCTTTTACCCGTGGGTTTCATGATACTCAACCCACGCTACAAAGTACTGCTTGACGC
>NZ_LKDV01000106.1:0-338 GCF_001401875.1 Pseudoalteromonas sp. P1-13-1a | reverse complement strand
GCACTCCAATTGCCGTTGACATCGGTTTGTACATCAATAGTTTGTACGACATTGGCTGCATCAGTAAAGGTTACCGTGACGGTGCTGTTGGGTGCATCGCTGGTGCCCGTTACAGTTGGCGTGCTGTCGTTGGTGAGCGCTGGTGCATCCACATTCACACTTGGTGCGGTAGTATCGATGTTACCGCTGCCGGTGATATCAGTGCTGTTGCCCGCCGCATCACTAATAGTCGCTTCAATACTGTAAGGCCCTTCAGCCAATGCGTTTGGCACTTCGACTGAGAAGTTGCCGCTCGCATCCACAGTCGTCGTAAAGGTTTGCTCTACCCCTAAGTCGTC
>NZ_LKDV01000105.1:0-341 GCF_001401875.1 Pseudoalteromonas sp. P1-13-1a | reverse complement strand
TCGGCATCTAATCAGTTAAACAAAGCGGCTATTTTATTAGTGTTAGCGCTAGGTACATTTATTTTAGGATTATCAGAGTTTTCAATGATGCCTATGCTGCCGCTGATCAGTGAAACGTTTGGCTCAACCCCTTCGCAAAGTGGCTATGCCATTAGCGCCTATGCGATTGGCGTTGTAGTTGGCGCACCGGTTTTAATGCTTACAACGGCCAACATGCGAAAACGCAAAGCTTTGCTGATTTTTTTAAGCTTAATGTGTATTGCTAATGGTTTGAGTGCATTAGCAACTTCACTAGAGCAGCTTGTTGTTTTTCGGTTTTTAAGTGGCTTACCTCACGGCGC
>NZ_LKDV01000104.1:0-348 GCF_001401875.1 Pseudoalteromonas sp. P1-13-1a | reverse complement strand
AGATTTATTTTTACGTCTTGTCATTTAACACCTCAATATTAGGACATTGTCCATTATTAAAGTGTCCGGCTCAATTAAACCAGTTCAGCGTTGCAAACATATCTTTTAGCTTACGGTTTTCTTCTTCAAGCTCTTTAAGGCGTTTAACATCTGAAGCTTCCATACCACCATATTTTGAGCGCCATTTATAAAATGTGCTTTGCCCGATACCATGTTTACGGCAGACTTCAGGCACAGGAATACCTGATTCAGCTTCTTTGATCATGCTGACAATTTGAGTTTCGGTGAATTTGCTTTTTCTCATCGTAAATTTTCCTATTTTCGTTAATGGAAAATTCTACTTATGAA
>NZ_LKDV01000103.1:0-352 GCF_001401875.1 Pseudoalteromonas sp. P1-13-1a | reverse complement strand
TGAACTGGTTTAATTGAGCCGGACACTTTAATAATGGACAATGTCCTAATATTGAGGTGTTAAATGACAAGACGTAAAAATAAATCTTATACAACTGAATTTAAGCAAGAAGCAGTCGCTCTGGTAACAGAACAAGGCTATTCAGTTTCAGAGGCCGCAGCCTCTTTAGGGGTTACCACCAAACTTATTTATAATTGGAAAGCTAAATTCGAAGAGCAACAAACTGGTAATTCGCTCAATGAAGATGAGCGCGCAGAGTTAAAACGCCTGAGAAAAGAAAACAAAGATCTCAAAATGGAGAAAGAGATCTTAAAAAAGGCCAGCGCCTTCTTTGCGAGAGAAATGAAGTAAA
>NZ_LKDV01000102.1:0-352 GCF_001401875.1 Pseudoalteromonas sp. P1-13-1a | reverse complement strand
TTTTCATGTACGGGACTATCACCCTGTATCGTGGCACTTTCCAGAGCCTTCCATTAACACATAATAAGCTTAAGGGCTGTTCCGATTTCGCTCGCCGCTACTATCGGAATCTCGGTTGATTTCTTTTCCTACGGGTACTTAGATGTTTCAGTTCTCCGCGTTCGCCTCGTTAACCTATGTATTCAGTTAACGATACCTGCAAGCAGGTGGGTTTCCCCATTCGGAAATCCTAGTCTCAAGCGCTTTTTACTAGCTTGACTAGGCTTATCGCAAGTTAATACGTCCTTCATCGCCTCCAACTGCCAAGGCATCCACCGTGTACGCTTAGTCACTTAACCATACAACCCAAACG
>NZ_LKDV01000101.1:0-356 GCF_001401875.1 Pseudoalteromonas sp. P1-13-1a | reverse complement strand
CCGAGTGGTGGAATTGGTAGACACAAGGGATTTAAAATCCCTCGACTAACAAGTCGTGCCGGTTCAAGTCCGGCCTCGGGCACCACTTTGTGGTTTAATTACATCGCCAAGTGTAATTTATAAAAAAATATTACATAAATTAGTTTATGCATTTAAATTCAGAATTAATATGATGCGGCACTAGCTCAGTTGGTAGAGCGCGACCTTGCCAAGGTCGAGGTCACGAGTTCGAGCCTCGTGTGCCGCTCCATATTAGTTTTATCCACTTGCTTTAAATAGCAAACTCGATGCCCGAGTGGTGGAATTGGTAGACACAAGGGATTTAAAATCCCTCGACTAACAAGTCGTGCCGGTTC
>NZ_LKDV01000100.1:0-362 GCF_001401875.1 Pseudoalteromonas sp. P1-13-1a | reverse complement strand
ACGACTGTGGATGCGAGCGGCAACTTCTCAGTCGAAGTGCCAAACGCATTGGCTGAAGGCCCTTACAGCATTGAAGCGACTATTAGTGATGCGGCGGGTAACAGCACTGATATCACCGGCAGCGGTAACATCGATACCACCGCACCAAGTGTGAGTGTGGATGCACCAGCGCTCACCAACGACAGCACGCCAACTGTAACGGGCACCAGTGATGCACCCAACAGCACCGTCACGGTAACCTTTACCGATGCAGCGAACAACGTACAAACCCTAGATGTACAAACCGATGTCAACGGCAATTGGAGTGCGACACCAACCAGCGACTTAGCAGAAGGCAACTACAGTGTTAGCGCCAGCATCAC
>NZ_LKDV01000099.1:0-364 GCF_001401875.1 Pseudoalteromonas sp. P1-13-1a | reverse complement strand
AACCACTAATAAATAGTTGAGACGTAGGTTGGGTCGAGCGCAGCGAAACCCAACGAAAAAATATCCTAGCACCAATTACAGATGCTTTGCATTATCGATTGTTTCCGCTCTGACTCTTTTACTGCTCACTCCCTTCTCTTTGTGCAACTATTTTTTAAGTGAATTATTCACAAGGAGGTTAAGAGGCGCTGCGCTTTTAGAGATAAATACATTGTGTCAGTTTCACCATAGAACGAACTATAAACACTGACGTATTTGGAAAAGCCGCTCTACTTCCAAAAAGTAACCACTAATAAATAGTTGAGACGTAGGTTGGGTCGAGCGCAGCGAAACCCAACGAAAAAATATCCTAGCACCAATTACA
>NZ_LKDV01000098.1:0-373 GCF_001401875.1 Pseudoalteromonas sp. P1-13-1a | reverse complement strand
TCAACTTTACTTAGCTTTTCACCCTGTATGTATTTTTGTGTTAACAATGTGCCTTTACAGAGTTTATGCCAGCGAATAATAATCGCTTTATCATTTAGCCTATTCGCTTTTTTATCATCTACATACAGTACTAAGTGCGTGTGATTACTCATAACGGCATAAGCACACACGTCGATACAAAATATCTTAGCTAATTCAAGCAACTTATCCTCAACCCATCCTCGTCGATGCTCGTAAGATTGACCAGTAAAACGGTCTTCTCCACACAAAAAAGCACGACGAACACACCGTGAAATACAATGGTAGTATTTTGTATCAACCAAACTTACTTGTCGCTTTCTTGCAATTGCCATAAGACACCCAGCTCGTTTTT
>NZ_LKDV01000097.1:0-387 GCF_001401875.1 Pseudoalteromonas sp. P1-13-1a | reverse complement strand
AAGTGGTGGGCGCAGGAGGATTCGAACCTCCGACCGCCTGGTTCGTAGCCAGGTACTCTATCCAGCTGAGCTATGCGCCCACTTTCATTTTTTCTTATTTATACTCTAAGTTGAGTTTCTAAAATAACCAATTTAAGTACACATTTTAAAAGTGAGCTTAACTTATTTATTATTTTAGACACAAAAAAACCGACGCTTATGTCGGCTTATGCATGAAAGTGGTGGCGTAGGACGTAACTTCTAAGAGTGAACCTCCGATAATCAACACTTTCTACTTATTTATACTCTAAGCAGAGTCTATGAAAGTGGTGGGCGCAGGAGGATTCGAACCTCCGACCGCCTGGTTCGTAGCCAGGTACTCTATCCAGCTGAGCTATGCGCCCACTT
>NZ_LKDV01000096.1:0-388 GCF_001401875.1 Pseudoalteromonas sp. P1-13-1a | reverse complement strand
CGAATGCATGGGACGATTGGAAATGTTAGCCCCATACAATATGAATCAATGAATTAAAACCCCGTGTCTACTTTATCGGGGTCAGATCAAAAAGCTGATAGCTGATAGCTGAAAACTAAGCACTTTTCTTCAGGCATTAAAAAAGGCCACCTAAGTGACCTTTTTTTAACAATTAACTTAAACGTTAATTATTACTCTACGATAGTTGCTACAAAGCACCTACGCCTAAGGTAAGAGCGCCACCTTCACATGACGTAAATTCCAGGCATTAAAAAAGGCCACCGAAGTGACCTCTTTTTAGTATTAATTAGCTAGGCTAATTATTACTCTACGATAGTTGCTACAACACCAGCACCTACAGTACGGCCACCTTCACGGATAGCGAAAC
>NZ_LKDV01000095.1:0-391 GCF_001401875.1 Pseudoalteromonas sp. P1-13-1a | reverse complement strand
GAATTGACTGTGCTGCAATAAATAAATTTATTGCTGTTGGTCACTCAGTTTCAATTGAGACTCTAAATTTGTTTGCCTCACTACCGAAGCAGTTTGGCTGTTAGAACTCAATCTGTACGAGTGCCCACACAGATGATTGCTTTATATTGTTAAAGAACGTTGCGACGTTGTCGCTAGGGCTGCGCATGTTACGCTTTCCTATTTTTTTGTCAACACTTAATTTTGTTAAACTTGAAAGTTTTTAAAACGAAGTTTTACTCGACTCACTAAGTAGCTTGCTTGCCTCGCTAAGCGTTGCCTGCTCTGCCGTCTCAGTGGGGTCGCATTATAGGGAGATCCGAAAACAGATCAACCCTTTTTTTAAGAAAACTTAAAATAAATGACTGTTCGC
>NZ_LKDV01000094.1:0-415 GCF_001401875.1 Pseudoalteromonas sp. P1-13-1a | reverse complement strand
ACCTAGGTAAAAGCGTTGCTTTTAAACGCCAGCAAGCTGCGCGTCTACAGGGATCATTCAGCTCTGCTGTTAAGGCTCAATGTAGGCGCGATTTTATATCGCGTTTGTAGACGTCGAGCTTGCTCACGTTAGAAGCGCAGCTTCTCATTAATTCCACCACCGAGGACACTTAGGCGCTTCGCGCTGCACAGAGAAAGCACCCGTAGCGTTTAGTCACTTCTCCGGTTATTTTTCTTCACTTCTCTGTGGTGAAACAATCACTTTATACCTAGGTAAAAGCGTTGCTTTTAAAACGCCAGCAAGCTGCGCGTCTACAGGGGTCATTAAGCTCTGCTGTTAAGGCTCAATGTAGGCGCTATTTTATATCGCGCTTGTAGACGTCGAGCTTGCTCACGTTAGAAGCGCAGCTTCTCAT
>NZ_LKDV01000093.1:0-451 GCF_001401875.1 Pseudoalteromonas sp. P1-13-1a | reverse complement strand
GGTGCGGAAGGAGAGACTTGAACTCTCACATCCTAAGATACTGGAACCTAAATCCAGCGCGTCTACCAATTCCGCCACTCCCGCATTTTTTGTGTTTAATAAACACTGGTAGTTATTTTAAACTCTTCATTGAGCCGCAATTTAACTCTTGCAGAGCCACTTCTAAAAAAGAAATGGTGGCTAAGACGGGATTTGAACCTGTGACCCCATCATTATGAGTGATGTGCTCTAACCAGCTGAGCTACTTAGCCATTGTTGGCTGGGATACCAGGATTTGAACCTGGGAATGCCAGGATCAAAACCTGGTGCCTTACCGCTTGGCGATATCCCAACAGAAAACAATTGATAGTTTAGTTCATATCAGAACATGGTGCGGAAGGAGAGACTTGAACTCTCACATCCTAAGATACTGGAACCTAAATCCAGCGCGTCTACCAATTCCGCCACTCCC
>NZ_LKDV01000092.1:0-451 GCF_001401875.1 Pseudoalteromonas sp. P1-13-1a | reverse complement strand
AATATTTATCAGAATTTTATTATCAGCTTTTCCAAATTTTTAAAGAGCAGAGAATCAAAAACTTCTCAAAATTAAACACACTCTATTCTCAGGTGTTATTGCTACCCGATAAAGAATATTTATTTTTAAGAAGTAAAGTGGTGGAGCTAAGCAGGATCGAACTGCTGACCTCCTGCGTGCAAGGCAGGCGCTCTCCCAGCTGAGCTATAGCCCCACATATGCTGGTCTTATTGTCTGTTATGACACTTCAAAAGAAGTGGTGGGTCTGGGTGGATTTGAACCACCGACCTCACCCTTATCAGGGGTGCGCTCTAACCAACTGAGCTACAGACCCAAACAATAAGTGTTGTTCTCTTTACAATTAACAATCATCTGTGTGGACACTACGAACAAATAAGTTCTAAATCGTATAAGGAGGTGATCCAGCCCCAGGTTCCCCTAGGGCTACCTT
>NZ_LKDV01000091.1:0-455 GCF_001401875.1 Pseudoalteromonas sp. P1-13-1a | reverse complement strand
TATAAAAACGAAATGAACATCTTAGCATCTGTATACTGTTTAAATTCATATAACTGATCAACAAACTTAATTTGATAAGGGCCTTGCGCGCCTATACTACTTAATTCAAATGATAGTGTATCAAACGGTACAACAATTTTACTTTTTTGAAAGTAACCCCATAATGCGGTTTTTAAATTAAGCTGTTTTTCTGTCCCGTTAAACTCTAAGCGGCTCTTTCGACCAAAAAGCAATATTGATATACTTAAAAAGAAGCTTGCCGAAATCGCGAAGAAAATACTTTCCCCTCCTTCGCTTGTTACTGTCATCACAATGCTAGCAATTCCAGGAATAAGCATAATAAACGCAAAAATTTTGCTTGTCATTTCGCGTCTTGAGGGCATTGTTGTATTACCACTTTGATCTGTTTTGAGAACTTTTTTTACAAGCTTGGATAGATTGTTATATTCCATTAC
>NZ_LKDV01000090.1:0-455 GCF_001401875.1 Pseudoalteromonas sp. P1-13-1a | reverse complement strand
GTAATGGAATATAACAATCTATCCAAGCTTGTAAAAAAAGTTCTCAAAACAGATCAAAGTGGTAATACAACAATGCCCTCAAGACGCGAGATGACAAGTAAAATTTTTGCGTTTATTATGCTTGTTCCTGGAGTTATTAGCATTGTGATGACAGTTGCAAGCGAAGGAGGGGAAAGTATTTTCTTCGCGATTTCGGCAAGCTTCTTTTTAGGTATATCTATATTGCTTTTTGGTCAAAAGAGCCGTTTAGAGTTTAACGGGACAAAAAAACAGCTTAATTTAAAAACCGCATTATGGGGTTGCTTTCAAAGAACTAAAGTTGTTACATCGTTTGATACACTATCATTTGAATTAAGTAGTATAGGTGCGCAAGGCCCTTATCAAATTAAGTTTGTTGATCAGTTATATGAATTTAAACAGTATACAGATGCTAAGATGTTCATTTCGTTTTTATA
>NZ_LKDV01000089.1:0-461 GCF_001401875.1 Pseudoalteromonas sp. P1-13-1a | reverse complement strand
TGTTCTGGTCAACTCCAGCCGGACACTTTTCCTAAAGAATTTTCATACTCTACTGGTGACTGATCATTATTAGCTGAGTGCAGTCTTTCCAGATTGTAATACTTCATATATTCTGCAGCATCATTTTTCATGTGCTCACGCGTTGGTTGAGCCACTTTTAGTAACCAATCATGTTTCAAGCTACCAAAGAACCTTTCAACAACAGCATTATCCCAACACGCTCCCACATCACCCATGCTTGCTCTAACACTATAACTCCTAAGTAATTGCCGATATTGCTTGCTTGTATATTGTGAGCCCCTGTCGCTGTGAAATACTAATCCTTTGGGCGGTTGCCGTAAGTTATATGCTTTTATCATTGCTTTACTGACCAAATCAGTCGTCATACGTTTATCAATATGCCAGCCAACAATTCGACGAGAATATAAATCCATTACAACAGCAAGGTACATCCAGCCTTC
>NZ_LKDV01000088.1:0-487 GCF_001401875.1 Pseudoalteromonas sp. P1-13-1a | reverse complement strand
ACGACTTGTTAGTCGAGGGATTTTAAATCCCTTGTGTCTACCAATTCCACCACTCGGGCATCGAGTTTGCTATTTAAAGCATGTGGAGTAATTAAATGGAGGCGGAACCCGGAGTCGAACCGAGGTGGACGGATTTGCAATCCGCTGCATGGCCACTCTGCCATTCCGCCTTAACGCTTCCAAATAATTTGGAGCGGCACACGAGGCTCGAACTCGTGACCTCGACCTTGGCAAGGTCGCGCTCTACCAACTGAGCTAGTGCCGCGTTAAACTTTGTCAGTAATTTGTCCGTTGGTGCGCGACCATGTCGCGGTAAAACGTTCTGGCAACTGAGTTAGTGCCGTATTAAACTTTTCATTAATATTTTATCTAACTTTTAATTATCTTGGTAAAATAATTAAAAGTGGTGCCCGAGGCCGGACTTGAACCGGCACGACTTGTTAGTCGAGGGATTTTAAATCCCTTGTGTCTACCAATTCCACCACTC
>NZ_LKDV01000087.1:0-494 GCF_001401875.1 Pseudoalteromonas sp. P1-13-1a | reverse complement strand
AAATCAGTCGTCATACGTTTATCAATATGCCAGCCAACAATTCGACGAGAATATAAATCCATTACAACAGCAAGGTACATCCAGCCTTCGCCAGTTTTCAGGTATGTCACATCGCCAGCCCAAATCTGATTGGGTGCTACCGGATTAAAGTTTTGGTTAAGCAAATTATCTGCAACTGCATCAGAGTGTTTACGTTTAGTTGTTACTTTATAAGCTACTCGCTGTTTAACCACTAAATTGAGCTTCTCCATTAACTTTCGAGTTTTGTAGCGCGTTATTTTAAAACCTTCTTTGCGTAAGTTCTTACATAGCTCACGGTAGCCTAAGCTTTCTCTGCTGCGTTTAAACAGCGCTTTGGCTTTACGATAAAGATGCAGCTCTTTGGCCGTTATAAGCTTTGCTGGACGCGCCAGCCATGCGTAATAACTTGAGCGACTCACCTTCATAGCTGAGCATAGCTTTATAACGCGAAAAGCTTGGCTATTTTCTTTGAT
>NZ_LKDV01000086.1:0-504 GCF_001401875.1 Pseudoalteromonas sp. P1-13-1a | reverse complement strand
TAAAAACAACGTTTTACGTTGTGTAAACCCCTTTGCCAAAGTCATGAGAAGCTGCGCTTCTAACGTGAGCAAGCTCAACGTCTACAAGTAAAATTAACGCCGGAGCTTAACCCAACCCTGTAGACGCGCAGCTTGCTGGCGTTTAAAAGCAACGCTTTTACCTAAGTGTAAACCCCTTTGCCAAAGCCATGAGAAGCTGCGCTTCTAAAGTGAGCAAGCTCAACGTCTACAAGTCAAACTAACACCGGAGCTTAACCCAACCCTGTAGACGCGCAGCTTGCTGGCGTTTAAAAGCAATGCTTTTACCTAAGTGTAAACCCCTTTGCCAAAGCCATGAGAAGCTGCGCTTCTAACGTGAGCAAGCTCAACGTCTACAAGTCAAACTAACGCCGGAGCTTAACCCAACCCTGTAGACGCGCAGCTTGCTGGCGTTTTAAAAACAACGTTTTACGTTGTGTAAACCCCTTTGCCAAAGTCATGAGAAGCTGCGCTTCTAACGTGAGC
>NZ_LKDV01000085.1:0-516 GCF_001401875.1 Pseudoalteromonas sp. P1-13-1a | reverse complement strand
GCAGTTAGTGTAGTTTTACCGTGGTCAACGTGGCCGATTGTACCAACGTTTACGTGCGGTTTTACGCGTTCAAACTTTTCTTTTGCCATGACGGAACCTATCAGTTTTGTGTATCTAGATTACATATGAAAATAATCCACCAGAGGTAGATTAATTTAATTTTTTCAAATTTCAAATAGTTTTTTCTGACAGATAAAGGAAGTATTCAAGGAGATTCTTATGACTGGTGCTGATAGGCAGATTTGAACTGCCGACCTCACCCTTACCAAGGGTGCGCTCTACCAACTGAGCTATATCAGCAACACCATAATTGGAGCGGGCAGCGGGAATCGAACCCGCATCATCAGCTTGGAAGGCTGAGGTAATAGCCATTATACGATGCCCGCTTTAGGAACCTGTTCTTAAACTACCTCTAACCGTCAAGAATAAAGTGGTGGAGGGAGCTGGATTCGAACCAGCGAAGGCTGAGCCGTCAGATTTACAGTCTGATCCCTTTGGCCGCTCGGGAACCCCTCC
>NZ_LKDV01000084.1:0-527 GCF_001401875.1 Pseudoalteromonas sp. P1-13-1a | reverse complement strand
ATAAGTTAAAGTGTTTGGTTTATAACCAAATCGGTCGGAGGTTCATTCTTACAAGATAGGTCCTGCTTCCAACACTTTTTACACACTCTACTTAGAGTATAAATAAGCTAAAGTGTTTGGTTTGTAACCAAATCGGTCGGAGGTTCATTCTTACAAGATACGCCCTGCTTCCAACACTTTTTACACACTCTGCTTAGAGTATAAACAAGCAAACAGTAAAAGTGGGCGCATAGCTCAGCTGGATAGAGTACCTGGCTACGAACCAGGCGGTCGGAGGTTCGAATCCTCCTGCGCCCACCACTTTTACATCACTCTGCTTAGAGTATAAATAAGTATAAAGTGTTGGCTAAAGCCAAACGGTCGGAGGTTCATTCTTAGAAGTTACGTCCTACGCACATCACTTTTACAGACTCTAACTTAGAGTATAAATAAGTAACTAATGAAAGTGGGCGCATAGCTCAGCTGGATAGAGTACCTGGCTACGAACCAGGCGGTCGGAGGTTCGAATCCTCCTGCGCCCACCACTT
>NZ_LKDV01000083.1:0-544 GCF_001401875.1 Pseudoalteromonas sp. P1-13-1a | reverse complement strand
ACTGAACACCACCGCGCCAAGCATTAGCATTAATGCCTTGGTAGATACCAACGACACCACACCCACTATTAGCGGAACAAGCGATGCAGCCGATGGCACCACGATTAGCCTTACATTTGTAGACAGTGCAGGCGTTGAAACCACCGCCACCACTACAGTCAGCGGTGGCATCTGGAGCATTGATGCACCAAGTGCTTTAGCTGAAGGCGAATACACGGTCACCGCCGAAGTAGACGATGGTCTAGGGAATATCGGCAGCGCGAGCGAAACCGGTATTATTGACACCACCATACCAGCGATTGAAGTGGATACGCTAAGCGTAACAAACGACACCACACCGACGATTACCGGCACAGCGAATGCACCACAGGGCAGCACCGTAACGGTAGAGATCACCGATAGTAATAACGTGACACATACGGTGACAACGACACTCGGTGCGAATGGCACTTGGGGTGTGGCCGCCTCACAAGTGCTTGCTGAGGGCAGCTACACAGTAAGTGCAAGCGTAAGCGATGCCGCTGGCAATGAAGCCACAGCCTCT
>NZ_LKDV01000082.1:0-544 GCF_001401875.1 Pseudoalteromonas sp. P1-13-1a | reverse complement strand
ACTGAACACCACCGCGCCAAGCATTAGCATTAATGCCTTGGTAGATACCAACGACACCACACCCACTATTAGCGGAACAAGCGATGCAGTCGATGGCACCACGATTAACCTTACATTTGTAGACAGTGCAGGCGTTGAAACCACCGCCACCACTACAGTCAGCGGTGGCGTATGGAGTGTTGATGCCCCGAGTGCTTTAGCTGAAGGCGAATACACGGTCACTGCCGAAGTAGACGATGGTCTAGGGAATATCGGCAGCGCGAGCGAAACCGGTATTATTGACACCACCATACCAGCGATTGAAGTTGATACGCTAAGCGTAACAAACGACACCACACCGACGATTACCGGCACCGCCAATGCACCGCAAGGCAGCACCGTAACGGTAGAGATCACCGATAGTAATAACGTGACACATACGGTGACAACGACACTCGGTGCGAATGGCACTTGGAGTGTGGCCGCCTCACAAGTGCTTGCTGAGGGCAGCTACACAGTAAGTGCAAGCGTAAGCGATGCCGCTGGCAATGAAGCCACAGCCTCT
>NZ_LKDV01000081.1:0-555 GCF_001401875.1 Pseudoalteromonas sp. P1-13-1a | reverse complement strand
TCAGTATCTGTTTGAGCTAGTAAAACGTCACTTGCTTCTGCTGTAAATGTAGTTGATGAATTTAATTGGATACCACCATAAATCCTAGCTGAGTCACCTGTACTGCCAGTAGGATCACTTGTTAAAGTAGTTGGTGTGGCTGAATCTGTTCCGTCATAGCCTTGCGCTGTAATTTCTAAAGTAGTTGCAGCATCAGTGCCATCACCATTTGTTACAGTAAAATCTTCTATTTCGATATCTGCGCCTGTATCACTTGAAATGATAAATTCACCATTTTCTACTTTCGCAGAAACTCCATGGTCAGAAGTTCCAGCATTAATGGCTTGTACCATTGCATCCCTGTCTAATGTTGCATCCCCTGTTCCGGTGAAGCTTACAGCTTCTCCATTAAGGTCCATTGAATATTGACCATACACAGGATTTAAAGGGTCTGTATTATCAACTGAAGGAATAGTTCCTAGTTCCAATGTAGCCTGAGTCCGTGCTTGTGCCTTGATCCCAGTTGTATCTGAAACTTCGTTAATCGCTTTAGCAGCATCTTGCGCACTTGAACCT
>NZ_LKDV01000080.1:0-576 GCF_001401875.1 Pseudoalteromonas sp. P1-13-1a | reverse complement strand
AATCCAGTTGAAAGAAAAAATGATTTTTTACTTCAGTTTTTAATAAAAAGAAGTAATGAAGAGCACTGCATACCTGGTTACAGAAAATTGTGGCAAGCCGCCATAGCCGACGGATATGATTGCAGTAAAGGTCGAGTGCAGCGTTTATTACAAAGCGTGGGTTATCGCTCTAAATCAGGTAAGCGTCGCTACACCAGTGGTAATAAAAAGCAGGGTTTTATAACAGCAGAGAATCTACTTGCTCGTCAATTTGATGTTGAAGAGCCTAATAGTGTATGGGTATCGGATATAACTCAGGTGCGCTGTAAAGAAGGCTGCCAGTACTTATGTGTCATTTTAGATTTATACTCACGCAAAGTTGTGGGCTGGGCAACAAGTCGAATTAATAATGCGGTTTTAGTGATTAAAACACTAAAGAAGGCTTGGAATGTGCGCAAGCCGAACGGGCAACGTTTACTGTTTCATTCAGATCAAGGGAGCCAGTATCGAGCTAAAGAGACTATATCGTGGTTGAACAAGCGAGGTGTAACGATTAGCATGTCGAGAAAGGGAAACTGCTGGGATAATGCCTGTTCA
>NZ_LKDV01000079.1:0-609 GCF_001401875.1 Pseudoalteromonas sp. P1-13-1a | reverse complement strand
GCGTGAGCGATAACGCCGGTAATACCACCACGGTTAGTGAAACCGCAACACTGAACACCACCGCGCCAAGCATTAGCATTAATGCCTTGATAGATACCAACGACACCACACCCACTATTAGCGGAACAAGCGATGCAGTCGATGGCACCACGATTAGCTTAACGTTTGAAGACAGTGCAGGGAATATTACGACTGTTGATACGACTGTAACAGGTGGCGTCTGGAGTGTTGATGCCCCGAGTGCTTTAGCTGAAGGCGAATACACGGTCACCGCAGAAGTAGAGGATGGCCTAGGGAATATCGGCAGCGCGAGCGAAACTGGCGAGATTGATTTAACCCCGCCCAGCCTTGTTATTACAGATAACGGCGTTAGCAACGACACAACACCGACGATCTCCGGCACGAGCGATGCACCACAAGGCAGCGAAGTCACAATTGTTGTGACAGACAATGCCGGGGTACAGCAAACCATTACTGCCACAGTGGGCGCAAGTGGTACATGGTCAGTCCCTGTTACAACAGTGCTTGCTGAGGGCAGCTACACAGTAAGTGCAAGCGTAAGCGATGCCGCTGGCAATGAAGCCACAGCCTCTGGCTCAGGTGAAGTAG
>NZ_LKDV01000078.1:0-645 GCF_001401875.1 Pseudoalteromonas sp. P1-13-1a | reverse complement strand
GGTTTCACTCACGGTGGTTTCGTTGCCTACGCTATCGCGTACGCTCACTTCAATCGTGCTTTCACCTTCACTAAGTGGTGTACTCGGTGTGGCGCTCCAATCACCATTTGCATCAACAAGCGCAGTGATGGTTTGTGGATTACCATCGCTGTCGGTCACCACTATCGTCACTTGCGCGCCTTCGCCCGCATCGCTCGTGCCACTGATTATAGGCGTGTTGCTATTGCTTTGTGCATCCACCTCAACAGTAAGCGTAGGCGGTGTGCTATCAAAGTCATCTGAGCTGATTGTGCGCGTGTTACCGGCTGCATCGGTGGCTGTGGCTATTACAGAGCCAACATCAAGGAGTGATACATCCAAGCCCACTAATGACCAATTACCATTGGCATCGGTTGTGGTGGTGTAAGTGGCCCCAATGCCACCGCCTATAAGTTGCTCAGTGATAGTAATTTCGCTGCCTGCTGGCAGGTCAGAGGTACCGCTTAGGGTCACTAATAAACCAAGCTCAAAGGTCGGTGTAAAGGCAAGGGTTGGTGGCGTCACATCCACTTCGCCGTTGTCTGTGCCTGTACCCGTGTTGCCTGCTGCATCAGTGATGCTGGCGCTAACACTGTAGTTGCCTTCTGCTAAGTCGCTGGTTGGTGT
>NZ_LKDV01000077.1:0-839 GCF_001401875.1 Pseudoalteromonas sp. P1-13-1a | reverse complement strand
AGTGAAATCGAGTAGGTCGGAGCACGTGAAACTTTGACTGAATATAGGTGGACCATCATCTAAGGCTAAATACTCCCAACTGACCGATAGTGAACCAGTACCGTGAGGGAAAGGCGAAAAGAACCCCTGTGAGGGGAGTGAAATAGAACCTGAAACCGTGTACGTACAAGCAGTAGGAGCCCCTCGAGGGTGACTGCGTACCTTTTGTATAATGGGTCAGCGACTTATATTTTGTAGCGAGGTTAACCGATTAGGGTAGCCGTAGGGAAACCGAGTCTTAACTGGGCGAATAGTTGCAAGGTATAGACCCGAAACCCGGTGATCTAGCCATGGGCAGGTTGAAGGTTGAGTAACATCAACTGGAGGACCGAACCCACTAACGTTGAAAAGTTAGGGGATGACCTGTGGCTAGGAGTGAAAGGCTAATCAAACCGGGAGATAGCTGGTTCTCCCCGAAATCTATTTAGGTAGAGCCTCGGACGAATACTTACGGGGGTAGAGCACTGTTAAGGCTAGGGGGTCATCCCGACTTACCAACCCTTTGCAAACTCCGAATACCGTAAAGTACTATCCGGGAGACACACGGCGGGTGCTAACGTCCGTCGTGAAGAGGGAAACAACCCAGACCGCCAGCTAAGGTCCCAAAGTCATAGTTAAGTGGGAAACGATGTGGAAAGGCCCAGACAGCCAGGAGGTTGGCTTAGAAGCAGCCATCCTTTAAAGAAAGCGTAATAGCTCACTGGTCGAGTCGGTCTGCGCGGAAGATGTAACGGGGCTAAACTATGCACCGAAGCTGCGGATTCATCTTAGGATGAGTGGTAGGGGAGCGTTCTGTAAGC
>NZ_LKDV01000076.1:0-876 GCF_001401875.1 Pseudoalteromonas sp. P1-13-1a | reverse complement strand
CCTATGCCACAAACACGTGAGCACATCCTACTTTCTCGTCAGGTTGGCGTACCTTACATCGTTGTATTCATGAACAAATGTGACATGGTTGACGACGAAGAGCTACTTGAGCTAGTAGAAATGGAAGTTCGTGAACTTCTTTCTGAGTACGACTTCCCAGGTGATGACTTACCACTAATTCAAGGTTCTGCACTTAAAGCACTTGAAGGCGAAAAGCAGTGGGAAGACAAGATCGTTGAGCTTGCAGAAGCACTAGATTCTTACATTCCAGAGCCAGAGCGTGACATCGATAAGCCATTCATCATGCCTATCGAAGACGTTTTCTCAATCCAAGGTCGTGGTACTGTTGTAACTGGCCGTGTTGAAGCTGGTATCATCAACGTGAACGACGAAGTTGAAATCGTTGGTATCAAAGAGACTACTAAGTCTACTTGTACTGGTGTTGAGATGTTCCGTAAGCTTCTTGACGAAGGTCGTGCTGGTGAGAACATTGGTGCACTTCTACGTGGTACTAAGCGTGAAGACGTTGAACGTGGTCAAGTACTAGCTAAGCCTGGTTCAATCAAGCCACACACTACATTCACTTCAGAAGTATACGTACTTTCTAAAGATGAAGGTGGTCGTCATACTCCATTCTTCAAAGGTTACCGTCCACAGTTCTACTTCCGTACAACTGACGTAACAGGTGACGTACAGTTACCAGAAGGCGTAGAAATGGTAATGCCTGGTGATAACGTTAAGATGACAGTAACTCTAATCGCGCCAATCGCGATGGACGAAGGTCTTCGTTTCGCTATCCGTGAAGGTGGCCGTACTGTAGGTGCTGGTGTTGTAGCAACTATCGTAGAGTAATAATTAGCCTAGCTAATTAATACT
>NZ_LKDV01000075.1:0-1032 GCF_001401875.1 Pseudoalteromonas sp. P1-13-1a | reverse complement strand
AACCATTGGGGTCAAATCTTGACTTCAGACTTCAAATGTCTAGATTTATAGATTACTACTCATTGAGTGAATTACTATGTCTAGGCCGCTGCGAATAGAGTATGAGAATGCGTTTTATCATGTAATGAATCGGGGAAGAGGGCGTGAAAATACCTTTTTGAGCGATGACGACTTTAAGTATTTTTTATATTGTATTGAGCAAGCAAGCCTTCGCTTTAATATTGAAGTGCATTCTTATTGTTTAATGACCAATCATTACCACCTGCTAATCAAAACCCCTGATGCAAATTTAGGCCGAGCCATGAAGCATATTAATGGCTTTTATACTCAATACTTTAATAGAACACACAATAAAGATGGTGCACTGTTTAGAGGGCGCTACAAAGCGGTGCTGGTGGATGCAGATAACTATTTATTGCATGTTAGTCGGTACATTCACCGTAACCCAATTGAAACGAACACACCACTGGTAGATAACCTTGCTAAGTATACATGGTC
The DNA here is from genome assembly GCF_001401875.1 of Pseudoalteromonas sp. P1-13-1a. Taxonomy (NCBI): domain Bacteria; kingdom Pseudomonadati; phylum Pseudomonadota; class Gammaproteobacteria; order Alteromonadales; family Pseudoalteromonadaceae; genus Pseudoalteromonas; species Pseudoalteromonas sp. P1-13-1a. The sequence continues at coordinate 534 of NZ_LKDV01000075.1, read as the reverse complement.
TAGCTATTCAGCTTTTATCAAAAACACAGCGACGCCGAAATGGTTAGTTCGGGACTTTATATTTTCGCTTCAAGGAAAAAAGTGTAAATATGCTGCTTGTAAACAGTTTGTTGAATATGAAAACAATAAAGAAATAAGCGCTTTTTATAGTGCTAAAAAGTTATTGTCGGTTTTGGGTTGTGAGGACTTTATTGAAAACATAAAAGACTATATTGCCAAGTCAGATAGCGAAAGAAAGCTTGTTAGAAAAAGCACTTAGCAGATGATGTTATAGCCTACTTAGCTAAACACTTTAATGTTGAGGTAGATGATATAGTAACGGTTAAAAAGGGGCGAAAAGAGAAAAATTTACCACGCTGGTTTGCTATTAAATTATGCCAAGATTTAACGGGGTTAAATTTGCAGGCATTAGCAGCTGTTTTTAATGTTGAGCATTATTCGGCGATATCGAAAGCTGTAGGTAGGTTGAATAAATTAATGGTTGAAGATGAAAAGGTTAAATTACAATTGGAAAAACTTCGAGATTGTTTGATG
>NZ_LKDV01000074.1:0-1361 GCF_001401875.1 Pseudoalteromonas sp. P1-13-1a | reverse complement strand
GTGAGTGTCACCGTGCCGCCAATTTCGTTACTGGTGCCCTGTAATGTCGGTGTTAGGTCGTTTACATCGCCTACATTTTGTATCGTAAGCGTGGGTGCTTGCGTGTCTAGAGTAATTGTATCGGTTACTGTTGTCGTGTTTCCTGCTTCATCAGACACACTCACTTCGATGGTGTTATCACCTTCATTCAACTCTGTCTGAGGGGTTACTGTCCAATTTCCATTGGCATCAACTGTGGTAGTCAATGTTTGTTCTACACCGTTTTCATCAGTAATCACCACAGTAACCGTAGTGCCTACATCGGCATCACTCGTGCCTGAAATAGTAGGTGTTGTATCATTAGTTATAGCATCAAAGTCAACGGTTAGACTTGGCCCTGAAGTATCGATATTACCGGTTGCTGTATCTAAAGCACTATTGCCTGCAGCATCAGAAACCTCTGCTTGTACAGTATAATCCCCTGAAGCCAACTCTTGAGAAAGCTCTACACTCCAATTCCCTTGTGCATCCGTTGTCGTATTAAACGAGCGAACAACGCCTTGAGAGTCAGTAACAGTCAAGCTTATTACAGTGCCAGATACAACGCCTGTAGTATTACCAGCAATAATTGGTGTTGTATCATTACTGGTTTCTAGGTCGTTAATTTGTATAGTCGGCGGCGTAATATCAATTACAGCATCAAGCTCGGTGGTGGCTGAGCCACCGCCTAAATCAGTTACAGTTGCACTGATTGATACATTTCCCTCAGGTAAATCTGCAGGTGGTGTAACACTCCACTGTCCGTTTGCATCAACAACGGTGGTTAGGGTGATCGTTGCCCCAGTAGAGTCTGTTATCTGAACTTCTATAGACGAGCCCACTCCTGCATTAAAAGTATCACCACTTATTTGCGGTGTTTGGTCGTTGGTTTCACCAATGACATCGATAGTGATAGTTAACGCACTTGTATCAATGGTGCCAGAGGCAGTTGCAGTGCCTTCATTGCCGACGCTATCACTAATACTAGCATCAACCGTATAACTGCCTTCCGCTAAAGCAACAGGTACTTCAACCGTCCAACTACCATCAGCAATAACTTGTGCTGTGATTGTTTGCTCTGCACCATTTGCATCCGTTACGGTTAAAGTAACGGTTGACCCCGTAGGCTCGCCACTAACTGTACCAGATAGGGTCGGAGTAGTATCACTCGTATCACCTAACGCATTTATCGTCACAACCGGCGCAGTTATGTCAACTTCGCCTGTGGTGGTGGCTGTGGTTTGATTGCCTGCGGCGTCGGTGACCGATACTTCAACGGTAAATTCACCTTCACTTAACTCATTAGGCACATCTACACTAAAGGTGCCATCGGCTTGCACTTC
>NZ_LKDV01000073.1:0-1418 GCF_001401875.1 Pseudoalteromonas sp. P1-13-1a | reverse complement strand
TGAAGTTGCTGATGCCATACTTCCAGGAAAAGCCTCTAAGCTTCAGATTATACCGAATCGTACCCCAAACCGACACAGGTGGTCAGGTAGAGAATACTAAGGCGCTTGAGAGAACTCGGGTGAAGGAACTAGGCAAAATCGTACCGTAACTTCGGGAGAAGGTACGCTCCTATCTGTGATGAGACTTGCTCTCTAAGCGGACGGGAGCCGCAGTGACCAGGTGGCTGGGACTGTTTATTAAAAACACAGCACTGTGCAAAATCGCAAGATGACGTATACGGTGTGACACCTGCCCGGTGCCGGAAGGTTAATTGATGGGGTTAGTTTTCGGACGAAGCTCTTGATCGAAGCCCCGGTAAACGGCGGCCGTAACTATAACGGTCCTAAGGTAGCGAAATTCCTTGTCGGGTAAGTTCCGACCTGCACGAATGGTGTAACCATGGCCACGCTGTCTCCACCCGAGACTCAGTGAAATTGAAATCGCAGTGAAGATGCTGTGTACCCGCGGCTAGACGGAAAGACCCCGTGAACCTTTACTACAGCTTGGCACTGAACATTGAACCTACATGTGTAGGATAGGTGGGAGACTTAGAAGATGAGACGCTAGTTTTGTTGGAGTCGTCCTTGAAATACCACCCTTGTAGTTTTGATGTTCTAACGTTGGCCCCTGAATCGGGGTTACGGACAGTGCCTGGTGGGTAGTTTGACTGGGGCGGTCTCCTCCCAAAGAGTAACGGAGGAGCACGAAGGTTGGCTAAGTACGGTCGGACATCGTACGGTTAGTGTAATGGTAGAAGCCAGCTTAACTGCGAGACAGACGCGTCGAGCAGGTACGAAAGTAGGTCATAGTGATCCGGTGGTTCTGAATGGAAGGGCCATCGCTCAACGGATAAAAGGTACTCCGGGGATAACAGGCTGATACCGCCCAAGAGTTCATATCGACGGCGGTGTTTGGCACCTCGATGTCGGCTCATCACATCCTGGGGCTGAAGTCGGTCCCAAGGGTATGGCTGTTCGCCATTTAAAGTGGTACGCGAGCTGGGTTTAGAACGTCGTGAGACAGTTCGGTCCCTATCTGCCGTGGGCGTTTGAGAATTGAGAGGGGTTGCTCCTAGTACGAGAGGACCGGAGTGAACGAACCGCTGGTGTTCGGGTTGTCATGCCAATGGCATTGCCCGGTAGCTACGTTCGGAACTGATAAGCGCTGAAAGCATCTAAGCGCGAAGCAGGCCTCGAGATGAGTTCTCACTAGACTTTTAAAGTCTCTGAAGGGCCGTTGAAGACTACAACGTTGATAGGCAAGATGTGGAAGTGGTGTGAGCCATTAAGCTAACTTGTACTAATTACCCGTGAGGCTTAACCATACAACGCCAAACGCGTTTTATGTGACAGAAACAAGCGACAGAAGTTAATAGCTA
>NZ_LKDV01000072.1:0-1446 GCF_001401875.1 Pseudoalteromonas sp. P1-13-1a | reverse complement strand
ATGTAGCCTGAGTCCGTGCTTGTGCCTTGATCCCAGTTGTATCTGAAACTTCGTTAATCGCTTTAGCAGCATCTTGCGCACTTGAACCTCCAGCAATGTCAACTATTACTTCTTTTCCACCACGACCAGTTAAAGTATAAGTTGTTGCGGTTATATCATGTGCGCCTGATAAATCATCAGCAACGGCAGAGCTAGAGCCATATCCCGTTGTAGAGCTTTGTAAATTGATCTGGTTCGTACCTATATCGCTAGCAGCTACACTACTTAAAGATAAGTTGATTGTTTCATTTGCATTTGCACCTACTTGAAAAGCTTTAGAGCCATATGTACCATCAAGCAACTGCTGCCCACCAAATGATGTTGTATCAGCTATACGTGTTAGTTCTGTTTGTAATGCAGATACTTCTTTTTGAAGTGCATCTCTATCGTCAGCTGAGTTTGAACCGTTAGCAGATTGTAGCGCTAGCTCACGCATACGCTGTAAAATGTTAGTAGACTCTTGCATGGCACCTTCAGCAGTTTGTGCCATTGAAATACCATCATTGGCATTTCGCTGAGCTACAGATAGACCGTTTATTTGTGAGGTTAAGCGGTTTGAAATTTGTAGGCCGGCGGCATCATCTTTTGCACTGTTAATGCGCATACCTGATGATAAACGCTCCATTGAGGTAGCAAGATCTGAACCCGATTGAGATAGGTTACGTTGAGCATTTAGAGAAGATACATTTGTATTTACTGAAATCATAATAAAACTCCTGATTACTTTCGTAATGTGACTGTTTAGATTTAACCAAGAGCTTTCACAATTGTATGCTCAAGCTCTGTACTGGTTAAGTTAACGGCAGGAAATAAATTATCTTTAGAAATATTTTAAAAATAAATGAGTTTATTTGTTTTATAAAATATAACTTTTTGTTTTTAAATGAAAAATAATAATTTATTAATTTTCACTATCTCAAAAAGCAAAAACGCACTTTGAATTGAAGTGCGTTTATAATGAAGAGTTACTGGCAAACTAGGTGATTAACCACCTAATAAGCTAACTGCAGCCTGTGGTATTTGATTTGCTTGCGAAAGTATCGATGTACCTGCTTGTTGCAAGATTTGGTTTTTAGTCATCTCTGCTGTTTCAGTTGCAAAATCTGTATCTTGAATACGACTACGAGATGCAGAAACGTTTTCAGAAATATTTGCGAGGTTACTAATAGTATGACCAAAACGATTTTGTACAGCCCCTAAACTAGCCCGTTGCGCATCAATCATTGCTATAGCACCATCTATTATGACTAGGGCGTCTTGAGAGCCTGTTTGTGTCGCTATATCAATACTTTCAACACTTTTAGCTCTACTGGTGGCCTCAGTATCTGTTTGAGCTAGTAAAACGTCACTTGCTTCTGCTGTAAATGTAGTTGATGAATTTAATTGGATACCACCATAAATCCTAGC
>NZ_LKDV01000070.1:0-1681 GCF_001401875.1 Pseudoalteromonas sp. P1-13-1a | reverse complement strand
AAATAGTAAGTGGCGTCCCCAAGGGGATTCGAACCCCTGTTACCGCCGTGAAAGGGCGGTGTCCTAGGCCTCTAGACGATGGGGACACTAAAAAGTGTCACTAGGACAGTTGATAAGTTTAACTCATATCACGAGCTGCTAAGGTAATACGCTTAACACACATAAAGACTCGAGCTTTAAGTGTTACGTTTTTCTCTTGGTCAAACCACGCCTAACTATTTGTTAGATGGCGTCCCCAAGGGGATTCGAACCCCTGTTACCGCCGTGAAAGGGCGGTGTCCTAGGCCTCTAGACGATGGGGACACAGAAAACTGCTACCCTAGGACATGCACAAAGATTTGGTGGAGCTATGCGGGATCGAACCGCAGACCTCTTCGCTGCCAGCGAAGCGCTCTCCCAGCTGAGCTATAGCCCCAAACCTTTTTAATACCTAACGCCTTTAACACGTTGTGTATCGCTGAGTGCGGGGCGCATTCTATGCACCCCCCCAAATAAAGTCAACAGTTTTTTATGTCACTTTATTTAAATGGTTTAATTTTCAACAAACTGGCTATCAAGCATGCTAAAAATTGCAATTTCGATAAAATTCGGGCTCTACTTCACCTAACAGCACTATAAACAGATTAATTAACTATTCATACCTCGTTGATGACCTAATAATGTTTACCATAGAAGGTATACATTTATATGCAAATTGAGTACAGATTCAAAAAGCACTTTTTGCCATGACTTAAACTAGGCCAGCCTGCGATTATAAGTGTGTTATTTAAATCTCTGAACCCTATTCGATAACCTTATTTATTAAATGCATACCCCTCCCCTTTTTAAATTGCTTGAAAAATATAAATATTGAAGTGAATTAGATCGTCGTTAAACATACCAACAAATAGCTCGTGTTGTTTTAAAGGCTTAGATCAAATTTGGGTAATAGGCTCTATTTTGTTGTCACTGTGCCAAAACTCTTGAGGTTAGTTAGAGTTTATTCGCACAAATGGCAATACAGATTAAGACTTATTCCTTTTAAACTGTTCGTCCTTTTTAAAGATTAACTTATAGTGGCTCTAAAATTTCAATTTTTTTGACCATGACTTTTCTTTGTGAAAAGACGTCACGCTTGATGTATCAATTTAAACATTGGCTTTTATTCGTTTATTTAAGCAAACGCTTTTTATTGTATATAAAAAATAAGGCAGTCACTTCGCTTAATTTAGCTGTTTATTTGTCCTGCTTGTTTAAATTTGGTGATAAAGTAAACGCCAACCTCATCGCGTTGTTTATAAAACCTTCATTCAGCACATTTTTATCATTCAAGTGTTGACACATTTGCAACTCTATCTATAATAGCGCCCCACAACAACGCAGCAATGCAATGTTATTTAGATGTGGGTGATTAGCTCAGTTGGGAGAGCATCGCCCTTACAAGGCGAGGGTCACTGGTTCAAGTCCAGTATTACCCACCACTTTACTAAGTGTACACGTCTAGAACTTTAATTGAGCTGTTAGCTCAATTAGAAAAGAGAACATCACCGTTTAAATAATAGAGGGTGGCGTTTACTGGTTAAAGTCCAGTACTATTTTAAATAGTAGCATTTAATTTATATGTGGGTGATTAGCTCAGTTGGGAGAGCATCGCCCTTACAAGGCGAGGGTCACTGGTTCAAGTCCAGTATCACCCACCACA
>NZ_LKDV01000069.1:0-1975 GCF_001401875.1 Pseudoalteromonas sp. P1-13-1a | reverse complement strand
CTACTTTAAATTCTTTAGGGACAACCTTTTCAAGTTTTTGCTCAACAGCAACTACATCTTTACCCATCGCAAATTTGGTGCGGTTTGAAGCCCGAAAATATGCGTGTGCACGGCTATTGTCGGCCAGCCGAGAGATAAGGAAAATAGAACGGCCTTCATACGTAGTTAATTAAATTGAGAGTAAAGTAAGTAACTAGCTGTCACGATTAAAGCGCCACCCATCGATAAATTAAACAACTTTAATTTGAATTTACTATTTAATAATTTGGCAGATTTGTCTCCTAGTACAGACCAACAAAAAAGAGATAAGTAACAGACAACAAAATAAATTAATGAAAAGAGTAAGAACTCTTTTGAACTGTTAGGAACCGAAAACAAGGAAGCGCCAGCTAAACAAGCAATCCATGCTTTAGGATTTAGCCATTGTAAAATAAAACCTTGTAGAAATGTTGGTTGGTGCTGTTTTTCAATATCTAGCTCTGGGTCTGACGTTGCAATTAGATATCCCATGTAAATGATAAATGAGGAGCCAACAACGGTTAAATATTTAAGAAAACTAGGGTAGGAGTTTATTACCTGAGAAAAACCGAGTCCTATGAACAAAAGTAGTAATGTGAACCCAATGGTTCCGCCTGAAACGAAAGGTAAAGTTTTTCGAACTCCATAATTCATTCCGGAGGAAATAATAATCATATTTACAGGACCCGGTGAAATCGACATGGTTAATGAAAACGAAAACATTGCTATTAGTAAAGACATAAATTCTCCTTAGTTTATGGAGACTATATATTAATATTATTGGTTCGATTAGCTGTTATAATTGGTTTTCACTGTTCTATATATTTTAATAATTATGATAGATGAATTACGTTCAATGGCTATTTTCGCGGAGACGATAAAACAAGGTTCTTTTCGGGCTGCGGCCAAAAAATTACAGTTATCTCCTTCAGTTGTTAGTTATCAAGTTACTCAACTGGAAAACCATCTTGGTACTGCTCTTATTTACCGTTCAACTAGAAACCTTTCTTTAACTAATGAGGGAAAGGTACTTTTTCAATACGCATTGAGTATGGTTGAGTCGGCGCATCAAGGACTAAACTTGGTGACTTCAAAACAACAAGAGTTAAGGGGAACCTTAACGGTGACGCTACCTTCTGCGTTGATAAAATCAGATATTAGTAGAAATATCGCTAAATTTGCAAAGAGTCATGCTTTGTTAAATCTGAATTTTATTTACACAGATGAAAGACAAAACCTAATTGAACAAGGGATAGATATCGCTTTTCGAGCTGGTGAAATGGAGGACAGTAATCTAATCGCGACACGAGTGGGTGAAATAAAGAGAAAATTAGTCTGCTCTTATGAATTCGCTCAAATGATAGAGGAGCCAATTTCTCCTGTTGATATAGAGCAATACAACTGGATAAAACTTACCATGCTTCCTAATAGAAGAACCTTGATTGATGCTAACGGCGAGAAAGTCGATATTAGCTTTAAGAGCAATGTTAGCGTTAATAGCGTAGAAGCAATGACAGAACTATGTCTGAATGGGTTAGGTATAGCGACTCCACCAGACTATTTAGTTGAAAAAGGGCTAAAAGATAGATCTTTAGTTGAGTTATTAACTAACTGGAAAATTGAGCCTATACCCATATATGCTGTTTGGCCAAGTAACGTATTTCAAAGCAGTAATGCTAAGCGTTTGCTGAGCTTTCTAAATCAAACTACCCAATAGGACTCAAAATAGAAACAGATATAAAAGACTATTGACCACGCTATTAGTCAGTCTTATCTTTAAACTCACACAAGTCTTCAATAATACAGCTGCCGCATTTAGGCTTACGGGCAACGCAAGTATAGCGCCCGTGTAGTATTAGCCAGTGGTGTACGTCTACTTTAAATTCTTTAGGGACAACCTTTTCAAGTTTTTGCTCAACAGCAACTACATCTTTACCCATCGCAAATTTGGTGCGGT
>NZ_LKDV01000068.1:0-2005 GCF_001401875.1 Pseudoalteromonas sp. P1-13-1a | reverse complement strand
GGCGCGGGATGGAGCAGCCTGGTAGCTCGTCGGGCTCATAACCCGAAGGTCGTCGGTTCAAATCCGGCTCCCGCAACCAATTTCCTTTAGGGGTTTGAGGTTACTGTAAAACGTTAGTTAAAGAAAAGCTTGTCGGTCTCAGCTCTTCATTAGCCAGCAAAGGTAGTCGTTTTAAATCCGGCTCCCGCAACCAATTTCCTTTAGGAAGTTGACAGCCACGTTGTAATGTAAGCAACGCTAAATAAGTATGCATATTTCAGGCGCGGGATGGAGCAGCCTGGTAGCTCGTCGGGCTCATAACCCGAAGGTCGTCGGTTCAAATCCGGCTCCCGCAACCACTGAAATACATAAAATGAAACGACACGCTTAAAGCGTGTTTTTTTATGCCTAAAATTCAGGGAAATGGATAGCTCGTCGGTCTCAGCTCTCCACTAGCCAGCAAAGGTAGTCGTTTCCCTTCACAAGCTCTGGCTCCCGCAACCACAGAAATAACACCCCTCATAAACTTATGCCTTCCAAAATAGTGTTTTATACACGTTATAAATTTTCCAAAAAAAGTGTTATTACTTAAAACTTTGTATAGTTTGTGTTAAAACGGCACAAATAATTTTGGGTGTGTTACACATGACTGAGCTTTACCACTGGTTTGATTTAATTGGCATTGCCGTGTTTGCTATTACGGGTACATTGGTTGCACATGAAAAGAAAATGGATGGTTTCGGTGTTGTAGTATTAGCCGCTGTAACAGCGATTGGAGGCGGTACGGTTCGTGACCTTATATTGGATGTTCCGGTATTTTGGTTACACGACCAAAGTTTTTTTTATGCTATTTTAGCAGCGGTATTTATTACCACTCGGCTTATTAACAAGCAAAAGTCGATTCCACATTACACATTACAAATTGCCGATGCATTTGGGTTAGCATTTTTTTCGGTTATGGGTACCCAAAAAGCATTACTTGCCGGCATGCCAAATATGACCGCCATTATTATGGGTGTAATTACCGGTTGCTTTGGTGGCATGCTCCGAGATGTGCTGGCCCGTGAAATCCCTATGTTGCTAAAAGGCGAGCTATATGCAATTACCTGTATTGCAGGCGGTGTTGTTTATACTTTGGGTATTCACTTTGCGTTAGCGACTGAACTTGCCATGGTAATGGCAATGCTAACCACCTTATTGCTTCGTATTGCAGCTATTAAATGGCAAATCACAGTACACGTTTTTAAATATTCTGACTAAACTAATTAATTAAACCATTAATTAGGATAAGGAATGTCGCTAGCTCGCATTTATTCTCGTGCCCAAGTGGGTATAAACGCCCCTGAGGTTATTGTAGAGGTACACCTTGGTAATGGTTTGCCAGCTTTTCATATTGTAGGGCTTCCTGAGGCCTCAGTTAAAGAATCAAAAGATAGGGTGCGTAGCGCCCTAGAAAACTCTCAATTTGGTTTCCCCGATCAGCGCATTACCGTCAATTTAGCGCCTGCCGATTTACCTAAAGATGGTGGACGCTTTGACTTAGCTATTGCGGTAGGTATTTTAGTGGCCTCTGGGCAGGTTGTTTGCCCTGATATACATAAATATGAGTTTTACGGAGAGCTTGCACTCAATGGCGAAGTGCGTGGCGTAAATGCCATTTTGCCCTCTGTACTTGCAGCAAAAGAGCAAAACCGCTGCTGCTTTTTACCTTTTACCAACGACAGCCTCGCAAGTTTGGTGAACGGCGTTAAACGCAAAGCGGTTAATTCATTACAAGAAGTGTGGGGTGATTTATTAAATCAGCAGCCTTTACCTTTAAATATTGAATACCCTGATTGCGCCCAGTCTCCCGACTTTTTGCTCGATTTAAGTGATGTTAAAGGCCAACCCGGTGCTAAACGAGTGCTAGAAATAGCCGCAGCTGGAGGTCATAACTTACTGCTTTAAAGCCCTAGTGGACCCATAATTAATTTTACTACTTAAAGGTCAGCAATGAAGTCTTTTTGTCTTTTATTCTTTACGTTAG
>NZ_LKDV01000067.1:0-2184 GCF_001401875.1 Pseudoalteromonas sp. P1-13-1a | reverse complement strand
GAATTTGCTTTTTCTCATCGTAAATTTTCCTATTTTCGTTAATGGAAAATTCTACTTATGAACTGTTTCATTTTTTGGGGGAGTTACAAGAACACTTGGTTTTTGAATAAAAAGATCAAGGAAACACAGCTGCCTGCTTGACCGGAACTTTCTAATGGGTGACCCCTTGCTAGACCCTTACTGCTTTACTAACATTGGAACGAAACGATGACTAAGGTAAAAGTTATGGGCCTTAAATAATCATCAGTAGTGCTTAGCCTAAATCCAAATGGGTGATTGGTGGATATCCACACCAATTGACATCATTACTAAGTGGGGAATTATATTTAAATTGGGTACACTTAATATGGATACTTGGTTTTCGATTAAAAAGATCAAGAAAACACAGCTGCTAGCTTGATCATTTTTAATGAGTTATCTGTTTAACACCTACTAAGGTATCATGAAAATGAAGTGGTTACTGAATGTTTTGCTTCTATTTAACAGAAGAAAATTTTTAAAAGTTGACAACAAAGCTTTACCAAAAAGTTAATTTAAATTATCTTAATTAGTATCATTTTAGCTACAAGCACCCACAACAACAAGGAAGAGTTGGTGAAATCACCTTATGTAACAGAACAGTATAAAGCAGATCCTATTGGTTTTTTAATTAATATTTTAGATGCTAAAAAAATTGAGAATCAGATTAGGAACGAAGATGATATCTTATCTATATTAACAGGCCTAGTTGCCTATAGGCAGTTGAGTCGCTATAAACAGACACAGTTAAATGCCGCAATTTTAGCAATAAAAAGTGGACCCGTTAAAGAGTACCTGTATGGACTTGTTGCACAGCTAGCGTTTAATCCAAAGTGGTTTAGTTGGAGTATGAGTGACAAAGAATTAAGAGCCTTTTTTGAAAATAACAAAGACCTAGCTAAAGCAACTGCTGTTTTAGGTGTGGCGACTGTAGGAACAAGCGTCCCTGCAATATTAGAATCGCTTTTAAATATAAAAAAAACCGGAGTTAAAGCTGCGGCTAAAGATGCAATAGTGAAAGCCTCTAACAGTGAAGTGGGTAAAGCCGCCGCTTCACAATTTACCAAAAACTCAAAAGTTCTTATTGGAAGTAGTTATGCAGCGGCGTATGTTACTGTTATATCTACCTTTTTGTGGTATTGTTCAAGCAAAAATGAAGCGGATGCCAAAAAAGAGTTAATCTTAAGAGGTTTAATTAAACTGGAAGATATTTAGATGATATTAAAAGGCTGCATAGTGATATTTTGCTTAATATGCATCAATCTTTTTACTCGACATCATATAGCCCAAAAGAAAGCTAAAAGTCATTCTAATAAGGACTTGTTAATAATATCATTTATTTTTTCAAGTCTACTGCTGATTCTAACATTGGCTATGCTAGCTATTGGTACTGAGTTTGATTGCTCGATTCAATCCATAGGCTTGTTTATCATATATTGGAGTAATATATATGGTTTGCTTAAAGTATGGAGAAATGCAGAGTGAAACTAATTAAGCCTTTTTGTTTAATAAGTATTATACTTTTTAGTCAGCTTGCGGCAGGAAATGATTTATATTTTGATGTGGGCAAAGCTACACCTTATCTTAGTGTTTGCTCACTTAAAAATGATTTATCTGAAAGTAATAGCGTTGTTAATTTTGCCAATGGTGTACTAAGTAAAATATATCATTCTTCTGAAGAATCGAAAAAGGAAGTTGCTGCTTTAGGGGCTAATGAATACTTTGACCAGCTAAGTTATCAATCTGCACTAGGTGTTACTCAAGAATATGAGCTCTACACTTTACCTAGATGCGAACGCTTTGCAGTTAATATTTTGAATAAGTTATGCTCAGATAAAGTGAGAAGTTCATCAATGGCAATGCTAGATTCTGCATGTGAAAAGGCTAAACAGTATCTTTAAATAATAAAACTTAATAAGATTATATTAAAAATTATTTAGGATGGTTTTTAAGGTTTAATTTTCGATTAGCTCTAAAAAACTAGAGGGATCAAATCTCGACTTTATATTTTAATGGTTTATTTGTTGCCCATTGAGTTAATTCTTATGTCTAGACCGTTGCAAATAGGGTATAAAAGAACCATTGGGGTCAAATCTTGACTTCAGACTTCAAATGTCTAGATTTATAGATTACTACTCATTGAGTGAATTACTATGTCTAGGCCGC
>NZ_LKDV01000066.1:0-3244 GCF_001401875.1 Pseudoalteromonas sp. P1-13-1a | reverse complement strand
TATCGAAAGCTGTAGGTAGGTTGAATAAATTAATGGTTGAAGATGAAAAGGTTAAATTACAATTGGAAAAACTTCGAGATTGTTTGATGTCTGAAGTCAAGATTTGACCCCAAGCCTTTCTGTTTGATGTCTGAAGTCAAGATTTGACCCCAAGCCTTTCTATCAGCGGCTTTAGATGGTCGAGTATTAATTCAAATGATCCGGGATTTAGGTTTTACTGGTCGAGTTTATGAAAAATATATTCGAGGTGAGAAGTATATTATTTTTAAAGGTAAACTCGAATTTAAAACCATATTCACTAAAACAGCTAAAAATGCTCGAGTTGTCGATATGGCTATAGGGAAAACTTCAGCCATAATTCAGAGTGCTCGCTCCGGTGCTCGCTTAACAATATTTTTTACAGTTCCAATTATAATACTTCAACATTTTTTAGAAGATGAGGTTTTACTTAGTAATTTACTTGCCGATTTAGCTGTATCTTTGATAAAAGTTGGTGTATCGAGTATTGCGGCTGCGGTTGCAGCAGCTGCTGTAGGAACAACAACTACAATAGCCGCAGCTCCTCTGGCTGTAGCTATATTTATCGGCCTTGGCATAGCATATTCGTTAGATAAACTCGACGAGTATTTTAGTATTACTGAAAAATTAGGATTGATTTTACGAGAGATTGAAGACGCTACTATTGGTGAAATAAGCAGGAAAGGTTGGGAGTTAGAGAGAATTCTTCGCTGGCAGATTGCTAATGATATAAATCCCGGTAAAGGCATATTTTATCCTTAACAGTATTGGGCTAATAATTCACATGAAAAAGAAACTTTTGTTTATATTTCTATCTATATCATTAATATTATTTAGTGATATATCGGCTTCCAAATCTTTCCCTATGAATAAAATTGGTTGCGCAATTATTAATGAAAATTATTTTGAAGATGCTCCTAAAGTGCTAAAGAGTGTTTCGGTAAACCTTTCGACAGCTCTTAATGATGATAAGTTGATTTATAAAAATGGTAAAGTTACTGTAAACGCGTCAGCTGCAACAGTTATACAAACAGGAGTACAAAATCCCTGGATTAGCTCTTTTAAGATTACCATTTCACAAACTAAAAAAGATACGATTAGCGTAAGGAGCGCTCCAAGGACTAATGATAATAATAAAATGAATGTTTACTTTGCACTTACTTCACAGAGTCGTGGTGAATTAATTATTTCTTGCAGTGCAAGAGAGTAATCTTAATTATGCGTTCAGAGCTAACCTATATAATATTAATCTCAGCTTTATTAATTTTCATATCAACTCTTAGTCCTAAAATAATTAATATATTATATAGTTTAACTTTAACAGTCTTTAGTGTTGGATGCTTTTTTCTTTTATACCTGATACGAAAATATCCATCCGAAAATGGGTCAACAACGTTAAAGTCCATACAATCAAAAATAATATTAGCTTTACTTTTATTAGCTCTTTCATTATTTCTCGGATGGTTTTCTTATCAATTTATTTTAGAACCGAATACCATTGCTTGTAAATATAATAACGGATGTGAAACAGGCCCTCTTGGTTGGTCTGTATCTTTATTATTATTTGGGTTATCTATACTAACTTTTTACATTAGCTTGATATTAGCAAAGTCTGCTTATAAGAAATAATTTCTCCCTACCTCCGCATCACATCTTAGTTCTAGTGGTCAACTAATTTTGGCCACAGTTTTAAAATTTAAAAGCGTTAGAAATTATTTTTAATGTTAAACACTATTCGGCTGTATCAAAAGCTGTTGAAAGATTAAATGCATTAATGATTGAAGATAAGAAGGTTAAATTACATTGGGAAGAGCTTCGAAGTGGTTTGATGTCTGAAGTCAAAAATTTGACCCCATACCCACACAGTTTTTGAGTGACTTTTACAGCTCGTAATATTTTTAGCTATATTAGCCGAGTTTATTAAAATTTATTTTTATATATTTAAAAAGGAACTTTAAATGATGCTTAGTATTTTTTTAATGGCTTCGCTAAGTGCTGACTTTCATCTTGCTGGAAAAACTTCTGCGGGCTTAATACTTTGTGAAAATTTAAATAATAAAGCGACTCTCGAAAAAATAAAAGAATATAGTAAGTTACATAATGAGCTCAATAGTTATTTAAGCTCTGAGTTAGAGTCAAACTCTGACTTAAGTAATCGATTTTATAGTGCGCAGGTTGATTTTATTAATTTATTTGAAAATGCAGATAAAGATAAATCTTTAGATGAAAGCTCATTAACTACAGAAAACTGCCAAATATATATAAATAATGCAAGTCAGTTGATAAAAAAGTTTCAGTGAAAATCTTATCTCAGGCTTAACTTAATTCGATTATGAGCAATTATAGTATTCGGCAGGGGGCGGCCCTTCTACTTTTGTGATTAAGGAAAAGTGCAAAACTGCCCCAGTAACCCCATTTAAAAAAAAGGGCAATAATATTGCCCTTGTGTGTATGCACTTAAACTTATTTTTATAACCTATAGCGGACTAAACTTTGCTCTACCCCCTATTTTAATCATCAGGGCCTTTTAAAGTAAACACTAAGTGTTTACGCATATCTTTTAAAATCACGCCTTTTTTAAGCATTGCGGCGCTTAAACGCTTTTGCCATTTTAATAAATCAGGCTCTGCGGCTGCTAAAGCTTGCTCGTTTTCAAACTGAAAACACAAAAGTAGTGAACTTGGAAATAAGTGATATTCCACATCAAACCAGCACTGCAACATACCAGGGATTTCTTCGCGCCCTTGTGCTTCTAGTTTATCGGCAACGTTAAGCACAAGTGCTTGTTGTTTTACTTGCACTGCAGAGAGTTTTTTCATTATTAAAATCCAAATTAGCGGCTAATAGATACAGCCAGAATGCGGGCATTATACGCAAGCTTGTAGGTATGCAACAACCGTGGGTTGATTTGAGCGAAGCGAGACCTAACGCACAGCCAATGTAATAACCACAATAAGTAAAAATGCTATTACTTGTAGGCGCTTAGCTTGCAAGCGCGTTGGCCGAAAGCGCGCACTATTTGGTTTTACATGTAGAGGGAGTTTGTTTTAGTTTTTAAGCAGGAAAACGTATTTAAACTGCTATTACGCCTCCAACAATAATGATTTTTACACCGAAAATAAAAACAATACCATTTTGCTAAAAGCTAAAAGCTAAAAGCTAAAAGCTAAAAGCTAAAAGCTAAAAGCTAAAAGCTAAAAGCTAAAAGCTAAAAGCTAAAAGCTAA
>NZ_LKDV01000065.1:0-3546 GCF_001401875.1 Pseudoalteromonas sp. P1-13-1a | reverse complement strand
CAAAGCGCTGAGCCAAAAAACGATGAAGCAATCGCCCCAGCTGATGATAAAAAAGCTGCGGTAGCTGCGGCTATTGCCCGTGCTAAAGCTAAAAAAGCCGCTAAAGCGGCTGCGCAAACCCAGCAATTAGATGAACCCAGTACAGCTGAGCAAACAAGTGATGCTGAGCCGGAAAACTCACAAGTAAGCCCTCCTGCTGATGACAAAAAAGCGGCCGTAGCTGCGGCTATTGCCCGCGCTAAAGCTAAAAAAGCCGCTAAAGCGGCTGAGCAAACCCAGCAATCAGCTGAACCAAATGCTGCTGAGAAAACAAGTAATGTTGAGCCTGAAAACTCACAAGTAAGCCCTCCAGCTGATGACAAAAAAGCCGCCGTAGCTGCTGCTATTGCCCGCGCTAAAGCTAAAAAAGCCGCTAAAGAAGCTGAGCAATCAGCACCAAGTGAACACAGCGCACCTGAACAAAGCAATGAGCCACAAACCAGCAACGGTTCAGACTCTGAGCAAACTGCAGCAGAGAAGAAAAAAGCCGCCGTGGCCGCCGCAATAGCGCGCGCCAAAGCTAAAAAGTTACAAAAAGAAGGAAATGATCAGTCATGAAATTAACCATGGCCAGTTCGCCGCACAACCATAGCCATAAGTCGTTAACGCGCTTAATGCTAACCGTCATTGCTGCGTGTATTCCTGGACTAATAGCACAAGTGGTATTTTTTGGGACTGGCGTACTTATTCAGTTAGTACTGGCACTTGTTGCTGTAAGCGTATTTGAAGCAGCCATTATGTTAATGCGCAAACGCCCTATTTGGCCTGCATTGAGTGATGGTAGTGCATGGCTTACTGGTGTGCTGTTAGCACTGAGTATTCCGCCGCTGGCGCCTTGGTGGGTCATTATTATTGGCTGTTTATTTGCCATTGTGATTGTAAAGCAACTTTATGGTGGGCTTGGGTTTAACTTATTCAACCCAGCAATGGCCGCATACGTACTTCTTTTAATCTCGTTTCCGGTACAGATGACCGCGTGGTTACCCGTTACCGATTTACTTAATGCCCCAATTGGTTTTATTGACCAATTACGTCTTATATTTACCGACTTTACGGCGCTGGGTTTTAGTGTTGATCAAGTCCGTGCCGGCGTTGATGGCCTCACCATGGCCACCCCGCTTGATACAGTTAAAACTGATGTAGCACATGGTCTAACGGTTAGCGAAAGCATGCAAAAACCAATTTTTTCTCAATGGGCTGGGCTTGGTTGGCTATGGGTTAACCTAGGCTTTTTAGCCGGTGGTTTATACCTTTTAAAAGCTAAAATTATAAACTGGCATATTCCAGTCAGCTTTATAGGCTCACTAGCGCTGTGCAGTGCCATTGGCTATATTGCTGCGCCAGGTACCGAGCCAGGTATGGTCTTTCACTTATTAAGTGGCGCGACCATGATGGGCGCATTTTTTATCGCCACTGACCCTGTTTCAGCTGCAACCACCAATAAAGGGCGCCTAATCTATGGCGCGTTAATTGGCTTGTTGGTGTATTTGATTCGCACCTTTGGTGGTTTCCCTGATGCGGTAGCCTTTAGCGTATTATTAATTAATATTGCTGTACCGCTGATTGATTACTACACCCAACCACGCACTTATGGCCACGGAGCAGTAAAATGATTATTTCATCAATGGCTAAAAATGGCGCGATATTAACGGCCTTTGCACTGATAACAACAGGCTTAGTTGCCTCAATTGATGCATTCACCGCCGATAAAATTGCCGAGCAAGAACGCCTGCAATTAACCTCACAATTACAAGAGGTATTAAACCCACGCAGCTACGATAATCAGCTCAATACAAATTGCGTAATTATGAGCGACGAACAACTTGGCCCTTACCCCGAGCAAGTTATTTACCGCGCTTATAAAAATCAGCAACCTGTTGCACTTGTAATCAGGCACGTAACACCTAGTGGTTACAGTGGCGATATTAACTTATTAACCGCCGTACTTGCTGATGGCACCATTGCCGGCGTACGTACCACTAAGCACGAAGAAACGCCCGGCCTAGGTGATAAAGTAGAGGTTAAAAAGTCGCTGTGGATCACTACATTTAACGATTTAACGGTTCAAAATGAAGACGATGCCCGTTGGGCGGTAAAAAAAGATGGCGGCCAGTTTGACCAATTCACCGGCGCAACAATTACGCCTCGCGCCGTGGTTGGCTCGGTAAAAAATGCCGTATTATTTGCAAAAGCTAACTTTGACGCCATTTTTAAACAGCCTAATGCGTGCCAAGAGGTAACACCATGAGTGAGTTAAAAACCTTATACAAAGAAGGCGTATGGGCCAATAACCCAGCGCTCGTGCAGCTGCTCGGTTTATGCCCGCTTTTAGCTGTTACATCAACGGTAACCAACGCACTTGGCCTAGGGTTAGCTACTTTATTAGTTTTAGTAGGCTCTAATGTTACCGTTTCTATTGTACGTAATTGGGTGCCTAAAGACATTCGTATTCCGGTATTTGTAATGATTATTGCAGGCTTTGTGACCATAGTTCAGCTACTTATGAATGCGTATACCTTTGGCTTGTATCAATCACTAGGCATATTTATTCCACTTATCGTGACTAACTGCGCCATTATTGGCCGTGCAGAGGCGTATGCTTCTAAAAATCCTGTTCACCTGTCTGCGTTCGACGGCCTAATGATGGGCTTAGGCTTTATGGCCGTGCTGTTAGTGCTAGGTGCAATGCGTGAACTGATAGGCCAAGGTACATTATTTGATGGCGCCGATTTGCTCCTAGGGCCATGGGCACAAAGCCTACGCTTGGAAATATTTAGTTTCGATAGCCAGTTTTTACTCGCTATTTTGCCCCCAGGTGCCTTTTTAGGGCTTGGGCTGCTAATAGCAGCAAAAAATGTTATTGACGCACAAATAAAATCAAAACAGGTAACGCCGCCTGCTGCCGAAAAAGGCCCACGCGCACGTGTTACTAGCTTAACTTAAGGGGAAAACGCTTTAGCGCTATTAGCTAATGCGTTTTAAGTTGCATGAATAAAGAAAAACGTCACCAAATACTCTCGCGTTTGCGCGAGCAAAACCCACACCCAGAAACCGAGCTTGAATACTCAAGCCCATTTGAGCTACTAGTGGCTGTTACGCTCTCCGCACAAGCCACAGATGTCGGGGTAAATAAAGCTACCCGTAAATTATTTCCGGTTGCTAATACCCCACAAGCCATTTTAGATATCGGCCACGATGCACTTCGCGATTATATAAAAACCATTGGGTTATTTAATTCAAAAGCCGCAAACGTGTACAAAATGTGCCAAATATTGGTTGATCAACATAATGGCATTGTGCCCGAAAACCGCGAAGCCCTCGAAGCCCTCCCCGGAGTTGGCCGAAAAACCGCAAATGTCGTGCTCAACACAGCTTTCGGCTGGCCGACCATTGCCGTAGACACGCATATTTTTCGTGTTTCAAACCGCACCAAATTTGCGATGGGTAAAGATGTAGTTGCTGTTGAGCAAAAACTTGAAAAGGTTGTCCCTAAAGAATTTAAAGTAG
>NZ_LKDV01000064.1:0-3982 GCF_001401875.1 Pseudoalteromonas sp. P1-13-1a | reverse complement strand
GAGTGGTGGAATTGGTAGACACAAGGGATTTAAAATCCCTCGACTAACAAGTCGTGCCGGTTCAAGTCCGGCCTCGGGCACCACTTTTACTAAAGTCCTTTTAGTAAATTAAATAACCCACTATTTAAAATAAATCCTCAGTTTTATAATCAAACAATCATTTTATTTATGTTTTTGCTTATCTTTAAAAGTTAATAGCAATTGGCTTAATTAAATGAATGATTTGAAACAAGACAATCGTGCTTAAAGCAGAGCGTACGTATTGTTGTACCTTAGTGTTAGTTGATTAAACCTACATTACTTTTCCTATATCCCTTTGCAGCGGTCGAAAAACTACTTTTAACACTGTTTATTAAAGGGATTTTGCATAAATGCACGACTAATAGTGCATTTTAAAGTGTATTGCCAAAGCTAAATAGCTTGATGATTAAATACGTTCGTAAATGTATTAGCTGAAGTGTAGGTAAGGGCAGAAATAAAGTGAGAGCGCAAAGCGACACGAAGCCGCTTTGCTAAAGTATATAATGCTATAACTTTGTTTGTGCCTTATAGATAGGGTATTCGCTCATTAAGCCTTGAATAAGCGCTACGCACATTAAAATGAGCACAATTGAGAAAGGTAACGCTGTAGTTACGACTCCCGATTGCAAAGCTTGTAAGGCTTGAGAGCCTCCTACCCACAGTAATACGGCGGCTATAGCCCCTTCAATCGATGCCCAAAATATACGTTGTGGTACCGGCGCATCAATTTTCCCGCCAGCAGTTATACCATCTATCACAAGTGAGCCAGAGTCAGAAGAGGTTATAAAAAACACTAAAACAAGCACAATTGAAATAACACTAATAAAGCTACTTAGCGGAAGTTGCTCATAAACCTGAAATAGCGTTACTGAGATATCAGTTAACCCGTTTTGTCCAAGCGGGCCTATTTTATCAATAATTTGTGAAATGGCTAAATTACCAAATACGCCCATCCAAACTAAACTTAATAGTGTTGGCAAGCCAATGACGACCAATAAAAACTCTCGCACGGTACGGCCCTTAGATACTCGGGCAATAAACATTCCGACAAATGGCGACCACGATATCCACCATGCCCAGTAAAATACTGTCCAGGCATGCATCCAGTCTTCATCTTCCCGGCCAAACGGATTACTAAGCGGGAGCATGTGTTCTACATATGCACCAAAGGTAAACCATATAGCCGTAATTGAATCACTAAAAGTAAGGGATATGATGGCTACAAGTAAAATAAATGCACATATAAGGTTTATGTTACTAAGTACTTTCACCCCCCCCTCAATACCTTTAATAACAGACACAATAGCAATACAGGTAACGAGCGCTATAACCGTAATTTGAAAAGCGGTACCGTAGTCTGTGCCCATTAAATAATTAATACCACTTGTTGCTTGCTGCGCCCCTAAACCAAGAGACGTTGCTAAACCAAAAAGCGTAGAGAGTACAGCAAGAATGTCGATAACATGACCCAGCCAACCCCAAGCACGATCGCCAAATAAAGGGTAAAACACGGATCGTATAGATAATGGAAGGCCTTTATTGTAGGCAAAAAATGCTAAACTAAGTGCAACAATGGCGTAAATTGCCCAGCCATGTAAACCCCAGTGATACATGGTGGCACCCATGGCTAAAGAGTGAGCTTCTGGGGTGTTTGGCTGTGCATTCATTGGCATTAAGTACCAATCAGTAAAATAAGCTGCGGGCTCTGCAACACCCCAAAACAGTAAACCTATCCCCATTCCTGCTGCAAATAGCATTGCCAACCATGAAAGATAACCATGTTCAGGTTTTGCATCAACACCTCCTAAGCGAATTTTGCCAAGAGGGGAGAGCGCAAGTGCAAAGCAAAATAATACGAAACCATTAGCAATCAACATGAAGTAACTATCAAATTTATTGATAATGGCATCTTTAGTTGAGGTAAGTGCTTCCCTGACGACTTCAGGGTCAAGCAATAAGGTAAGGGCAACAAATAGTATGACTAAAAATGCGCTTATTCCAAACACGGGATTATGAACATCAAACCCCCATTTTTGTACGTTATCTTGACCTACTTGATAATCGGTAGTGTCAATACTGTATTTGTTCAATTGGTCATCCATCATGACTCCTTTATATTATAGATAACAAACTTAAATTTTATTGTACGTAAGTAAATTAAAAAGCGCCTATTACTGATATTTAATTATGGTATATATCTTTGAAATACATTAATAAAATTTTATATAGTTTGTAAGGCAAAAAAAAGCGAGCATATGCTCGCTTAATAATTTTTCAATTTAGTGTTACTTCCACGCGTTAGGATCAACCTCTTTGGCAAGCTTAGGGTGCTTGGCTTTGTTAAACGTAGGTAGTACACCTTGCTTATTTTGTGCGTTGTAATCTTTTGATAACCATACAACAACACCAGAGAGCATAAACAGTGCAACTACGTTTACAATAGCCATTAGGCCCATAGAGATATCAGCAAGTGTCCAAATAATCCCTAGTTCACCAATGGCGCCAAACATAACCATACCTAATACCAATAACCTAAATATAAACATTCCTTTATTAGAGTTATGTTCTAAAAACATTAGGTTTGTTTCGGCATATGAGTAATTCGCTACAATAGAGGTAAATGCAAAAAACAAAATGGCAATGGCAATAAAGTAAGTGCCCCAATCACCTACGTGCTCTTGCAGTGCAGCTTGTGTTAACTCTATTCCTAATACACCCGATTCAGGCACAAGTTGATTAGACAGTAAGATTAATGAGGCTGTGGCTGTACAGATCACAATAGTATCTATAAATACACCTAGCATTTGCACATACCCTTGCGAGGCTGGGTGCGGAGGGTAAGGGGTTGCCGTTGCTGCAGCATTAGCTGCGCTACCCATACCTGCTTCGTTTGAAAACAAACCGCGCTTAATACCTTGGATCATAGCTTGTGTTACACCATAGCCAATGGCACCGGCGCCTGCTTGCTCTAAACCAAATGCACTTTTTACTATAAGTACAATAACATCAGGCAAAGCAGTGAAGTTTACTGCACATACATATATAGCAACTAGCAAATAGGCAAGCGCCATAAATGGAACAACCATTTCGGCAAAACGTGATATTGTTTTTAATCCACCAAAAATAATGATGCCAGAGCCAATCACAAGTGCTATGCCTACTATATACTTAGGTACATCAAACGCTACTTCAAATGCGGCAGCAATAGAGTTTGACTGTACAGCATTAAATACCAGGCCAAAGGCTAAAATTAAGCACAGTGAAAACAGGACACCCATCCAGCGTTTGCCTAAACCGCGCTCCATATAATAAGCAGGGCCGCCTCTAAAGTTGCCATCAGCGTCTTTAGTTTTATAAGCTTGTGCTAATGTACTCTCAGCAAAACTAGTTGCCATACCTATTAAAGCAATCAGCCACATCCAAAATATAGCGCCAGGGCCACCTAAATAAAGTGCCACGGCAACACCGGCCATATTACCTGTTCCAACACGCGCGGCTAAAGAAGTACAAAAAGCTTGAAAAGAAGAAATCTCATCACCACCACATTTACGTGAGCCAAACATAACTTTAAACATATGGGGGAATTGTAAAAATTGAATAAAGCCCAACCGAATGGTAAAAAAGACACCTGCTGCTATTAATAAGTAGACGAGAACTTGGCCCCAAAGTAAGGCACTTATACTATTTATTATATCTGTCATGAATACTACCTAAGTACATGAGTTGAAAAAGTGCTGGCAACTTACCATAACGAATCAAAAGAGTTTAGTTTTAAAAGCAAAAAAGCAGTCTTATCCACAAGCTTTTGTGGGTAACATGTGCTTTTAATGTGGGCTTCTTATGGGTATAAATTAAATGCAATTTTATTAAATAAAACGCTTGCGTAAAAATCCGTTCTCCCTATAATGCGACCCCACTGAGACGGCAGAGCAGGCAACGCTTAGCGAGGCAAGCAAACGAC
>NZ_LKDV01000063.1:0-4331 GCF_001401875.1 Pseudoalteromonas sp. P1-13-1a | reverse complement strand
CGGTTAGCGGTTAGCGGTTAGCGGTTAGCGGTTAGCGGTTAGCGGTTAGCGGTTAGCGGTTAGCGGTTAGCGGTTAGCGGTTAGCCAGAATAAATTCCAAATGCACTAGTAAGCAAGGCGCCTACAATAAATTTAGCCCCAGCGCTTATTTGGGTTGTAGACGTAGAGCTTGCTCACGTTAGAAGCGCAGCTTCTCATGGTTTTAAAAAATAATAGCCAATGTAAAAGCGCTCCTTTTATACGCCAACAAGCTGCGCGTCTACTCGGCGATGATTGCAACTCTGTGATTTTAATCGAAGCAGTGAAGCCTGCTCACGCAACACTGCCTAATCTAAATTTGCTAAAATTTGCTCGCCAAACCACTCTGTGATTAAGCGTTTTTCATAAAAAAACGGCTCGTCGCGGCCCATTTTTATTTTATCCATAAAGCCCATGTCTTTCAGCTCTACGTCGCTTGCTTCACTTATTACACTACCATCGTTATCTACAAGCGAGTAATTGAGCTTAATACGCGGAAAATAAATAGGTTTTACTACGCGTATTTCATCCATACCGCCATAGCGTACATCGCCTGCTAAATCGATATCGGTTATTTCTAAATTTAGCTTATAGCCTTTTGGCAACTGCTCGGCGAGTTTAGAAAAGTGTTTTTCGAACTGAGTAGCAATTTGTTTGTGGTACGACGCTTTGCTCTGGCTAGAAGCGCGCACATCGCGGTAGTCTTTAAAATCTTGCCACTTAACTACAGATTCTCCAGCGTGTGCAAATGCAGGTAATGCAATACACATTGCCATAGCGATTGTTTTAACTGAATTCATAGCATTCTCCAAAGGGGCAGCACTAATTATTTAGACTTAGCCCAGAAATATAACTAATAATTTTAGCAGTGATTGATTAACTATAACTTAATACGACATTTAAACTACTTTATAAGTATTTTACTATATGACCCTCTCTTAATAATAAAAGTTACAGATAAAGCATGTAAATAGTAAGAATATATGGTGAAATTAAGATAATTGAAAAAGGTATCCACGGAGCATTCATGGCAATTTTAGTAACAGGCGGCGCAGGCTATATAGGCTCACACACCGTTTTAGAACTTTTACAACAAGGCAGCGAAGTTGTTGTTGTTGATAACTTAAGTAACGCATCAAAAGAGTCGCTTGCACGCGTAAAGCAAATCACAGGCAAAGAAGCCACATTTTACCAAGGCGACATTCTTGATAAAGTTTTTTTAGATGCCATTTTTGCAAGGCACACCATTGAGAGCGTAATTCATTTTGCGGGCTTAAAGTCGGTTGGTGAGTCGGTGGCTAAACCTGTTGAGTACTATCAAACAAACGTACAAGGTACGCTAACACTTGTAGATGCCATGCGTGATGCAGGCGTATTTAAACTCGTATTTAGCTCATCAGCAACCGTTTACGGCGACCCTGCAAGCTTACCGATTAAAGAAGACTTCCCGGTTGGTGGCACAACAAACCCGTATGGCACATCAAAACTGATGGTTGAAATGATGCTACAAGATATTGCTAAATCAGATGAACGCTTTGCGTTTGCTATTTTGCGTTACTTTAACCCTGTGGGCGCCCATGAGTCGGGATTAATTGGCGAAGATCCTAACGGTATACCAAATAACTTACTGCCCTTTATTGCCCAAGTTGCAGTAGGTAAATTAAAACAACTTGCTGTATTTGGTGACGACTACGACACCGTTGATGGCACCGGCGTGCGCGACTATATTCACGTTGTAGATTTAGCGATGGGTCACTTAAAAGCGCTTGATAAAATTGCTAACAATACCGGCGCGCTGGTATATAACCTTGGCACAGGCAATGGTTACTCTGTACTGCAAATGGTTAATGCCTTTATAAAAGCCAGTGGCCAAGACGTACCTTATCAAGTATCGCCTCGCCGCCCTGGCGATATTGCTGCATGCTACGCCGCGCCAGAAAAAGCACTTAAGGAGCTAGGCTGGAAAGCAGAACGCGGAATAGATGCCATGATGGAAGATACATGGCGTTGGCAGTCAAATAACCCTAATGGTTATAAAGGTTAATTAAACGCTTTGCCTGCTGCACAGCAGGCAAATAATCTACAAGTAAATTTAATCACCGTGCTAATATTTAATGTAGACTTAAAGCTTGCTCAGGATTGATGCAAAGCTTCTCATAGCTTTATCAAAGGGGTTAAACACGACGTAAAAGCACTGCTTTTAAACGCCAGCAAGCTGCGCGTCTACAAGACCCTCTGCACCTGTGTTATTTCAGTTTTAGGTGTGAAGCTTGCTCTCGCACAAAGTTGAAATACCAGTATTTTTATACCAACACGCAAGCAAAGCGCCTATAAATAAACTTAGCGTCAGCGCTAATTACCAATTTTGCATTTCAACAATACGCGACTGTGTTCGCGCATACTCAAAGCTCAATTTTTTACCTTCATAAAGCGTTTCTATCTGTGCCTGCGCATTAATGACTAACAACTTGTGGCAATCGTAAAATTCATCTACCAATGCAATAAAGCGCCTCGCTTCGTCATCTAAATAATGCTCATCAAGGGTTTGCTTTTCTCGTTGGTAGCTATCTTCAATACCATGCACTATTACCTTACCCGTTGCGCCTACACCCATTTTTGGCACATTTGCTATATATAAAACATTAAACTGTTTGGCTAAAAGCATATAATCCTGCGCACTTCGTGGGCCAGAGCACAGTGCCATAAAATCAATCATCAGTGCGTTATTTGCTTTAAATAAATACGGTAAAGCGCGCGAGTGTACCTGTAAACTTTGATTTTTAGTCGCTTGCGGATACTGTTTAATAAAAAGCTTATTAAACTCATCATTGGGTAAATTAATAAAATAGTGGCGGTTGTTTTTACCGTATCTAAAGCGGTGATCTTCTTGCCCGGCCACACTAACTATGTGGCAGTGGTTATTAATTAAATCGATTGTAGGTAAAAACCGCGCACGTTGCAGGCCATTACGATAGAGCTGTTCAGGCTTTACGTTAGAGGTTGCCACCAGCACAACCCCACAATCAAACAGGGCATTAAATAACCTTGCCATAATCATTGCATCGCCAATGTCACTAACAAAAAACTCATCAAAACACAGCACGTTTATATTTTTAGCCCACTGTTTGGCAATCAATGTAAGTGGATTTTTTTGCCCTTGTAATTGAGCAAGTTGGGCGTGTACCTGCGCCATAAAGTGATGAAAATGCAGCCGCTGCTTACGCTCAGTGGGTAAGTTTTTATAAAATAAATCCATCAACATAGATTTACCCCGCCCTACCGGCCCATGCAAATAAATCCCTTTAACGAATGGCGCTTTTTGCCACCACAATTTTTTTGTGCATAACTGTGTGCTCAAATTATTTAACGCATTTACCGCACTATGCTGAGCGTTATCAAATCGTAGTTCACCCGCTTCAATTTTTGCTTGATAGAGCTTTAATATTTGTGGGTAGTTTACTGTCATGGGGTTTCACTATCGGCTATAATCGCGCCCATTGTAGCCGACTAAAAATGTGAACTAAAATGAAATTCCCTTGCCGCTTAGATAAATTTATTAGCCACCTAGCAGAGCTGCCACGCTCAAAAGCACGCGCTGCAATTAAGCGCCAAGAAGCGCAAGTTAATGGGGAAGTTATTACCGCGTTCGATTTTCAAATAACCCAGCAAGATAAAGTAACATTTGCTGGCGAGCCTATGGTATTTTTAGGCAAGCGCTACTTTATGCTGCACAAACCTGTAGGCTACGTGTGTGCTAATGTAGATGAGCTACACCCCACCGTATTTGATTTGCTCGATGAGCCAAATATGGCCGACTTTCATGTAGCAGGTCGCCTTGATATAGATACTACTGGCTTAGTGCTTATTACCAACGATGGCGACTGGTCGCATCGTATAACCTCGCCTAAGCACAACAAATTAAAAACCTACTTAGTAGAAACCCAAGAGCCTATAACCGAAGACGCATTAGAACAACTACGCAACGGCGTACAACTTCACAACGAAAAAGATCTCACCCGCCCAGCTAAAGCAGAAGCACTTGCCACCTACAGCTTACGCTTATCAATCAGCGAAGGTAAATACCATCAAGTTAAACGCATGTTAGCCGCAGTAGGTAACAAAGTGGTAGAGTTACACCGCGAGCAAATAGGGAATATTATACTGGACGAAAACTTAGCAGCTGGAGAGTATAGGGAGTTAAAAGAGGGAGAGGTTAAACTATAGAGCGGTCAGCGGTCAGCGGTCAGCGGTCAGCGGTCAGCGGTCAGCGGTCAGCGGTCAGCGGTCAGCGGTCAGCGGTCAGCGGTCAGCGG
>NZ_LKDV01000062.1:0-4620 GCF_001401875.1 Pseudoalteromonas sp. P1-13-1a | reverse complement strand
TCACTTAATATTTTGCACAATGAGAAGTGAAAGAGGAATAAATGAGAAAACATACAAGTAGCAGCGAGTTTACCTCGCGTCTGGGTTCATTATTTTAAAACGGCATAAATACCAAATGCGCCAGCAAGCAAGGCGCCTACTTTAAAACACAATGTGCGTGAAGCTTGCTCACGCAAAGCTGTTAAGACTCAATACGCGGCATAAAGCCACGCCTACAGGTAAAGCATTACGCCCTATCTACGTCAAACGCGATGACTTCTTTTATCGTCTCTTTTTCGGTGGCTAGCATAACTAACCTGTCTATACCCATTGCAACGCCTGCACACTTTGGAAGCCCGTGTTCAAGCGCGGCGATTAAACGCCTATCCATGGGCACGTGGTTTAACCCATTGGCAGCGCGGTAGGCATTATCTTCATCAAAGCGTTTTGCCTGCTCTTTGGCATTAGTTAGCTCGTTAAAGCCGTTCGCTAATTCCATATTTTTATAATAGAGCTCAAAGCGCCCTGCTACGCGGTTATCGTGTTCACAAATTTGTGCAAGTGCCGCTTGCGACGCCGGAAAGTGATACACAAAACACGGCTTAGTTTGCCCAATAGTTGGCTCTACTTTCATACAAAATAACAGCTGCAGTAAGGTGTCTTTATTAGTTTCGTTTTTAGCTATATCGGCAAAGCCATGATCGCAGGCAAGTGCTTGTAATTGCGCAAGCGTAGCTGTTAATGGGTCTAGTGATAACACCTGCTCAAATGCTTGTTGATAAGTCAGTCGCTCCGCAGGCTCTACATTTAAAATAAGCTGCATTAGCTCATCCATCTCGTCCATTAATGCAAACTCATCAAACCCAGGGCGGTACCACTCAAGCATAGTAAATTCGGGATTATGATGGCGACCCGCTTCTTCATTTCTAAATGCCTTACAAAGCTGGAAAATTGGCCCAGAGCCTGCGGCTAATAGGCGCTTCATGGCAAATTCGGGCGATGTTTGTAAATAAAGCGGCAAGCCTCCAGCGTGGCCTGGGCCTACAAACTGCGTATTAAAACTCGCTAAATGCACATCGGTTACGCTTGCGCTACTTAAGCTAGGGGTTTCTACTTCCATTACATTACGCGTATAAAAAAACTCACGAATGGTTCGTAGTATGGCTGCGCGCTTTTTAAGGGTTTCTATGCTTGCGCTTGGGGCCCAAAGTGTTGCTGACATATTTTCTCCAAAAAAAATCCCAGCTTAAGCCGGGATTTTATAAACCGTAAACAAGCTTACTTAACACGGCCTACGTATTCACCGCTACGGGTGTCTACTTTAATTACTTCACCAATTTGTACGAATAATGGAACACGTACTACTGCACCCGTGCTAAGCGTTGCAGGTTTACCACCAGTGCCCGCTGTATCGCCTTTTAGGCCAGGATCAGTGTCAGTGATCTCAAGCTCAACAAAGTTAGGTGGCGTAACCGCGATTGGGCTACCGTTCCATAATGTAATAGTACATACATCGTTTTCAACTAGCCATTTACCTGCATCGCCAAGCGCTTTTTCGTCAGCGGCAATCTGCTCAAATGTTTCGTTGTTCATGAAATGCCAAAACTCACCGTCTGTGTAAAGGTACGCTAAGTCGGTATCCATTACATCGGCACCTTCAACTGATTCACCCGATTTAAAGGTTTTTTCAAGTACCTTGCCAGAAATAAGCTTACGGATACGAACACGGTTAAACGCTTGGCCCTTACCAGGTTTTACCATTTCGTTTTCTAAAATACTGCAAGGTTCGCCGTCCATCATAATTTTTAGGCCGCCCTTGAACTCGTTGGTGCTATAATTCGCCATCGTTTCCTCTATTTAATTTTTTTCGAGTAATCTACGTGCCAATGATACAAAGAAATGAAGCAAATTTGCATAAAAACTGGCAAAAAGAATTAGCAAATGTAGTTACCTGCCCAAAAACCTTGCTTGAAATGGTCGGTTTATCGAGCCAAGCCCATGAAAACGACCTAAAAGCCCGCAGTTTATTTCCGGTACGCGTGCCAGTCCCGTTTATAAAAAAAATGCGCAAGGGCGATGTAAACGATCCCTTATTGCTACAAGTTATGCCGCGCCACCAAGAGTTTTTAACTAAAACTGGTTTTAATAAAGATCCACTGCTTGAGCAAGACAACGAGCAGCCTGGGCTTTTACATAAGTATAAATCCCGTGTTTTAATTATGTT
Organism: Pseudoalteromonas sp. P1-13-1a; assembly: GCF_001401875.1. Taxonomy (NCBI): domain Bacteria; kingdom Pseudomonadati; phylum Pseudomonadota; class Gammaproteobacteria; order Alteromonadales; family Pseudoalteromonadaceae; genus Pseudoalteromonas; species Pseudoalteromonas sp. P1-13-1a. The sequence continues at coordinate 2,417 of NZ_LKDV01000062.1, read as the reverse complement.
TAAAACCGGCTGTGCAGTAAATTGCCGTTACTGCTTTAGGCGCCACTTCCCGTATCAAGAAAACCAGCTTAATAAAAAAAGCCTGCTTGATGCGCTGAGCTACATAAAATCAGATGCCAACATAAACGAAGTAATTTTAAGTGGTGGCGACCCACTTATGGCCAAAGACGATGCCATTAGTTGGTTTTTAGATGAGCTTGAACAATTACCGCAAATTAAACGCATGCGAATACACAGCCGTTTGCCTGTTGTTATACCTGCGCGTATTACCGATGAACTATGCGCTAGATTGCAGCAATCACCGCTTAAAGTTGTGTTTATTAACCATATAAATCATGCAAACGAAATAGACGACGAGTTTAAAGCAGCCATGCAAAAGTTAAAGCAAGCAGGCGTAACGTTATTAAACCAAGCCGTTATTTTAAAAGAAGTGAACGATACAGTTGAGGCACAAATAAATTTAAGTGAGGCGTTATTTGATGCAGACGTACTGCCATACTATTTATATTTGCTCGATAAGGTTGAGGGCGCAAGCCACTTTGATATAGAAGAGCCACAGGCAATAAAAATAATGGCAGAGCTATTAGAAGCCCTGCCCGGATTTTTAGTGCCTAAATTGGTAAGAGAAATAGGCGGTCAGAAAAGCAAAACGCCTATCGACCTTAAGTTAGGGCGTGTTAACCTTTGATGGTTGAATTTGCAGCAGTATGTTTGGCTTTTAGGCAAGACTGAGCCTGTGTAGTGTGGTTATTCCCCATAAATAGGCGATAACGCAGCATAAATGCCAAACATGCGCTGCCCTTCGGGTTCTTCCTAGGGGCGATGAACTCTTTGTTACTCGGTTTTTACTTAGCCCACTAGGTTTCAAACCTCGCGCCGCGATTTAATCGCCCCTAGATTGAACAAATTTCAATCCGCAAAGATCAACACGCCCTAATTTAAACGTACACGTTTATATTATTGCCAAGTGTTGCAGTGACCGACTGAGCCGGTGATTGCGCACTTGTTGCTTGCGCAGCACCTTCAATAAGTGCAAGTGCTGCTGCGCCATCTGCTAATTGCTGCTTTTTAGACAAAGCAGCAGTATAAACTTCACCACCTTGGCCAGAGCTAGACATAGCGGGTAGATTTCCACCTGATATATTCATCGTTATAAGCCTTAATCAACCTGACATTTAAATGTAATCCAAGTACTATATCGGCAATGCAGTACAAAGCTTTAGGAAAACCATGGATTCTATAATTGAACAACTCAACGCTAACTTAAAAATTGTTTATCGCCAAGCACTTGATGCCGACAAAAAACTAGATGAACTACAGCAACAAGGCCACGGTAAATTTAAAGCCTTATTCCCAGCCGATGCCGGATTTAGTTTTGAAGCTAAACGTTTTAAGCCATACGTACTTGATGTAGCAGCCGATGTAGAAAGCTTAAGCACTGATGGTTTTGATGAAGAAAAGCTAAAAAAAGCGGTTATTAAACTGCAACAGTTACTTACCCTGCTCGCTACGTTTAAATAATTGTTGTCAGTTGTCAGTTGTCAGTTGTCAGTTGTCAGTTGTCAGTTGTCAGTTAAATATTAAAAAACACCGCGTTAAATTTAGTAAACATCAAATACAAAAACGCCGATAAAGTTTATCGGCATTTGTATATTTATTTTGTAGCTGTATTTAACTTATATTAGATAAAACTTTTGAATTAAACCAATTAGTTACTAAGCGTTTTTCATAATAAAATGCTCTAGAGGTTGAGCGCTTAATTTTATCTAAATAGCCTCTATCTTTTAATAACACTTCTGAGGCGTGGTTCACAACTTCACCCTGCGGATTAGTTACCGTGTAAGACAGCTTAATTTGTGGGTAATGAAATGGTTGAATTACTCTTGTTTTTTTAGCGCCAGAAAACTCGATAGCACCTGCTAAATCAAGATCTGCAACCTCTACATTTAATTTATATCCACTTGGTAATTTTTCAGCTAACTTCGCAAAATGCTTTTCAAAGTTAATAGTAATTTGCTTTTCAAAAGAAGCCGGTGATTGATTTGCTGCACGCACATCGCGGTAATTGTCAAAATCTTGCCATTTAACCGTAGACTCACCTGCTTGTGCAATACCAACAGAACTTAAACCTATTACTAACGTTAGTAATTTTAAACTTTTCATAATCGTCTCCATGTGAACTATCAAAAGTCAACGCAAGTACAGCACATTCAATTTAAGTCAATAAACCTGAAAACTCACACTGATAACAGTAGTTTAAATTAGCAGCAAAAATTTTTAATGTAAAGTAGGTACATGTAAGGTTAATAATGTAGCTTGATTAAATAATAGCGGTTAGCGGTTAGCGGTTAGCGGTTAGCGGTTAGCGGTTAGCGGTTAGCGGTTAGCGGTTAGCGGTTAGCGGTTAGCGGTTAGCG
>NZ_LKDV01000061.1:0-5000 GCF_001401875.1 Pseudoalteromonas sp. P1-13-1a | reverse complement strand
AATAGTGAAGATCTTGTTTTCATTGAAATATGGGATCGCAAATCGCTAATAAAACTATCCCTGCCATTTTTTGTTTTTACAGCCATTGCTGGCTTAGTTAAATACGGAGTGCTGTAATGTATTTTAAAGAGCTATCTAGTGAGCTAGCTATTTATCGACAATCAAGGTTAAGTAGATTATTGCTAGTTTTGTTGTGTGGTTTCTTTTTATTTATCGGACTAATTAATGTGTTCAATTCTGATGAAGCAAAATCATTACCGATATGGGTATCTGGGTTTATATGCTGGCTAGGGTGGAGTGGTTCGTTTGGTGGTTATGTATGTCGTTTTGATCTCGTAAAACAAACCTTGGAATTAAAGTCGACTAGTTTATACACTATTTTTAAACGTGTTTATAAATTATCGGATATTAAAGGTTTTAAAGCTATACCTAGAAAAGGCTACACACATAACTATAGATTATATGCAGTGTTGACTGATAATACTCATATTGCTTTCGCAAACTACAAAGGACGAGGATTTGCAGTTAAGGAGTGTATAAAAATGGCTGACTTTGTCAGTAAGCCTTATCAAATCAATATTGATACACTGTAGTGGTCAACTAATTTTGGCCACAGTTTTATGATCCTTGTATCTAATCTCAGATTCATTCGGTGCTAAAGCTGACAATTCAGATGTAGTAAAAATCGAAAAGATAAACAAAGACTTAATATTTAGCTTTTTACGAAGAAATTTCACCTCTCAACAAAAGTTCTTAAGATGGTTTAAAGAGAGGCAATATGATGAGTAATCTAACAACCCCGTAAACTAGGACGTTCGTAAACTCACGTCTATTATGCGGGCGTTACCACTTTATGTAATTGGCACAGAGCCGTCATTCGACTCTAACTCATTTGTGTTGTTTAATAGTTTTCCCTAAAACGATGAGGGGTTCGGCTTTTTTACCCAAACGGGGCTTAAGCAAAAGCGTTTTATTACTATATGCCCAATAAAATAGTGGCATATTTTATCGTGCATTATTAGGTACATTAAAACAATAGCTATTTTGATGAATTACCAGCGATTGCGCTATGCACTATGAGTAAGTAATTTAATCCATTCATCTGCGTTTGACACAATGAATTGATATTTATTGCCATCTTTTAACACGATTTCAATTGCATCATGTGTATAAGGCAAAATACCCGCAATTTTACCAGAGCACTTACTCACTTTTACAATTTCACATCGTGCAAACATATAAGGCCCTAACCCAAATTGTGCGTTCAACGGCGCAAAATGAATATCGGTGTTGGTTAGCCAAAATTTGCCGTCGGCTTTAATCGTCCCTTGTTGAATCGTGGCGATGGTCGATTTGATTGTTATTGTATGCATAATAGTATTCCTTTATGTAGTGTTGCTTTTTAGTCATTACCAAGTGACGACATTTAAGCAGACTGTATTACCTTTCTCTTGGTTTGCCTACCGTTAAGTAGTGCGCCCAACCACGTATTTTTAACTAATAATAAATAACTTATTTGACCTATAAATAATGTAACCACCACGCTAACTATAAACTTTACTAAAACTGGCCAATTAGTATTAATCAATGGCATCTGAATATAAATCAGCACTGGCACATGTATTAAATAAATCCAATATGATGCATTTGATATGCTGCGACTGAGTTTACTTTTGTGATTTAAAAAACGATGTCCAAGTAAAAACGTTATGGCGGTTAAAAAAAGAACACTCAGTCCTTGTAATAATACATGCAATACATGTAGCTCTCCCGCTGCGGCAAAATACTCCGTAGTTGCGGCGGCGATCACTTCATCTAAGCTTGGCGCGGCTGGTAATAAAGAAAAATAACCAGTCAGTGATATTGCAACACCTAAAATAAGAGGCCATAAGTACTTATGATATGACGAAATGAGCTGTTGTTTTTTATAAAGCCCTACTCCTAAACAATAAAAACTGCCGTAAAAACCATACGACCACAACTGTGGCGTGAGCTTATCGGGGGCTCGGAATGGAATAGATTGCCCCATCAAAGAAAGCGTTAACACGATGGGAAGTACAACCCACATAAATAAAGGGTGGACGCTAAGCGCATCGAATTTATTGCCTAATAAGTTAGTTGTTTTCAACAACCAGTGAATTAAGCAAAACTGGAATAAGTTCCACAAAAACCATAAGTGCATAGTGCTAACAACAGGCTCTTTAATAACTTTAAACACAGCAAAAATCGGCGGTTTTGGATCAGCTATACCGGCTCCAAAACTGAAGGCATGGTAGTAAACTGCAAAGCTTAGCGGTAAAAAAACAATAAAAGGCAGTAATATATGTTGACTGCGATGGCGTAGAAATCGCGCGTTGCTCGATTTAACTATTAACAACGTACTGCAAAACCCTGCAATTATAAAAAATAATGGCATCCGAAATAAGTGCAGCGTATGCGTAATATAATCAAATAGACCATGTGTGCTTGGGTCTGCCGTAAACCAAATATTGCTAAAGAACGGACTGTAGGCTAAAGCGGCATGAAATACGATGCCAAGCAATAGCGCGAGGCTGCGTAAATTATCAATGTAATGTAATCTATTGTCTTTATTCATTAATGTGCCCAACTAACTTTTATTAATCAAGCATAAATGAATGGGGTTTCATGGCACTAGTCACAAAGCTCATAGCCTGAGCTATGACAGATGTCACTGTTTTTACAACGCGAGTTCTGCAATAATTGCTAAAAAATATGGCCGCAGTAATGGAATCAACTATACGACATACAACCGATTGGCATTTCTCAACATTGGCATCTTGGCTCGGGGTGACATCGGCGTGTGCCTATTATGCCAACTCAGAATTAGCGCTATATTTGCAAATCATAGTAAGTGGTTCCATTTTAGCTATTTTGCTGTATGTGTTAAAACAGCCCAACAAATTTGTTCACGGCGTAGCACTTGGCTATTTCCTGCTTATTTGTGTTTTGATACAACTGAGTTCAACGTCCTTAGTTTTTATCCACCTAGTGATGTTCACAGCGGTTTTTAGTCCTCATTTTACGCTTCCTAAAATACTCGCTTGTGATGTGGCCGCCATGCTGGTGTATGGTTTAACGCATTATTCGCGCTGGGAAAATGGCATTCCTTGGATCACGTTTACAATTTGGTTCTTCTTTTGCTTGATGAATTGGTTTGTTAGTCGGCGTATTGTCGAAAGTTTAAATACACATTACCAATCCCGCCAAAACTACAAAGAGTTAAAAGCCACCCAACACATGATGGGGGCGATGCATGCAGCGCAAGAGCGACAAAATATATCACGCGAGCTCCATGACTCACTCGGCCATAAGCTTACCGCGCTCAGCATTAATTTAGATTTTGCTAAAAGAGCAGCAAATGACGCCACCGTTGAAACCCTGTCTCTTTGCCACCAACTTAGTCAAGAAGTATTGGCTGAAGTACGCGAAATCGTTTCCACTCAACGCAATGACAAAACGATACTTAAGCAAGCTATTGAGGCCATTTGCGGACTAACACCTAATTTACACTGTGATCTCCAACTAAGTAAGGAGACAGAGCAGCTCCCTCAAGACTACGCCCTGTGTGTATTGCGGTTTACCCAAGAGATGATCAGCAACACCCTTAAACATACCCAAGCAAACCATTTTACTTTGCATGTGAATGTCTCTCACGTTGGTCAACATCCGCTGTTAATTGCAAAAGCGTATCACAACCAACCAGAGACCCATTTACCAAAACATGGGAACGGATTAGCAGGATTAAATGAACGAATGGCACAATTTGGTGGTGAATTTTCACAACATCTTGAGCAAGAAACACTGATCAATACCATGACATTACCATTAAATTTAGAAGAAAAAAGCCATGATAAAGTGCCTACTAGTTGAAGATCAGACCTTAGTTCGTTTAGGCCTCGCTAATTTACTTAACCTTGATAGCGCCATTAATATCGAAGCCCAAGCTGAAGATGGCTTACAAGCGCTTGCACTATTAGCTGAACATAGTTTTGACATTGCTTTACTCGATATGAGAATGCCGAATTTAGATGGGCTCGGCGTGCTGCAAAAAATGCGTGAAAAGGGTGATAAAACCCCTGTGCTGATCATCACCACATTTGAAGATTGTGATGTATTAGTCAAAGCCCTTAATCTAGGTGCTCGTGGCTATGTGCTTAAAAACATTGAACTTGAAGAGCTCATTAGCGCTATCAAGCAGGTCGTTGCAGGTGAGCGAGTATTGCAAAGTGCGGTGACTGATTTTTTACTCAAAAAACAACTAAGCCCTCAGCTCTGCTTAACAGGCAAAGAACAAACCGTATTGCAGTGTTTGTCTTTAGGCATGTCGAATAAAGTGATTGCCAAAAAGTTAGATAACTCTGAGGGGACTATTCGTAATCATGTGTCACAAATCCTTGCTAAATTAGAGGTAAAAGACCGCACTCAGGCCGTTATAAAAGCCATTAATCAAAACCTAATTTAACACGCGAACAACACCAAATTACTATTTTTGATTAGGCTTAAGTGGCGCAATCAACATAAATAAGAGTAAATAAAACTAACTAATAAACAAATAGGCGACTATCCAGGCGAGCTTTTCTTGGCGTTCCACTTTTTGTGACCTAGCAATGAGTATGATTGGCATCACCAAATCTTGGTTTCAGACATTAAAGATCTTCAGTGTCTGCTCATGGCACAGAGCAGACCGCCGGTAATTTTTGATTGATGCAATTAACAGTTGTAACTGGCCAAGAGTCGGGGTTCTTTACGTAATGAAAAATAAAGATGCGCTGTCGCTCCTCTGGCAAGCATCGGGCTAAATAAACTCTACCTCGAAGTAAACCCGATTAGCTTTCGTATAACAGATAGGCAAATTACCACTTCAAATCACTTACTGTAATAGATGTTTTCAAGCGATTTCTCGTTGTTTAAGAAATTTACCTAATAAAAAACATAATTATTTTTAGAGTGTAATTTAGTTAATAAATCTCAATTTAAGT
>NZ_LKDV01000060.1:0-5878 GCF_001401875.1 Pseudoalteromonas sp. P1-13-1a | reverse complement strand
TATGCTTTAGTTCAGTTCACCCTTACAACCGCAGATATTAACCATTAAAGGAGATGTTACACTTTTAAGTATGCATAACAATAAATTTTGATCAGAAATGTGTCTTTTCAAGCAGTTTATAGCCTGCAATAAAGCTAAAGATTGATCATTTTGAAGCACATCGCTATCAGCTAGCCCCTAGGAATTACAATAAAGTTTGATCAATTTCTGGAAAACTATTGGACAAAAGTAAGTTTGGCTTGTGGGGCGAAATCTACCCATCATAAAGTTTTTCATCTCCCAAACAGCAGAAAGGCACCACTTCAGGTGATGCCGCTCGTAAACGAAACCGGACAATAGATTGGACAATAGCTTCCATCTCTGATCCTCGGTGTCAGATTCACTTTATGCAAAGTATTGTCAATCAAGATAAACTCAATACGTTATTTTCAATAACCTACAATCAATGACAAACTCAAGAAACATTGGACTAATCTGCCCAGTTTTTGACCTTATTTGACAAGTGCCAATGCACAACTTATTACTATTATCTCGTCCATCTAATCAATGATGGGAATCGTAATGAAAACAATATCAATCAATTCAAAAAATTTAGCCCGTGCAACCTTCGTATGGCTCGCGATATTTACCGTTTATGAAATTGTAGACAGCCTCATGTGGATGACACAGACTTCTACAATGTTTTTAGCTCACCCTGCATTAGGAAAATTTTCCGGTTATGATGCAGCTATGATGGGAGACGGTTCACTACAACGTTTACCAATAATTGTTGGCAAATGGATTGGTATGGCGAAGTTCTTTTTAACCGGAGCGCTACTTACCGTGCTCATTTTTGGTAATAATAAAGCAAGAGGATTTCTGTTTGCGTGGAGTTTTATATGTCTGATGATTATGAGTGCCGCACTGTACCCAACACTTGATCATATTGCAGTGCAGTACCCCGAAGACTTCTCTAATGGTTTTTCAAAAATGTGGACACTTGAGACCTTGGTTGGTGTGTTTAGTGGTATCTTTTGCGTAGTTGCGATTGCTTCAGAAGTTCTTGCTCAGCAGGGAAAATTACAACATTAAAAATACCCATCATTACTTTAGTTACAAGATGAATCTATTAGTCAGTAAGCCGAGTGAGTAGATATCTTTAATCTGCTTTATCCTAATCGTAGTGTTATGAACGGTGCCTTAAAAATGAAAACAATCAAATATAATGGACGTGTTGTTTTTCAAAAACAAGATATCCCCAGTTTCAAGCGTATGCCGCGTGTGTTTGTAGACAGTGAAGCCTGTTTTGCGTTTGTTACGAATGGTAATTTTAACGTCAGGGAGCAGACAGAATCTGTTTCATTGAACAAAAACTGCGGAGTACTAGCAAAATGCACCAACTACTTTTATGAAAATACCAGCTACCATAATGATGAAGGTGTAGGTGAAGCAATTGGCATCTTGCTTTACCCTGAAATATTTCAGTCACTGTTTAACTTTGATATTAGCCAGTCAAACTACAGGGTTGATTATAATATTATGCAGGTTGAAGTGGATAGATTGCTTGAGCACTATCGCGACAGCATTAGCATATTGCTAGACTCTCCAGAGTTGGCGGATGATTTGCTTATCGAGAGTAAGCTACGTGAATTTGTCATTCTTATGGCGAAAAGAACCAATGCCCCGTCTGAACTCGATTTTCTTGCTTCCATGTTTAAACCTAATTTTGCTAAATTTGAAGATATTATCCAAAGTAATCTGTATGCGGATCTGAGTGTGAATGAGTTGGCGGCATTGTGTCATATGAGTGTTTCTACCTTTAAACGTAAGTTTAAAGAGGTGTATTCAGAACCACCAATGAAATACATTACCAAATTAAAAATCAACAAAGCTAAGGTGTTACTGAAAGATAATAACTTACGTATCTCTGACATCGTTTTTGAAACGGGTTTCGAATCGATTTCCACCTTTAACCGTACCTTCAAAGGACAAACCGGTCTATCTCCTTCTGAATTTCGTTTAGCTTGACAACCACACTTATCCCTTCTATTCAGATTATGATTGGCTCGTTTGAGCTAATCTGAGCAATATTTGAACTTTTCTGAAGAGCCTACCTTCTCTGATTTCCATATAATTACCCCATCAATTAAACACAGATAAAGGTAACGAATTATGGGTATCAGCTTTAAAGAAAAATATGGCGATTGGGCTCTTATCACAGGTGCAACGTCTGGCATCGGTGCTGAAATGGCCAGCCAGATTGCAGCAAAGGGATTAAATATTGTTTTGGTTGCTCGTCGAGAAAAAGAACTTGAAGAGCACGCAGCATTGCTTGCGGATCGTTATGGAATTAAAACAATGATTGTTTCAGCAGATTTAGCTACTACTGAAGGGGTTGAAAAAGTTAAGCAGGTGAAGCAAGAAATAGGTTTGTTGGTACTCGCAGCAGGTGTTGAAATAAATGGTTCATTTGCTAAGACATCGTTAGCTAAAGAATTACAGATGGTGCAGCTTAATGTTACCTCGGTATTGCAACTGACTCACCACTTTACACCCGCTATGGTGGAAAGAAAACGCGGTGGCATTCTAATGGTTTCAAGCCTTTCAGGTCATATGGTTTCTCCATATTTTTCAAATTATGCAGGTACCAAAGCCTATGTTCTTCAGCTGGGGGCATCTCTTCATGGCGAGCTTAAGCCCAAGGGTATTGATGTAACCGTTCTTTCTCCGGGGCTAACTAGCACTCCGATGACTGCGGACAATGGTGTTGATTGGGCCAAATTACCGATGGTTGCAAAAGACCCTGCGGAAGTAGCAGAAATTGCTATCAAAGGTCTAGGTAAAAAAGCGGTTGTGGTTCCCGGTAAACGAAATCGAATGACTGCTATTCTTTCTGGAATAATTCCCCACCAAAAGCAGGCCACGATGGGTGAGTCAATGATTGGCAAAGCAATGCCTAAGAACAAAATGTAAAACTCAACTACTTAAAACTTAACTTAAAGAAAAGGTAAAACAATGATTAAAGCATACGTACTGTACCCAAATAAAGATGATGTTATTTTTGATTTTGATTACTACTGCAACAAACATGTTCCTATGATCGGAGAGCTGTTGGGAGAGGCCGTAAAAGGGGCAACTGTCGATGCAGGGGTTGCCAGTGTAGTTCCCGGCGAAGCTGCGCCATATGTGGCAATCAGTACCATTTCATTTGAATCTTTAGAGTCATTTCAAACTGCTTTTGGCCCAAATGCAGAAAAGATAAAAACCGATGTTCCAAACTTTACTAATACCGCTCCGACAATCCAGCTTTGCGAGCAAAAATATAAACCGTCAGTTTTCAAATGTGAAAATAAGCAGGATACGAATAGCCAATAAATTTGGGTTCTGCTTAAAGTTATTTTGGTAAAACAAATCAAAGGCGAAAGTCATGGGAGTATTGGGAATAAATATGAGCAAGAAGATCAAATTAGATATTGTCTCAGATGTGGTTTGTCCTTGGTGCATTATCGGTTATAAGCGTTTAGATGCCGCCATAAAAGAGCTTGGTATGGAAGATAACATTAAGATTGAGTGGCAACCGTTTCAGCTAAATCCAGATATGCCACCTGAAGGTGAAGACTTACGTGCCCACCTCAAAAGAAAGTACGGCACCACACTGGAAGATAGTATTCGTTTCAGAAAAGAGATGGCAGAGCTTGGAGAAGAAGTTGGATTTAAATTCGACTACTTTGACGGACTAAAAGCGGTAAATACGCTTGATGCTCATATTCTTCTAGAATACGCAAAAAGTGTAGGTAAGCAAACCGAGCTTAAAAATAGATTATTTGCTTCGTTTTACAGCGAGCAAAAAGATATATCCAACAAAAGTATCCTCGAACAAGAGCTGCAAAGTGTGGGTCTCAATGTTGACGACGCAATGGCATGTCTTGATGACGATATTCTGCGAAATCATGTCCGAGCGCAGGAACAACAATGGAAACAAACGGGTATATCAGGAGTTCCAACGATTGTATTCAATCGTGAGAGTGCTATATCTGGAGCCCAATCAGTGGATACGTATAAGCAAGTATTAACTGAATTAGCTAAGGCTGTAGTGGTCAACTAATTTTGGCCACAGTTTTAGAATATTGATATCTAATCTCAGATTCATTCGGCGCTAAACCAGCATTTTAATGATGTGGTCTAACATTATTGTAATATCCGTTGATATAATCACTCACACTATATTTAGCGTCTCTAAAGTTTTCATATCCAACTTTTGGCATCCATTCCGTTTTAAAGCTTCTAAAAAATCGTTCCATTGGCGCATTATCCCAACAATTTCCGCGCCTGCTCATACTTTGTTTGATTTTATAGCGCCATAAACGTTGGCGATATTTTAAACTGGTATAGTGACTACCCTGGTCTGAATGAAACATCAGTCCTGTCGGTTTTCCTCTGCTTTCATACGCGAGTTCAAGCGCTTTTAGCGTTAAATTAGTATCTGGCGACAACGATATGGCCCAGCCAACTACTTTACGTGCAAATAAATCAATAATAACGACTAAATAAGCCCAGCGATTGCCTACCCAAATATACGTCACATCACCGCACCACACGGTATCTGGCTCAACAACATCAAATTGTCTATCAAGCAGGTTTGGAATTTCAAGGTGTTCATTACCACCGCGTTTATATGAATGTTGAGGTACTTGGCAGCTTTCAAGCTTTAATTTAACCATTAGCTTAGCTGCACGATAACGACTCAATTCAAAATCATTGTTCGTTGCTATTGCCGCGATTGTCCGCGCCCCAGCTGAACCGCCACTCATTGCATGTATTGCCTTTACTTCCGCTTCTAACCTTACTTGCTCAGGTGTTGGCGTCGTATCCCGTATGGCCCAATATTTATAGCTGCTGCGATGTACATTAAATACGCTACACAACACGTTAATTGGGTAACGCTCTCGTTGATTTAATTTCTCAATTAACGAGAATTGTTCAGGGAGTCGGACATCAAGAGAGCGGTAGCCTTTTTTAATATATCCTTTTCTAATTCAATGCGTTGTATTTGCTTTTTAAGTTCGCGGATTTCAATTTGTTCGGGTGTCATTGGTGAAGCCAATGGTGACTGGCCATTTCGTTCTTGCTTTAATTGTGTGACCCATTTACTTACAGTTGATTTACCAACACCCATAGCCTTGGCTGCATCTTCTTGCGTGTAGCCTTGATCAACCACAAGCTGTGCTGTTTCTAATTTGATTGCCGCAGAATACGTTGCGCGTTTTAATTTCGTCATTTTTTTACCCAAATTTGTATGCTTATTAGCATAACATTTCTTTCTTAATGGGTGGCCAAATTAACTATGCCACTACATACCTAGCTGGCGGCAAATAATTAAAGAGTCAGCGAGAGGAATTGGAAACTGCTCTCGAATGTCGATGACCTCTTTACACCAATCGAACACCAAAAATGCGGCAAGCTCATTTCCAGAGAAAAAGTGATGAACTCGGCCAACAGTAGCACTTTTAACACGAACGCTTTCGACAGAACTGCTGAACTCTCCGACTTTAATGAAAGAAACATAGTCCTTTCCCGTCCCTTCGCCTCGTTTTTCATCTAAACGCTTTTGGTCTTTCTTATTGAGTGGCTTATCTGCATCTGACATAAAAAACCTCCGACTAAGCTAAACTTAGCAGGAGGTTAAAAATGTTCAATATTTATTGTATATGATCAGACATTATTGTAACTGATCAAACTTTATTGTTATGCATACTTAAAAGTGTAACATCTCCTTTAATGGTTAATATCTGCGGTTGTAAGGGTGAACTGAACTAAAGCATAGTTCTTATAGAGGTAGTACTTTCTGTGCTGATTGGAATCTAACAGAGGCGATGTTGCCAAACTCATTTCTGCCCCA
>NZ_LKDV01000059.1:0-6331 GCF_001401875.1 Pseudoalteromonas sp. P1-13-1a | reverse complement strand
GCTATCTGAAAATAAGCACACGTAATACATACCCATCCAACACCTACCATCTAGGTCAGGCGAGCTAGTGACTCCCAACGCTAAAAAAATATATTGATTAAAATTATAGTGTTCTTATTTCTCGGACGGGATTACCCGCAACAACTGTATTTGCCTCTACATTTTTAGTAACGACAGAACCCGCGCCAACTACTGCGTTATCGCCAATGGTAACACCCGCTAAAACGATAACTCCCGCGCCAATCCATACGTTGTTGCCTATTGTAATAGGAGCAGCAAAGTTATCTTTATTCAGTCGCTGTGTAGGGTTAACAGCATGGGATACCGCTAACAACTGCACGTTAGGGCCAAATAAGCAGTCATCACCGATGCATATGGCTCCTTCATTTATTGGGGCATCTAATACCGTACAATTAATGTTTATGAAGCTACGATCACCAATAGTTATTTGATTACCATAATCACAATGAAAACCTGACTCTATAATTACCCCTTCCCCACATTGAGCGAATCGCTCTTTAATGCGTTTTAAATTGCCTTTACTCGGGCTTTTATTGAAGAGTCGGCATATTTCGCCTGTTTGTTTACGTAGGGCTAAAAGCTCTTTGCTTAAGCTATTAAATGACTGCATTGGAGGTTCTTTTTTAAGTTAGCGACGCTCTTACTATTTTACCTTTATTATAATTTGATGAAAGCTGCTTTATTTTTGCTCGTTCACTTGCCATTTAACTTGTTTCGTTTAAAATTGCACAACTTTCGAAACGAAACTTAATATACGATCTTTATGACTAAACGAAACACACAGCAGCGCCGCCATAATATATTGGCTCAGGTTAATGAGCTAGGTGAAGTGGCTGTGGAAAAGCTTGCTGAGCAGTTTCAAACATCTGAAGTAACCATTCGTAAAGATTTAACCGCGCTTGAAAAAAGTGGCCTGCTACTACGCCGTTACGGTGGTGCTATTGCACTGCCTAAAGAAATTGTAAGTGACGAAATAGACTCTAAGCGCAAAGTCGCAATAGCCAAGGCTGCAGCTGCACTTATAAAAGATCATAACCGCATTATTATTGATAGCGGGCGTACTACGGCCGCCATGATCCCAGAGCTTGCAAATAAACGCGGGTTAGTTGTAATGACTAATGCGATTAAAGTAGCGAGCCGTTTACTTTCACTTGAAAACGAGCCAACACTTTTAATGACCGGCGGTACCTGGGATCCGCATTCTGAGTCGTTTCAGGGGCAAGTTGCCGAAAACGTATTATGCTCTTACGACTTTGATCAGCTTTTTATTGGTGCTGACGGCATAGACGTAAAGCGCGGCACGACTACCTTTAATGAGTTAGTTGGTTTAAGCCAAGTAATGGCAAAAGCAGCCCGTGAAGTAATAGTAATGGTTGAATCAGATAAGATTGGCCGAAAAATACCAAATTTAGAATTACCGTGGAAAATAGTAACCACTTTAATAACCGATACTGGCTTAGCAGATGATAAACGCAAAGCGATAGAGGCGTGTGGTGTAAAACTAATTTGTGCAGAGATTATTGATTAGTAATTACAAAGCGAGTTACTAGAATTAAAAAATTAATGGAGACACTATGTGTGGAATAGTTGGGGCAGTTGCAGAACGTCCAGTAAACAAAATTTTAGTTGAAGGCCTTAAACGTCTTGAGTACCGTGGTTACGACTCTGCCGGTGTAGCACTTTTAGAAGGCTCTACACTAAATACTGTGAAAGCAGTAGGTAAAGTAGT
Source organism: Pseudoalteromonas sp. P1-13-1a (assembly GCF_001401875.1). Taxonomy (NCBI): domain Bacteria; kingdom Pseudomonadati; phylum Pseudomonadota; class Gammaproteobacteria; order Alteromonadales; family Pseudoalteromonadaceae; genus Pseudoalteromonas; species Pseudoalteromonas sp. P1-13-1a. The sequence goes on along the minus strand of NZ_LKDV01000059.1, from coordinate 4,581 downwards.
GAACGTAGAAGCTGCACTTGAGAAAGCAGGTGTAAGCGGTCATACAGGTATTGCACACACTCGCTGGGCAACACACGGCAGCGTTACTGAAGAAAATGCTCACCCGCATGTATCAAACAATCAGCTAGCACTTGTGCATAACGGTATTATTGAAAACCACGCAAGTCTACGCGCATCGCTTAAAGAAGAAGGTTACGAGTTCCTATCTGAAACCGATACCGAAGTAATGGTGCACTTAATTCATAAGCTTCGTAAGCAACACACTACATTACTTGCATCTGTTCAAGCAGCGGTTAAGCAGTTTGAAGGTGCGTTTGGTACAGTTGTATTTGATAAAGCAAACGACAATGAAATCATCGTAGCGCGCTCAGGTAGCCCACTGGTTATAGGTTTAGGCCTTGGCGAAAACTTTATTGCTTCTGATCAGTTAGCACTATTACCGGTTACTCGCAGCTTTATCTTTTTAGAAGAAGGTGATGTAGCGCGCATTACACGTGACACTGTTGAAATTTTTGATGAAAATGGCAACGCGGTTGAGCGTGAAGTAGTTGAATCAAATATCACGCAAGATGCATCAGGCAAAGGCGACTACCGCCATTACATGCTAAAAGAAATCTACGAGCAGCCACTTGCAGTACGTAATACCCTTGAAGGACGTTTAAACGACGACCGCGTAGCAATTGATGCCTTTGGCGACAGCGCTCAGCAAATATTTAAAGACGTAAAACACGTACAAATTATTGCCTGTGGTACGTCATACCACTCAGGTATGGTCGCCCGTTACTGGCTTGAGCAATTTGCAGGCGTTAGCTGCAATGTTGAGATTGCCTCTGAGTTTCGTTACCGCCAATCGTATGTACACGAAAACAGCCTACTTGTAACTATTTCACAATCGGGTGAAACAGCCGATACGCTAGCGGCATTACGTTTAGCTAAAGAGCAAGGTTACATGGCCTCAATGACCATTTGTAACGTACCGGGTTCATCGCTTGTGCGCGAATCTGACCTTGCCTTTATGACTAAAGCCGGCGCTGAAATTGGTGTAGCTTCTACTAAAGCATTTACTACCCAATTAGTTGGTTTGTTAATGCTTACTGCGTCTATAGCGCAAGAAAAGCAGCTTGATCAAAGTGCCATTGTAAATGCTATAAAAGTACTACCCGCTAAGCTTGAAGAAACATTACAGCTTGCTGATGGCATTGCAGACCTTGCAGAAGAATTTGCTGATAAGCACCACTCACTGTTTTTAGGTCGTGGTTCGCAATACCCAATTGCAATGGAAGGTGCGCTTAAGCTTAAAGAAATTTCGTACATTCACGCAGAAGCCTACGCAGCGGGCGAGCTAAAACATGGCCCACTTGCACTTATTGATGCCGACATGCCAATTATTGTTGTAGCACCAAACAATGAGCTATTAGAAAAGCTTAAATCAAACGTAGAAGAAGTACGCGCACGTGGCGGCATTATTTACGTATTCGCAGATAAAGATTCACACTTTGAGTCAGACGACACAATGCGTGTAATCAACGTAAACCATACTGACGATATTATTGCACCAATTGTTTACACACTGCCATTACAGTTACTGTCGTACTACGTAGCGGTAATTAAAGGTACTGACGTTGACCAACCACGTAACTTAGCTAAATCGGTTACTGTTGAGTAAAATCAAAAGGTTGGTAATTACCTGTTAAAGATAAAAAGGCGCTTAATGCGCTTTTTTTGTACCTTAAAGCCTGTTAGATTAAATAACATACTATTTTCTAAAGGATTAGTAATGCGTTTATTAACCGCTGTTTTTATATGTAGTTTATTTATATTTTATTCTAGTAGCATACTTGCAGAGCCTGATTTAAAACAGCAAACCATTAGTTATACGCAGCAAACACATACTATTAAATCAGCTGTTTTAAACGAAGAACGCACAGTTGTAGTACAGCTTCCAAAGAGTTATCAAGCTAATCCAAACAAAGTTTATCCGGTCATTTATCGCCTTGATGGCGCGGGTAACATACCGCTTATAAGTGCAGTGATGGAGCGTTTACAAAATGATAATCGTGCGCCCGAGGTTATTATTGTCGCTATTGAAAATACCAATCGCTTAAGAGATTTATACCCCACAGTGAATAAAGAGCCACAAGGCCCGGTAGGTGAAGGCGGTGGTGCAGCAACGTTTTTAGCATTTATTGAGCAAGAGCTTATGCCCTTGATTAATAAAAGTTACCGTACGCACAATTATAATGTGATCGCAGGAGCGTCTGCGGCAGGCGTGTTTGCACTTTATACAATGCAAGCTAACCCTGAGCTTTTTCAAGCACACATTGCTTACAGCCCTGCCGTTTGGTGGAACTATGGCGCATCAGTAAAAGCGACTAAATCGTTTATCAATAAATCAAAAGATCTGAATAACTATGTTTATATAAATATTGGCGAAGAAGCAGGCTTAATGCGTGAGCGATACAATGAGCTGCAGCAAGCTTTGCAATCTAATAACTTGCCAAATTTACGTTTTTACAATGATACATTTGAAAATGTATCACATAACCTGACTTCCGTCGCAGGGGCCTTTAATGCCTACCATAATTTATTTTTACCCAAACAAATGCCCATGAGTGCTTTAAGCGATGATATAGAATCTATTGATGCTTATTATCAAACATTATCTCAGCAATGGGGCGAGCAAATAACACCTCCTGAGAGGGCTGTTAGGCAACTTGGTTACAATCTAGTAAATATGCAGCAATATGAGCGTGCTGTGGCAGTATTTAAGCATAATGTTAAGCATCACCCACAATCTGTTGATGCGCTATGGGGGTTAGGCTATGGCTATGAGGTACAAGGTAATATACAACAGGCACTTATTAAAATAGAAGCGGCTTTAAATGTTGTAGATACCACATACCCCCATTTAGATGCCTTAAAAGAGACTAAAAGTAGATTACAAACACAGTTAAATAAAATGCAGTAATGTAAAAGGACAAAGCGTAGGTGTGGCCCGCGCTTACAGTTACCTTTACAACACGCAGCTGTTACCCATAAAACATTAAAATCACTAATCTCTACTTAATAAGAACTAAATACGCTAAAATTACAGGCTACTTTTTTAGCAATGAGCCCGTAATATTCATGACCTCAGCAACAAGCCCTAGTACCTTTAACGAACTTGGCCTTATTCCAGAGCTATTAGCTCGTTTAACAGATTTGGAATACAGCCAACCTACGCCAATTCAAGCTAAGGCGATTCCAAGTGTACTTGCTGGTAGCGATTTAATTGCGGGGGCTAATACTGGCTCAGGTAAAACAGCGACGTTTGCTTTGCCTATGCTACAAACCCTATTTTTAGAGCAAGGTGCTAAAAAAGCAGCGAGCAAAGGTAACTTTGTAACTGGGCTTATTTTGGTGCCTACCCGTGAGCTTGCAACGCAGGTGGCCGATAGCGTTAAATCGTATTCTGCTAACTTTAATGGCGCAATTAAAACGGTCGCGGTATTTGGTGGTGTGTCGGTTAATACACAAATGCAGGCTCTACGCGGCGGTGCCGATATTATTGTTGCAACGCCAGGGCGTTTGCTCGATTTAATCTCAAGCAATGCTATTAAGCTCGATAAAGTAACAACCTTAGTGCTTGATGAAGCCGACCGCATGTTAAGTCTTGGCTTTACCGAAGAGCTTGCCGAGTTATTAGCGTTAATGCCCGCTAAAAAACAAACCATGTTGTTTTCAGCAACCTTCCCAGAGCGAGTCACACAATTAACGCAAGAGCTGTTAACTAACCCTGTTGAAATACAAGTTCAAAGTAAAGACGAAAGCACCTTAGTACAGCGTGTATTTACGGTTAATAAAGGCGAAAAAACCACGGTTTTAGCGCATTTAATTAAAGCGCATAAATGGCGCCAAGCACTTATTTTTGTAAACGCTAAAAAAGACTGTGAGCACTTAGCAGGTAAGCTTGAAAAGCGTGGTATTAACGCACAGGTATTTCATGGTGATAAAGGCCAAAGTGAGCGTACTCGCGTAATAGAAAAATTTAAAGCCGGCGAAATAGAAGTACTTATTGCCACCGATATAGCAGCCCGTGGTTTAGATATTGCCAAACTGCCTGTTGTTATTAACTTTAACTTACCGCGCAGCCCCGCTGATTACATGCACCGTATTGGCCGCAGCGGCCGTGCAGGTGAAGTTGGTTTAGCGTTATCGTTAATTGATTATGAAGACTTTCATCACTTTAAAATAATCGAAAAGAAAAACAAACTTCGTTTAGAGCGTGAAGAAGTAACCGGTTTTGCGGTAAACCAAGCAAACCTTGATGCGGCCCTTGCACTTAAAAACGATAAACCAATGGCAAAGCCCGCCGGCACAGGTAAGAAAAAGAAGAAAAAAGCCAACCAAGAAGATGACGTATGGAGCGGCTGGAGAAAAAGATAAGCCTTAATACATGTAAGTCATTAAACCTGAATTATTAAAAAACCCTGCAAATTTGCAGGGTTTTTATTAGGGCGTGTTGACCTTTGCGGATTGAAATTTGTTCAATCTAGGGGCGATTAAATCGCGGCGCGAGGTTTGTAACCTAGTGGGCTAAGT
>NZ_LKDV01000058.1:0-7969 GCF_001401875.1 Pseudoalteromonas sp. P1-13-1a | reverse complement strand
ACTGCTTTAAAGCCCTAGTGGACCCATAATTAATTTTACTACTTAAAGGTCAGCAATGAAGTCTTTTTGTCTTTTATTCTTTACGTTAGCCACCAGCTTAGCCCATGGCGCGTATATTCCTACGTCTTGGTCTAAAGCTAAGGAAGTCGCTAGGGATGAGGTTTATTCTGGGTATACGATTACAAAGTATTGTGGTTGCTCGTATGAGCCTAAAGGTGATAGCGGGGGTGTCATAGATACAGCTTCATGCGGTTATGATGGTTCTAAAGCAAAGTATAAAAACGCAATTACGGTGTTAGATTGGGAGCATGTTGTACCAGCCTCTTTAACACCCGCAAGGCAAATGAATTGTTGGGTTAATGGTAATCGTAACGTGTGTGAGAGGACTTCCAAAAAGGCTCAGGCCATTATCTTTGATTTGCATAATCTTGTTCCCTCAGTAGGGCAGACTAACCGTATAAGGTCAGACTCTAGGTATGGGATTATTGAAGGGGAAGCCAGAAAGCTTGGTCAATGTGATTTTGAGTGGACTAAAGATATCGTAGAGCCTTCAGGGAGGATTCGAGGTGATTTAGCTAGGATATGGCTCTATATGAGTTATAAACATGGTGTGAATCTGTCTGAGGAAGAACACTTAATGTTTCTTAGGTGGTCTCTTAGCGATCCTCCTGATGAATGGGAGTTCATTAGGAACGCTAGGATAAAGGAGCTTCAAGGTAACTCTAACGTTTATGTTGATATGTTTTTATAGTTATTTCAGTTAGTTATATCGCTAAGTGGAACTTATAATCTAGTTGGCCGAGCCCCTATTATGCATTTTCAGATGATATAATTCCGTGTAGGTATTGTTGGTTAAAACTCTAATACCTATTCATATAAACAAATTATAAGGAGTTATATCATATGAGGAGTATGAATACTTTTTTCGTTGATGAGCATGGTGTTGTACATTTTAAGAGGGTTTATGAGAACGACAAAAAGTATGCTTTTTTATTTCAGGATAAGTCTCTTCCTAGGAGTGGAAGGTCAAAAAAGAGTGATAAACCAAATGAAACGAAAGGAGCATAGCGTTTACTCTTATTAGTAGTTTTCACCTAAAGAGCTTACGTATAACACACTATACGGGCTAATGAAGTTAACTTATCGCATTAAACATAAGGTCTACATTAGGTTACTGCATGGTGCTAATTCCCCTGTAGGCCTTATATATAAAGACTCTCAAGGGAATTACATAGGGTAACAATAGGATAGGCTTAAAAGCCAATATCTTCCCACAGGTCCCTTTGTTTTTTCTTTTCTTTCGACAACCTTATTTTCTCTGAAGGTAATGTGAAGTCATATTTAATTTTATCCATGATATCGCTACTTGAGAGTTCATCTTCTTGATTTTCTTCTTTGTGTTGTTTTAAGTGTGCTAAGGCAAGGGTCCCACCAACTTTAAAAAACGTATCAAAGACATCAATCGCAAGGGCTTCAGCTGTTTCGTCGTATCCATCACAAAAGCTTTCTCCAATATAATGCTCTACAGGGAAGCCAAGGCGTTTTAATTCTTTAGATAAAGTAGTTGGTATATTTACACCTCTTGATTCAAAAGCTGGCAATGCTTTGTCTTTTTTCTGAGATATTAAACAGAACTCTGCTGCTAGTAATGGCAGATTATACCTTTCTCGACATATCTGCTTAAAGTTGTCATCAGTTATCTCATCGCCTTTTTGCACTGACTGTTGAGCATTGTAAGGGAAAGGGATGTTTGAGTGCTCTCTATTAAGTGTCGCTGGTGCAATCATAAGGTTAGAGGGCGTAAGCTTACCTACGAGGTTTCCTTCACCCTTAAGAGGGTCTATATGACACAAGTGATATTCATAGGTTTTGGTAACTGTTTCACCATCGCTTATAAACCCACACGCTTTACGATAGAACTTCCACAGGTGGATTAGACCTCTTAACTCATTGGTATCAGTGGGTATTGAATTTGTACACTGACGTTGGAAAGCCCTACGTAACCATTGACCAAATGAGCTACTAAAGAACTTATAGTCAATAGTCTTAGTGTGGCAGTCTTGGCATATGCTTATTGTAGAGCGACGCTGCTTACCTGTAATTGGATTAGTTGTTAATGCTTTTACTCTACGCTTACCGCACTCTCTACAGGTTACAGGGCGTTGTTTTGCCATTAAATGGGCTCCTTAATTCCTCTATATTTTATGCACTAATATAAATAGCGAACGAATCTAAGTGCCGTGTCGCTTGTACGGGGGTTCTGGTATTTTGGGAAGGTATATTACTTTTCTTGCTTCGATTCTTTCACTTTGCGACTTACTGAACTTACAGCACTATTATGTTTAGCTGATGTTTTAAGTACAGAGAGACCACTACTCTATGAAGTGTTCCTTTATGAGTCTCGAATTCAATAAATGTTACTGCGCCGTTGATTTTAAATCAAGCCATTGGAAATGAGGGGTACAAGAGTGGCTCAAAAACATTCATATATGAGCTGGGAGAAATGAGCTAGTTATAGGGGGTATTAAAAGTAGGGTGTTGACGCTTTTTAGCTAGGCTCATAAAATACCCCTACTTTTTACCCATAGAGAAATATAGTGAGCCAGCGAACATACTTCTATTGCCGTGTATCAACTACAGAGCAAACCACCGCTAATCAAGTGCAATCATTCAAAGATAAAGGTTATGAGGTAAAAGAGGACTTTGTTGTTGAGGAAACTGTATCAGGCGCAGTTTGTGCCATGGAGCGCAAAGGCTTTAAAGCTATGGTTGAACATAAACTGATGGCTGGAGATACTCTTGTGGTCCTTAAACTAGACCGCTTAGGCCGTGATAATATAGACATTCAGCAAACTATTGGCTTGTTAGTGAAGAAAGGTATCAAAGTCCATAGCCTAGACTTACCTTTTAATAGTGTAATGACTTCTGAAGATAAGTTGATGTTGGCAATATTCTCAGCTTTCTCAGCCTTCGAAAAGGATCGTATAAGAGAGCGCAGCATAGAGGGTCAAGCCAGAGCCAGAGCAGAAGGTAAGACAATAGGAAGACCAGCTAAAGCAAGCCCTGAGAAGGTCGCAGAGTTACGTGAAAGTGGTTTATCAATATCAGTCACAGCTAAACAATTAGGTGTATCAGAAGCCACTGTAAAGCGTTTATACGCCAAATCAAAGCAACAAAAGCAATAACTATATACTAATCAGTTTTTAGGTGCTCTGAACCTCTCAGAGCGTATTTATCTCTATATAATAAGGAGCAGCAATGACACAACCAAGAGACAACGCACTACGCGTATATTTTCACAGTTCGTGGGTCTCACAGACGAAAAAAGGCGGATGGGCTTTCCTGATGACACGTAAAGACAGCGAGGGCAACCTACAGCGCTCAAGGTTAAAAGGAAGCGCTAAGGAAACAACCCAGCAAGCAATGGAACTCACCGCGATTATAGAGGCTTTTAGGCGTATCAATGAAAGGCAATTAGCTGATAGACCTATTGCTGTATATACCTCTAGCAATTATATCAATCAAGGAATCAGCACATGGTTAGCAGGGTGGAAGGCTAAGAATTGGAAAGGCGCGAATAAAAAGCCAGTTAAGAATGCTGAGCTGTGGCAGGAGCTCGATAAGTGGAATGAAGAGTTTAAGCCTTCATGGGAACTCATAACGAATGAGGGAGACCACCCAGCAAGCGCAGAGGTCAAAGCGATGGCAGTTTCAGCAGGTAAAGGAGTGTAACCTATTGAATACCATTGGATATAAAACATGATAACGCTGGTGGGCTAGTAAAGAGTACAGATAAGAGAATGAATGTAGTAGCTTCACCTGATTCTCTCTTAACTGTCAGAAGTTACGGAGGCTTCTACAAATGCTCTCACTGTGGTCATAAGGACCACTATTCAGAAGTTGATTCATGGACACGCTGTAATGATTGCTTTGGTAGCCTTATCACTGATGTGATCGTTAATAGCCTTGATGAAATTGACCCTATCTAAAAAGCAGGGTTAACTGATGTGCGTACACTTGAGCTCTCTTAGGTGTACCACCATTACTACTAAAAAAAACGAAAGATCATCAACTCGTATGGACCTCAAATAGCCCCTAATACTTGTTAATAGAGTGTGTCGAAAAAAATGAGCAAACGATTATAACGTTTTTTTTTAGCTGCATGGGGCGATGCAATCGCTAGGACTAGTTAGCACCCTCAATCCCCCCCCCTTAGAGGGCTAGCAATTAAGTGAAGCGAGCTCACTATAATTGACTCAATAAGCATAGTGGTGAGGTTATGACTTTATAAACCTCTGAATAATATGAAGTCTGGAGTAGGCTGTCATTCGCTTGTATAAATAAAAAACTTAAGATTAAACAGCTATGTGCTAAAGTTGTAGCAAAAGTATCAGTATAATTTGCAGTTAATTTTAATCTTGAAATTCTATTTAGTCTTGTGATGCTAAGTAAGGTAGCGAAGGAAGTATCTAGAGTGGTGAGATATATTTTGTAAGATAATAAAGTAGAGGATTTATTTTGAAAGGAAGCATAATTAGCACGCTTATAAACATTGTAGGAACTGCAATTGCGACGATTTTAATAGTTCACATAACAAAGGATACAGTCGAACTTGAGTATTACCTTACAGACCCTATCCCTCTGGTTGTTGAAAAAGGGGAGGTGAAAGAGAGTGTGCAACAATTAACTGTTTTGAACAGTGGTCAAGTTACAATTGAATCAATTGGCATAAAAATTAAGGGTAGTATCAGGGAAGCTAACTTAGTCAAAAACTTTGCCAACGATGAAGTCACGCAAAATATTAATAAAACGTCTTTGCAGGCAAAATATAACACTCTCCCTCCCAACTCAAAGTTTAGTTACACGATTAAACCAACTACAGGTAGGGTTTCTGATACGGATATAGAGATAATTCACTCTAATGGTAAAGCGGTCAATGCTTTAGCTCCTACAAACAGTGAAAGTGTGCTTATCACTATTTACGCTATTTTAACTCTTGGCTTTATTATTTATGCTGTAATCTCGTTTTTTATAGTGCGAAAAGAAAATAAGCTAAAGCTTAGTAACTATAAAGACATATTGACCGTTTTGAATGAATCTAAACCTTTTTTCATAAAGCAACAAGATTGGGATAAAGTGCGTAAGGTTTATATCGAGAGTAAGAGGGGCATTAAATCCTTTCATTGTAGCAATCTCGAGGAAGATGAAAGTTACAAAATTCTAAATTCTTCAAAGCCTGAAAAGGTATCAGAATACGAGTGGGGTTTGCTTAAAGACACTATGGTTAAACATTTTGAAGACTTATATTTATATAGTGTAAAAAAAAGCTTTGACACTGAAAGTCTTAATAAAATTATTTTAGTAGAAAAACCAATTCATTTTTTAAAGTCAAAATGGCAAAACTTGATTAATGCCGCATATGACGAGCTTCTATCCATCAATAATTTGAAAATACCTTACTACGATACATCACCTGGACCTGTCGCTAGCGTTATTAAAAACATCCTTTCTGAGAATATAAATAATGATACTCTGAAGAAATATGAAAAAGCTTTAAAAGATAAATATTGTGCGTATATTTTAGTGAGTTTGAGTGAAGGATATCATTATGGGTCAGTGTCATTGAGCGAATTTGATATGACAATTCTTAATGAACGTGAAAAAGAAAAGATTGAAAATTTTGCCTATAAATTGAACTTTGCGAATGTACAGAATATTACTTCTATTTATGATGCTAAGTCATTCTTAGGTGGTGATAATTTCTTACAAACTTTACAAGCTACAGACTATAAATTTTTAAATGAAAAGGATTCTTCTAAACTAGAAGAAGTGGCAAAAGCTTATATTAAATTAGAGACAGACATCAATACATACGAAAAGTTACTTGTTAATATTAGAAAAATATCAGCAGGCTCACCCTTGGGTGAAAAGCCTGAAGAAATAGATGATGATAATTGGTCTAAATTAAAAAATATAGAAAATAAGCTTATAGGGCTAGCTAGTAAAAATAAAGCTGATATGGAAAGGATACGTATAGACGAAAAGGAGGTTTGTAGAATTAAAGAAAAAGTCTGTAAACAGTTATCTATAATAAGCGATGTTCTCAGCTATCCAAGAAAAGTTTCTGAAATTGAAGATTATGATAACCCTTTTGCTGAAGGTAACTTTAAAAACTTAAAAAAAGTTGCGGAAATACTTGCAACAAATAATAAATGACTTAGGCCCTGTTGGTATGATTTAAAGTTACTGTTTACTGGTAACAACCCCTGAAATTGACTACGCGTTAGTTCAATTAGCTTTTGCAAGTTGTTTCAGGGGAAGGGATTAAGTAATACCCACTTGATTAACTCAAGCTATTCAGTTCGTAATTAAGCCTTTACCTTAAAACTCATTCCATCACCTGAGGCCCATACCTCAGTACTCTCATCGTAGTTTAAATGTATATCATCACCATCATTCACTAAGATATCAATAGACTTCTTGCTAGGGTATAGCACGATAGTCTTCAGTTGTCGCTTAAGATGCTGGTGGAGTTTAAGTCGCTCAGATTGCTCATTGATATTCGCTGTGAGTTCCGTAATGTCTATAGACTCATTGTTGACAGCCTTGGCTGCTTGTATGTCAGCTAGCTCTTTATTTATCTCGTTGATGCGACTCTCTTTGTCACGGATAGCCTTACTGATATATGTACTGAAGCCATTCTCATCAATGTCTTTAATAAGTTTATCTATTTGCTTTTGTATGGTGACCAACTCACCTTCAAGACTTAGTGTCTTAGCGGTGTCTTCAGGCTTTTTAGCATAGGTTTTCAGCAGCTTTTGTAGAGCTATTAGGATAACCCATTGGGTATAGTAGTAACGGTGACTCGCATACTTACAGCCTGCACCATACCTAGCTAAGCTACACACTAGATAATACCCACCTTTTGGTGAACTCCCTTTATTAACGAATTGCACTGAGGAGCCACATTCGCATGATATAAAGCCTGAGAATATATTCCTAGTTAGCCCCTTCTTGATTGAACCCGTACTACCAATACGTCTATTTTTTATGGCTGCTTGTGATTTGTACCATAAATCTTCATCTATTATTTGTGGGTAGTAGTCTTTAATTACCTGACCAGTAGCTTCACGTTTACCTTTTGAGTTAGACACATGGGGGTGGTATTCACCTAAGACCATTCTGCCGTTCAGGAGCTTAGTGATAGTGGATGTATGCCATTTAGTTGCCCTTGAGCTAAGAGGGGGAAAGCCCTCACTGTTTAATCTTCTAACAATAGCTCCTCTCCCATAACCTTCAGCAGAGAGTAAAAATATGTATTTAACTAGAGCGGCCTTTGCTACTGAAACTAATATCTCTTTTTTATCATCACTGTAATATAGCCATGAAGGTAGAGGGGACCCCATGGGCTCTGAGGCTGCTCTGCTCTGTTTTTTATGCCATGCATCGCCTACACGTTTGCTCTTTGTGGCAGATTCCTCATGAGCTCGGCTCATAGACACCAAAGAAAGCATTAGGGAGTTCATATTCATCTCACCCTTTTTATAAACCTGTCTATCCATGAGGGTGACGACTGTTATTCCTAAGTTTACGATATTCATTAGGAGCATGAGGGAAGTCTCAACGGGTTGTCTACTCATGCGGTCAAAGCTCTCTATTAGTAAGTAGCTTCCTTCCTCTATGACACCTTCTTTAACCGCCTCTATAAACCTACCAAGCTCGCCATCAGAGGAGTTTTTACCCTTATAGCCACTAACCCCTAGGTCTCTAAATGACAAGCTCTGAAGTTCCAACCCGTTGCTATTTGCGTATTCTTGAGCGTTTTCTAATTGACGTTTGAGGCTTCTGCCTTCGATTTGACCTTTTGTACTGAAGCGGATGTAACTGTATGCCTTGTTCATAACTCTTATGTAAAACTCTATATAAATGTAGTGAAAAATATATGGGGTCCACTAGGGTATTATAAACT
>NZ_LKDV01000057.1:0-8827 GCF_001401875.1 Pseudoalteromonas sp. P1-13-1a | reverse complement strand
GTAACTGTATGCCTTGTTCATAACTCTTATGTAAAACTCTATATAAATGTAGTGAAAAATATATGGGGTCCACTAGGGTATTATAAACTAACTTTAGGGCCACCCGCTTTAATTTTTATAGTTACTCAATCGTTACCTTTGCATCACTTACCCATGTTTCGGTTATCGGCTCTTCGTTTTTATCAACCAAATACGCGCGTATGCTTACGGGGTCGTTATTGCTTTGTTTGTAGTCAAATGCTAATCGCCATTGGTTGGTACTCACTATTGGGTAAGCACCAATTGGCTCTAATATTTCGCCGTTGCTGGCTTCAACTATAGGCTTTATACCGCTTTCTCTGTCTAGGCCTTTTAATACAGGCCCTTCAAAGTCTATCACCATCTTGTTTACGCCCTCAGGAATAGGCTGGCCAGGAATTCCGCCCTGCCCCTGGCGTGTATTCACAACACTTGCCATTTTTTTTGATTTTGGATCGAGTGGACGCCATTCAATATCATAAGAAAAGGTAAACTCATCGCCTTTACGTACCTCTTTTTCAGGCACCCAATAGGCAACAATATTGTCAAACGTTTCATCTTTTGTAGGAATTTCGACTAGCTGTACAGCGCCTTTACCCCAATCACCCTGAGGCTTTATCCATGCTGATGAGCGCTTATTGTAAAACACGCCATCGTCTTGGTAGTTATTAAAGTCGCGATCCCTTTGAATTAAACCAAAGCCTTTGGGATTTTCATCAATAAAGCTATTGGTCGACACCGATTGCGGATTATTTAACGGTCGCCAAATATACTGGCCCGATCCAGTATGAATCGCTAAGCCATCGCTATCGTGAATTTCTGGGCGCCAGTCTTTAGCTTGTATTTTATCTTTTTCTGAGTACCAATACATACTCGTTAGCGGTGCTATGCCTAAGCGCTCTACATCGGCGCGCATATACAAATTAGCACTTACAGAGGTAACATGCCCTTTGGCCTTTTTGTTGTCTTTACTTAAACCAAACCGATAAGCACCTGTAACAGAGGGTCCCTCAAGCAATGCCCACACAGACATGCTTTCACCTTTATTTTCTGCAGGGCCTAACCAAAATGCCGAAAAGCGCGGAAATTCTTCTGGCTCACTCATACCGGTATTTATTGCAATACCGCGAGCCGACAACCCATATTGCCCTTGTGGGCCATCAGTTCTAAAATAAGACGCCCCCAAAAACGATATCCAATCTGGTTTTATATCAGGGCGCATAATTCTAAAACCTGCAAACCCAAACCCTTCTGGCAGGTCGTGGGCAGGGCTGTCGTCAGGCATATCAAAAAGCGCATTATTAAAAGGCAGTTCTTTTACGTTGTTTTTATCGTCTCTGATATAAATACTTACTGGCTCAGGAAAGTATCGGCCAGGGTAAAATAACTGCACCGGTGCCTTTTTGCCATTTGGGTATAGGGTTTCATCTTCTTTAAAGCGTATTTTCCAATGTTCGTCATAGGTAATTTTATCAATAAGATCAGGTGCAGGAACTGCAGTTGGCGTATAAGGCTTTTTGGCAGAGGCTTTTGCCATTGCTTTTAAATCTTCAAAAGTAAACTTAGCACTTGCTTGTGCTTGCGCCGCGTGTAACGACACAGAGGAGGTAATAATAGCGGCAATAAATAACTTTAACTTCATAAAAAGTATCTCTAGTAAAATGAGTCTAAAAATAAGCGCCCAGTATGAGCGCCTAACTTAAAATGCGTGTAAAGATATTACACACGGCAATATGAACTCGCGTTTACTAAAATAACGTTATTTGGCGAAGCTTTTATGCTTAGCTGCGTTTGGGGAAGTTGTATTTGAATAGTTATGTTTGGATAGTTGTGTTTAATAAATGCGGCTAATCCAGCTTTTACTTAGTTAAAGCCAGTGAGTGCTTTAAAATCGAAATACTGAACAATGCGTCGCAGCTAGGCTTAGTATAAACACCTGATTAATAAAGGCTTGTGAACAAGAACTGAGAAGTCGAGTAGCATGTTCAACCCCCTATTAAATTTTAACACCCACTTAAAAGTGCTAAGCCTGGGGAATTGCCATTACATTGGTTTGCTATGTATTAGAGGCCACCACATAAGTCTAAAAAATTCCCTGTTGAAAACGATGACTTTGCCGATGAAAGCCAATAAATAGCTTCGGCCACCTCCCCAGGTTCACCTCCACGCTTAAGAGGAATAAGCTCCTTTAGCCTTTCTACTCTTTCAGGTTCACCACCATCAGCGTGCATTTGCGTATTAATTAACCCAGGGCGCACACAATTAACTCTAATGCCTTCACAGGCAACTTCTAGTGATAATCCTTTGGTGAGTGTATCTATAGCCCCTTTTGAGGCAGCATAATCAATATATTCATTCGGTGAACCTGAACGAGACGCCCCCGATGAAACATTTACAATAACCCCTCCGTTTCCGCCATGACGTGTAGACATACGCTTTATGGCCTCTCGGCAGCACAAAAAGTAACTAGTCACGTTGTTTGCTAAAATAGTATTAATTCTTTCAGCTGTTAAATTCTCCAAACGCGACTGCTTACGTAAAATACCAGCGTTATTAACAAGTACTGATAGAGGGCCTAGCTCTGAATCAATTTTTTTAAACAGCCTTACTACATCATTCTCAACCGAAACATCTGCTTGGACTGTAATACAACGATTACCTGCAGCCCTAATATCGCTTGCGACAGCTTCAGCCGAAGCTCGATTAGATTTGTAATTGATACAAACCGCATACCCTTTTGATGCAAATAATTTAGACGTAGCAGCACCAATACCTCGGCCTCCACCCGTTATTAAAACCACTTTTGTGTTATTCATAAGTCATCCTTAAATAATGATATTGGAGGAATATGGAATGCTTTGCTAAATAATAATTTGTTGGCATGGCTTTTTGCGTTGTTTGCCAAAAACATGACAACGTAACATTGCCGGAGTTTAGGCGCTTGTTATATACCCTTACTTTGTTTTATTTCTTGTTTCCATTAACGTGATACGAGCATTAATGTTTTTAATCGCATGAGCGACATAATGATAAAGAACAAAAAATGCTGATATACCTGTTATTAGAGCGGCTGGTATAGACGGAATAGTTAGAGTAAGGATGAGCGCAATTGCAGTAATTCCAACGACAATAAGCCATGTGTGGGTTGCACTGAAAAGTTTTCGATTTTGTTGCTCGATAATTTTTATACTTTGATCTATATCCATTACCACAAACTCCTTGGGGTATATAACGCCGCAAATAAACGGCAAAAATTAGTTGGCTAAAATTTGTGAGGCACGAACAAAGCCAACTGGTTTTTGTCGGCCCTTTTTAATTTGCTTTGTTATGTTGCGACTTTATATTTCTCGTATTTTTTAGCATGCTCAGGACGATTCATTAACGTGGCAGCTTTTATTAAATGCTCCCAAAATAGATGGCCAGGGCTTTTATTGTCTTCCATTACACCATCCAATTCTTCCATAGCTAGACGAAGCTCATTTACGGATAAGTACTCAAGAAAGTCTTCTTCACTATAACCAAAGTCAGATTCTTTGATTTCAGCCGGAAGCAATTTATATGCTGCTAGTAACTCCGCTGATATTAGCTCCCATTTGTCACTGATACTCATAATTTCCCTAGCAACATAAAAGCTTATTGAACACCACTTTGGGGGGTTATAACCCCCCAAAAACGGCGCATATTACATCGCTCAATAATTCCACTAAATAATTGCAATGTAAACAAGCAATTAGGCATGCAGTTAAAAACCTTTGTTTATATTGCACCAAAACGGCTTTTAATAATGTTATTGGACAAAGTCAAAATAGCTGTTTATGTTAACAGTTCATTCTAAAGGTAAATTTTGGCTTTGGGTATTTAGCACGTATGAGTTAAAGCATTGGCCAGATAAGCGAGCCTTAACATATTGATGAAACAGACCCGCTGGAGTGTTTATGATAAAACGAATTAGTTAGTGAATTACTTTACATCAAAGTCCACATGATCAAAGTAAGGATTACTTTCACGCGCTTTAAGAACGCTGATTGTAGTGAGCACAATAAGCTTTAGCTCGCCACTTACATTAATGGCAATGCACTCTTGTTTGAGTGCATTGCGTTTTATATCAGTTGCTACGCCACATACAGCATCGCCATTTTTTAATATAAGCTCAATGCTTAAATGGTGCATACAGGCAATTTCGATGTAATCGTAATGGTTGCAACTGATCATAAAGTTCTCTTTACATTATTTAGCTGGCTTAAGTAGCATTAAAGTGGCAATAACAACTAAGTTGCCTACATACCATAAATCTTTAATTACAAATTGTCCTAAACGTTCTAATAACGTGCTTGAGCTAAACGCACCGGTGGCGGTAATTAAAAATGTTTGGGTCATTAAAAATACGCTTAAACACGCTAAGCCACTAACAATAATAAGCTTTTTATTGTTGAGTAAAATGCCCGCACCAAGTAGTACTGCAAATAATACATCAAACCCTCCAATGATATTTGATGCGCCTTGTACGCTAAATACCGTGTATAACCACGACATAAACGGTGAGGTTTCTACTAGGCCTACAATGGCCTTGGCTTCAAACTCATAAAATTTCATGCCGCCAATCCACAATAAAACCATAGCAACCGGTATAAAGTTTAAAAGTACGTGTTGTTTGTCTGTTAGTTTATTTTTATAAAACAAAAATAAATACAAAGGGATGATAGCAAAGTATTTAATTATGCCTTGCCCACTACCAATAATTGGAAAGCCGCCTAACTGTGCCATCCAGCGGTTACTGGCAAATAAGGTAAGCAAAGGCACTATGCTAACAACTAATGCGAGTATAACTGCAGGCACAGGCTTTATTAATTTTAAATGCGCAGCTAAGGTGGTGACTGCCAACGCAATCATAGCGCTGCCAGTGAGTAAACCTAACGTGTTTACACTGAGTAAAGTATCAAGTTTATAAAAACTAAATGTCGCTGTGAGTGTGTTTGGGTTTGCACCTAAAGCAAACGATACACCAAGTAATGCAAAGCTGAGTGTAAGTAAAAAGATGAGTGCGTTATTTGTGTGTGTTATGTTCATTGTGTGCCCATTAAATCTGTAATGGCTAATAAAGACCTAATTTTTACAAAAAGTGATTCAACTAAAGTTAAATTTTTTAAATACTAGGAAGGACATTTTGGATTTTACGTTTACAAAAGCCACGCCCGAAAAGCGGTTTAACCTGAGCTTTGGTTAAGAGATTTAGATATAGTTGGTTAGTAATGTTACTGGGTCTGTTTTCTCTAGCTAGAAATTTTAAGTGAAAACAAGGCGAATTTGCGCGTCAATAGCTAGCCTATTGCAAGTAAATTCAACGCAGTTAGCGCTAAAAATAGCTGCTTGAGATAAATTTATTAGCCAAGGCTCAGGTTATTAATTAAATCTTAGAAAACTTACTATGGTAGAGCACCTTGAGCTGGCCGGCTTATTTTTAACTGAGCAACAGCATAATGAAAGGGTTGACGAGCAATACGATTGCTCTCATCTTATACAGTTTAATGGTAAAACCATAGGTACGTTAAAGTACAAAATATGGGGTAGCCACATTGAAATAATGCAATTACAAATACACCCCAACCATCAAAATAAAGGCTACGGCAGAGGCGTTATTGAGCAAGTAATTAAAACTGCAAAGTTAAAGCCTATCAAACTAACAGTACTTAAAAACAACCCTGCTAAAGCACTTTATACTCGACTAGGCTTTAAGATCACTGGGGAAGATAACTATGAGTACCATATGCAAACTCAGCCAATTAATAACTCCCGCCTTAAAACCTAATCACTTTGATTTTTAAAATCTTTTTTTCTGAAAATGGTTAGGTGCCAGCCCCATTTAAGCGAGCCAAGCCTTAAAAATACCGTTGAAAACAATGAGCCTAAAATACACCAAATGTAATCGACTTCTAGGGTAAATAACGTAGCATAAACTAAACCACCAACTAAACAGGCTGAGGCATAGGGTTCGTTGCGCATAACTGAAGGCACTTCACGGCAAATCACATCGCGTATTAGGCCGCCAAATATCCCTGTAGTGATCCCCATTGTTATCGCGATAATCATACCTGTGCCGCCTATTAAGGCTTTTTCTATGCCCATAATATTAAATAATGCCATCCCTATGGCATCTACGAGTAAAAAGTAATAGTTATTTACATGTGGTAGATAACGCACAAAAAATATGGTGGCGATAATAGCGGCGTACGCTGAATATAAATACTCGGGCGTGGCTACCCAAAAGATCGGTTTATCTAAAAGTATATCTCGTAGCGTGCCACCACCTAAAGCAGTAACTGTTGCAACTACAACTACACCAAATCCACTTATGTTTTTTTCGTAGCCCAACAATGCGCCTGCTACAGCAAAAAATGCCACACCAAGTAACCCCAGCACCATAAAGTATTCAGCAGTCATGTGCAGTCCTTTTAAAAATTTATAAATGAGTGCATCAACTTATATGCCAAAAATAATTAGTAAGAGCAAAAAGAGGATTAAAAAATACTATTTAAAAACAGTATGCTAGAAATCACTTAATGCAGCTGTGACTGAGATTGAATGAAATAAAATATTCATAAAAGTAATTATTTTAAAAGTGAGTAGTTTTTACATATTATTTATAAGTAGGGCTGTAAATTAAGCTATTGCGATTAACCCATTCATAATAAGCTAAATAACCGACAAAAAGAGCCTCTAAAATTAATAGGCTTATACCCTTCCAACTTGCAGAATCTAGGTATATAAAAATGAAAAAAATGCAAATCAATGCCCAAAATGTGTTAGCTAAAGCTAATATTTTAATGATCAAAAAGCTTCTTTTTCTTTTATAAGCCAACAATAATGCCAGCGCACCATAAAGCATATTAGCTGCTGTAATAAATTGAATGACATATAGAGGTAAAGAATAAACTTCGTGAAACCATCCTTGAAAACTAAACAACGTTAAACCTGCAAGTAGCCCTGCTGCACCGTCGAGAAAGAGTATGTCGAATTTTTTATGTGTAACCACTTTTAGTATCTTTCAACTTTTAACTGTTTTGCCTTTTTAACCGCCCACCAACCAATTACTAGGCTCATTAATATCCGCACGGGAAAGTAAATAGCAGCAGGAATACCAAATAACCAATTGGCAAAGCCTTGTGGCATTACATAAAACGCAACCTGCTTCACCCAATATATAAACTCAACATACTGCGCTAAAAAGTCATTAAGCGATAAGCTCAGAGGTGCTAAATTATTACTGATTAAAACCCATAGTGCATACAAACCAAGCAAACCATCGCCCACACTGCCAATATAAGATGAGTAACCAATAAATAATAAAAAGCCGCGCATAGTAAGTCCCAATCTGCTGTATCGTTAAGTTAAAAAATATACTCGCTTAGTTGCAGCCTTTGTTGGTTTTGGCTAGCTGAACGTCATGCACACTTGCATGTGCACCACAGTAAAACATGTAGTTAGAGCAGTGATGGTTTTCATCTTTAAGATTCAAGCCATTTTCATTAAATTCTAGTTCAAACTTACAGTTAATATCGTATTCGGGCTCTTGCTCTTCAAACACCAGTTTTTTATCCTTTAGTACTAAAGGTAATGGTTCTGTAGTTTCTTCAAGCGGCGCTGTGATAGTGCAAATATGAAAGTTGTAGCCCCATATAAGGCCTTCTGTAAAATATTTTTCGCTTTTTTTGAATATATTTATGTAACTCGTTTTTAGTTTAAAATGCTCATTACTTTCGCCTCCATCTTTGTTGAGCATAGGGGTCGCGCCTGTTATTTTATCCGTTGTGGAATAACATCCTTCAAATGAGCTTGCATATGAATATCCACTAAAGATGACACTTACTAGCATCAAAAATATTAAAACCAGTTTGCTCACCACTGCTCCTTGCTGCGCTGTTAATCTTCGTCAAAAAAACGGCCACTATCATCTGTCATTTTTACTGGTAGGCCGTTATCAACCATAAAATAGTAAAAACGTAGGTCGTCAATTAAGTCTGGAGCGGTTATTTCAATATCTTGGTATGTCGCGTTTTTAAACTTAAATCGTAAAATATGCTCAAAACGCTTAGTTTGGCAATAAAGCACTTCTTCTAGCTCAGACACTTTTATATTTATGCCGAGTAGTTCAAACTCGCCATTTACAATTTCAATTGCATGAGCCTGTTCTGTGTTTGCACAATACCACTGTGAAAAAAACCTCAATAATACAAACGCAAAGAGGTATAAAAATTGATGCAGCAAAGGCTGTTCAATAAATACCTCTACCCAAAATAAAACTATAACTGCGATAAATGTGTTGAAACCAAGCGTCCAAAGTAGTTTTGCGCTGGGTGTTTTTTTGTACCTTGTTAGTTTATTCATAAGTCCCTTTTTAACGTTATCCCTAGATAAATATTGCTACAAAATATTACTTATTTTTTTCCTGCTATTGTTGGGTCGGCTTTGTTTGCGGGCTCTTGCGCTTATAAGTGCGTCTATTCCTTCTCGCGCTCAGGAAAGCGTTCTCGGTCAATGGCTTTTGCGCTGGAGTAAAGTTCATCTAATGTGTAGGTAGAAAAGTCTATTGGGGTGTCCATGCTTGGGGGGATTCCTTTACGTAATTTATCTCAAAGTAGCATAGCTTTAGTAATTTATTCAATATCTTAAATTAAAGACTGGTGTAGCCTTTAGCTTTTAGCTTTTAGCCTTTAGCTTTTAGTTTTTAACTTTTAACTTTTAACTTTTAACTTTTAACTTTTAACTTTTAACTTTTAACTTTTAACTTTTAACTTTTAACTTTTAACTTTTA
>NZ_LKDV01000056.1:0-10100 GCF_001401875.1 Pseudoalteromonas sp. P1-13-1a | reverse complement strand
TAAGATTTATTTTTACGTCTTGTCATTTAACACCTCAATATTAGGACATTGTCCATTATTAAAGTGTCCGGCTCAATTAAACCAGTTCATTTGATTATCAAAACTATCAAAAAAAATATGTACTTCTTTATCCTCATCATAAAATGATACGAAATTTTCTGTAATATGCATATTAAATATCATAGTTTCTTCCTTGTAGATTAAACATAAAATAATGATTACCTAAGACAATTTAGAGTTACAAGGTTTATAACGAAGGATTACTATAAACTTTAAAATATTGATAAAAAATATTCTTTCTCGAAACTCCTTTAAGTGAAGAAACAAGAGGAAGTAAGAATTCTTTGCTATCTAATATTTCTATTTTCCATTTAGTATCGCCAATAAAATGAAAAGTTAACGTGTTCGAGTTTTGAATATTATAATTTCGAAAGCTCCCGTTGAATACATGCTACCAATCGTAGCTGAATCAATAATATCAAGGCGCTCATTCAAGAGGTGAATATGAAGCATATCCTCGTAAGGAGTATCATCCGTCATAAATACAAGGTATTTACAACCGGCTTTAATGCAAAGCTCCAAATAAGTGCCATTAACAACCTTATCTGTTCGCGTATTATTTAAAAAGATACAGCTCTGTTCTAGAGACTTAGGGATTGTCTTAAATACTTGGCTTTTAAGTATGATCATCTTTTTCACCTAGCTATTACTTTTGACAGGTCAATTCTCGCCTACCGTAGGCTATCGTGGTCCACACTAGCCGGTATTTATGCAGAGGTTATTTGATTTGTACCTTTCACCTCGAACCTAAAATCACATCAACTTCCACACTACAAACGCAACAGCAAAACCCACTAAATACACTAGCCCTAGCCACGTTAAGCTGCGTAGTAACACGCTGTGCTTAATAGCGGGATCTGAGCGTACAAGGCTAAAGTTAAGCCATGCAAAAACGGGGGTGGTTACAAAGGCTAGTGTCATGGCAAAGGTAAGCATGGGGCCAAGGGCCGATTTAAAAAATAAAATAACGGCCATGCCAGCTAGTGCTTGCAGTACAAGCCAACTATTTAAACTGTGTTTAGATTGCTTAAAACCAAGTAATTTATGTGATTCGTTAAGAGTGCGTGCGTAGCCGTCAAGTACAGTAAGTGTTGTGCCAAACATACACAAAAAGGCAATAGCCGATACAAGCGGCCTTGCCCACTCGCCAATAGTCAGTGCGTACATATCAATAAGCTGCTTAGCAAAGGCAACACCGCCAAGCTCTATATTGCTGCTTTGCCCATATTGCACCAGCACTCCTAAGCTAAAAAATACTAATGCTAAGCACGCTGTTAACCAATACCCTACGTTAAAATCGAATAAACCTTGGCTTTTAGTCACTGTTTGCTGAGCTTGTTTTTCTTTAAGCCATAGCGAGCTAAGCGCTGATATTTCTATTGGTGCCGGCATCCAGCCCATTAACGCGACCATAAAGCTCAGCATAGCCAGCTCGTATGGTGAAGGACCCACATAGTCAGCGGGCGCCATTGGGCCATTACTAAACGCAATAACCAGCGCAATAACAGTAGCAAGCGTTAATAGCCCCATAATGCCTTTAGCAACGCTGTCGAGCGCTTTAAAGTGCCCTAACAATAATATAGCTAAGCACACACCGAGCAATATCCAACACAGCAGGGTTACCTCTATCACTACAGGCAATGCATAATGCAGTAAACTTGCTGTGAGCAGCAATACACCAGCAGTATTTACTATGGCAGCAAGTATGTTTAGCGCTATAAAACTATAAAAATAGACAGGGCCTTTATTTTTATAGCCTTCTACTAAGCTGTTTTTAGTTACTAATGTGTATTCCATACCAAAACGGAAAAATGGGTATTTTAATACGTTAACCGCCAATATAAGCCAAAATAGTTGCCAGCCAAATAATGCGCCAGCTTGAGTGGATGCAACCAAATGGGAGCCACCTATTGCGGCGGTTGCCATTAAGATACCAGGGCCTAAGGCGCCCAATCGAGATTTCCAAGAAGTGTGTGTTTGCTGCATTAATTTCTCAATATGTGTGTGTTATATATACAAAAGATTAAGTTTTATAATTAAAAAACATAAAGAGAGAACAACTTACCTAAAATCAAGGCAATAAAAAAGAGCCATAAGGCTCTTTTTTATAGTACTTTGGGACTAAAGGTTATTTTAGCTCCATCTCTTGGATGATCTCATGCGCTATTTCTGGCGTTGTGCTTACAGGCTTTTCGTGTAAATTTGCTTTTATTTGCCCTTTTCGATGTTTTAGTGCTGCATCGAGTTTTTTAGCTGCGCTGGCAATCGCAGGGTACATAACTTCGTTTTCCCCTTTTACCGATATACGCGCACCTTCGTAATTTGTGCTAATTTCTGCTTGGATTTTGTGATGCTCTTTAGACAATATAATGTCGAGTGCAATAAGTGATGGAAAGTGGCTCTCGATTTTTGAAAATTTTTCGTTGATATGCTCTCTAATAGAGTTAGTAACGTCTACATGGTGACCAGAAAGATTAATTTTCATAGGGTATCCTTTTATTTGTTACCTCATAAATAGTATTGGGGGCTATTTAGATTAACACAAGGAAAAAGCACTGTTTTTTAAAATTAATTTGTTACTCAAACTGATTTAAATCATACATTGTGCAAAGTTTATGCAAAGCCCATAAACTATGGGCTTTCAGACGTCTAGCCTTAAGCGTTTAGTCTGTGTACGAACAGCAATAGTCAGCAAACTCACTTACTTTTACTTTAAAGCTAACATTGGCATCAACGTTAAATGATTCACCCGCGGTAAATGTTTTCCACTCACTCTCGCCTGGTAATAAAATCTCCCACTGGCCACCTAAAAGCTCCATTAATTCTTTTTTACTGGTATCAAATACAAATTCGCCCGGTTGCATAAAACCTAGCGTTTTAGTTGTGCCATCGTTAAATACCACGGTACGGCTTGATACTTTGCCGTCAAAATACACGTTCGCTTTTTTAATTACGCTTACATTTTCAAACTGAGACATCCTCACTCCTGTTGTATTATTTTATTTAATCGGCCACCACCTTGCCTGATAGGCCTTAGCCTTGCAAGGAATGTACATTGAAAGTTACTCATTTGCGGTTTTAAAGCTGCGTTTTTAGATACCAGCCGCTGCGCTTTTTACGTGGCAACTTATAGCAAAAGTTTGAATATGAGCTTCCAAAGTAGGTGTTAGGCTGCTTGCATTTTTAGCAGCACCTCTTCATATTTGATCAAACAAAAAAGCCCGCCCTGATTTACACAGGGCGGGCTTTTAAATATTAAATCAATTGATTAAAACAAGGCGTTTGCTTTATTTACAATGTTTTCTACTGTAAAGCCAAAGAACTCAAACAGCTCATTTGCTGGTGCAGACTCACCAAAGGTCGTCATACCTACTACTGCGCCATTTAGGCCTACGTACTTGTACCAGTAATCAGCAATACCTGCTTCTACTGCTAAGCGGCGTGTAACGGCTGACGGTAGTACGCTTTCTTTGTATTCGGCGCTTTGATCTTCAAACGCATCAGTACACGGCATAGAGACAACACGTACCTTTTTACCTTGGCTGCGTAGTTCTTTTGCTGAGTCTTGCGCTAGTTGTACCTCAGAACCTGTAGCAATAATAATTAGCTCAGGGTTGCCGTCACAGCTAAGGATGTACCCGCCCTTTTTAACATCTGCTAATTGCTGAGCGTCACGCGATTGTTGCTCAAGGCCTTGGCGAGTAAAGATAAGTGATGTAGGGCCATCTTTACGCTCTATAGCTTGTTGCCATGCAATTGCCGACTCAACTTGGTCACACGGGCGCCAGTTGTATAAGTTTGGCGTTAAACGCATGCTAGCAATTTGCTCTACCGGTTGGTGAGTTGGACCGTCTTCACCTAAACCGATTGAATCATGTGTGTATACAAAAATGCTTGGTTGCTTCATTAGTGCAGCCATACGTACAGCGTTACGCGCATATTCCATAAACATTAAGAAAGTAGCACCGTAAGGAATAAAGCCTTTATGAAGGGCAATACCGTTCATAATTGCCGACATACCAAACTCACGTACACCGTAATAAACGTAGTTACCACTTGCATCGTCTGCAGTTAATCCTTTAGAGCCATCCCAAATTGTTAAATTTGAGCCAGCTAAGTCGGCTGAGCCACCCATGAATTCTGGTAAAATTGGGCCAAAGGCGTTTAATGCATTTTGTGATGCTTTACGCGATGCTGGATTTGCAGGGTTTGCTTGTAACTGCTCTATGTACTCTTGTGATTTTTGTGCCCAATCAGCAGGTAAATCGCCAGCTGTACGACGTTTAAATTCTGCTGCTAGCTCTGGGTAAGCATCTGCGTACGCTGCAAACTTTTCGTCCCAGCTTGATTCAAGTTCTTGCCCTTTAGCTTTTCCATCCCACTGTGCGTAAATATCTTCAGGAATTTCGAATGCCTCGCCAGTCCAACCTAAAAATTCGCGAGATGCTGTAATTTCGTCATCACCTAAAGGTGCGCCGTGACAATCGTGGCTACCCGACTTGTTAGGCGAGCCATAACCAATCACTGTTTTACAACAAATAAGCGTAGGTTTATCGGTAACACTTTTAGCTTCAGCTATTGCAGCACTGATTGCGTCGCTATCGTGGCCATCTACGCCACTAATTACGTGCCAGCCATACGCTTTAAAACGTGCTGGTGTATCGTCGCTAAACCAACCTTCTACTTCACCATCGATTGAAATGCCATTGTCATCCCAAAAAGCAACTAACTTGCCTAGGCCTAAGGTGCCCGCAAGTGAACATGCTTCATGAGAAATACCTTCCATTAAACAACCATCACCCATAAATGCATAGGTGTAATGATCAACAATGTCGTGACCCTCACGGTTAAATTGTGCAGCCAATGCTTTTTCAGCAAGTGCCATACCAACCGCGTTTGTGATCCCCTGACCTAATGGGCCCGTAGTGGTTTCGATACCTGGCGCGTAACCGTACTCTGGGTGGCCAGGTGTTTTTGAATGCATTTGACGGAAGTTTTTAATTTCATCAATTGGTAAGTCGTAACCACTTAGGTGCAGCAGAGAATAAATAAGCATTGAACCGTGGCCGTTTGAAAGAATAAATCTGTCACGGTCAGCCCACTCTGGATTAGTTGGATTATGCTTTAGATAATCGCGCCATAATACTTCTGCGATATCGGCCATGCCCATAGGGGCTCCAGGGTGACCAGATTTGGCCTTTTGTACTGCGTCCATTGACAAGACGCGAATAGCATTTGCAAGTTCTTTGCGAGATGGCATGAATTCTCCTACCTTTATGTGTATTTGCGCGGGTACTAATGTGCTCGTTTTTACCCTTAAGTAACTTAAGAGCTGTTATAGCAACCATTCTTACTTAATGTGGGTGCTGTGTGCAATTAAAAACCCCATAAAAATGGGCTATTATGAATATTTTTTAAGACCAAAAAGTGATTACTCATTTTATTTAGACGTCTAGGCGTAAAAACACTATGCAAGCAGTTTCGTTTTAGATAAAATACGCCCCTTAATTTTTTAGCGCTAATACCGACGTTTGTGAAGCGCAATATTTGTGAGCAGAAATACAATGGCAAAACATTTATTTACTTCTGAATCTGTTTCTGAAGGTCATCCGGATAAAATCGCCGATCAAATCTCTGATGCGGTACTTGATGCTATCCTAGAGCAAGACTCTCATGCCCGTGTTGCGTGCGAAACTTACGTAAAAACCGGTATGGTTATGGTTGGTGGTGAAATCACGACTAGCGCATGGGTTGATATTGAAGAAATTACACGTAAAACAGTACGTGAAATTGGCTACACGCATTCAGACATGGGTTTCGATGCAGACTCGTGTGCTATTTTAAACACCATTGGTAAGCAGTCTCCTGATATTAACCAAGGTGTAGACCGTACTAGCCCAGAAGAACAAGGTGCTGGCGACCAAGGCCTAATGTTTGGTTACGCATGTAACGAAACAGAAGTACTGATGCCTGCGCCAATTACTTACTCACACCGTTTAGTACAACGCCAAGCGCAAGTACGTAAAAGCGGCGAGCTTAATTGGTTACGCCCAGATGCAAAATCGCAAGTAACTTTTGCATACGAAAACGGCAAGCCAGTAGGTATTGATGCAGTTGTACTTTCTACTCAGCACGCTGAAGAAATCTCGCAAAATGATTTAGTAGAAGCCGTGATGGAAACCATCATTAAGCCGGTACTTCCTGCCGAGCTTATTACAAGCGCGACTAAATTTTTCATTAACCCAACGGGTCGTTTTGTAATTGGCGGACCTATGGGCGACTGTGGTTTAACAGGTCGTAAAATTATTGTAGATACATACGGCGGTATGGCACGTCACGGTGGTGGTGCTTTCTCTGGTAAAGATCCATCAAAAGTTGACCGTTCAGCAGCATATGCTGCACGCTACGTAGCTAAAAACGTAGTGGCTGCAGGCCTTGCTGATAAGTGTGAGCTGCAAGTATCTTACGCAATTGGTGTTGCAGAGCCTACCTCTATCAGCGTTGAAACCTTTGGTACAAGCAAGCTTGAAGAAGGTCGCTTAATCGAGCTTATTCGCGAGCACTTTGACCTACGCCCTTACGGCTTAATTCAAATGCTTAATTTAGAGCGCCCAATTTACCAACCAACAGCGGCATACGGTCACTTTGGTCGTGACGAATTCCCATGGGAACGTACAGATAAAGCAGACGCACTTCGCGCAGCTGCAGGCCTTTAAGCCAAAACGTATTAATTAAAAACGGCCCTTTTAAGGGCCGTTTTTATATCTAAAATAAAAGTTAATAATGAGTTTTAGCGAGCCCTCGAATTACTTACTGTTTTAGGTATATACTCTTTGCATAATAAAAGCTTAAGGGATAAGTAAATGGCCAATAATTTTCGCGTTATGTTTGTAGGGCTCGCTGAGGGCACTGAGACTAAAACTGCCTGCGTTAATTTAGCAAATAAACTAAAAACGTCTGAAGATAAAGTAACACAGTTTTTTAACGGCAAGACACTCTTTGCACCAAGCAATAAAGACAAAGCCCTAAAGCAAGCCAAATTACTCGCAAGTTTAGGCATTAAAAGTAAGTTACAAGCCACAGGTGAGCAGCCTCCTCAAAACCCTAGTGCAGCTAGTCAGCGTGATGAACGGATTTTTGATGCCCTCGATTACATAACAAGCAGCCTGATCCGCCTTGAAGAAAAACTAGAAGAGCTAGAACAAAGGCTTCCAACCAATGAGCTAAAAAGCCCTGCAGACGAAAGCGATGAGTGGCAAGAAGATGATCTAATGCTTGACGAGCAGCTCGATGAACCTGTTAAAGCGCGTAGCAATATTTTGTTATATTCACTGATTGCCACCGCCGTTTTACTACTGATTGTGCTTGCTGTTTACTTAGCTTTTCCTGATTTAGTGTCTATTTAATCGAAGGTGCGTAATTACAATGAGCAATAAACGTACACACATACGCCAATCTATTCGTCAATTACGCAATAATCTATCAAAAAAACAGCAAGAAAAAGCCGCTGCACAGCTAAAGTTGAATTTTACTCAACAGCTAAATAGCGAGAAAACAGCCTCGAAAAAACAGATAGCCATTTACTTTAGTAACGATGGAGAGTTAGATACATCGCTGTTAATTAATGAGTTATGGCGACAAGGCCATGCTCTTTATTTACCCGTTATACACCCATTTAATGGGGCTACTTTGCTATTTCAACGCTATGAAAAAAACTCACCCATGAGAGCAAATCGCTATGGTATCTTGGAGCCTAAGCTGAACTGCTCTCAAATATGCCCATTAACTGATTTAGATTACTTACTGATGCCACTTGTTGCATTTGATAATCAAGGTAACCGATTAGGAATGGGGGGTGGATTTTACGATAAAACACTGGCGCAATTACACGCATACAATTGGCAAAAACCGCAACTTATTGGCCTAGCACACAGCTGCCAAAAAGTAGATGCACTGCCAATTGAATCGTGGGATGTTCCACTTAAAACCATTATTACTCCTGATAAAATTTATCACTGGTAATATACACCCACTACACATTTGAAACATGAGCATGACAATGACGCAAGACGAATTAAAAAAAGCAGCTGCGTGGGCTGCACTCGAGTTTGTAAAAGAAAACACCATTGTTGGTGTAGGCACAGGCTCTACCGTAAATCATTTTATTGATGCCCTAGGCACAGTAAAAGACACCATAACGGGGGCGGTATCTAGCTCTGAGGCTTCAACAGCGCGCCTACAAGCATTAGGTATTGAAGTGTTTGAGCTAAACGATGTAGATGCGCTTGATGTTTATGTAGATGGCGCAGATGAAATTAATGCCCATAACGAAATGATCAAAGGCGGCGGCGCAGCACTTACCCGCGAAAAAATAGTCGCAGCCGTTGCAAAACAGTTTGTGTGTATTGTTGATGACACAAAATTAGTAGATACATTGGGCGACTTCCCACTTCCGGTAGAAGTTATACCCATGGCACGCAGCTACGTAGCGCGTGAATTATTAAAACTTGGTGGCGACCCTGTTTACCGCCAAGGCGTAGTAACCGATAACGGTAACGTTATTTTAGATGTACACAATTTAAGTATTAGTAATGCCAAACAACTTGAAACACAAATTAATTCAATTGTTGGCGTAGTTACCAACGGCCTATTTGCGATGCGCGGTGCTGATAAAGTAATTATCGGCACTAAAAATGGGCCACAAATTAAATAGGATGAGGTTATGAGTAAGGTATCGTTAGCAAAAGACAAAATTAAAATTCTCTTGCTTGAAGGTGTTCACCAAAGCGCTGTAGAAACGCTTAAACGTAATGGTTACAGCAACATCGATTACGTAAAAACATCGCTACCTGAGGACGAACTTAAAGAGCGTATTAAAGATGTGCACTTTGTAGGGCTTCGTTCTCGTACTCATATTAATCAAGCCGTTTTAGACTCAGCTGAAAAGCTAGTAGCCATTGGCTGCTTTTGTATTGGTACTAACCAAGTTGACTTAAACGCAGCGCGCGAGCGCGGTATTGCGGTATTTAACGCACCGTTTTCAAACACACGCTCTGTCGCAGAGCTGGTACTTGGCGAAATACTCTTGTTATTACGTGGTATTCCACAGCGTAATGCAGCAGCACACCGTGGCGGCTGGTTAAAAACGGCAACCGGCTCATTTGAAGCTCGCGGTAAAACACTCGGGATTATTGGCTACGGCCACATTGGTACGCAGCTTGGTATTATGGCTGAAAACATTGGTATGACCGTAGAATATTACGATATTGAAGATAAGCTATCTTTAGGTAATGCCACGCAAATTCATAACCTAACACAGCTTTTACAGCGCGCTGATATTATTAGTTTACACGTACCAGAAACACCGCAAACTAAAAACCTGATTGGCACTGCTGAGCTTGCCGTAATGAAGCAGGGCTCAATACTAATTAACGCTTCACGCGGTACTGTAGTGGATATTGATGCACTTGCCGAAGCACTTAGCGAGAAAAAGCTAAGCGGCGCTGCTATTGATGTATTCCCTGTTGAGCCAAAATCTAACGAAGAAGAATTTGTATCGCCACTGCGCGAATTCGACAACGTTATATTAACGCCGCACATTGGTGGTTCAACCCAAGAAGCGCAAGAAAACATTGGTATTGAAGTAGCCGGTAAATTAGCTAAATACTCAGATAATGGCTCAACTATTACGGCTGTTAACTTCCCTGAGGTTTCGCTGCCAGAGCTTGCTAACCGTAGCCGCTTATTGCATGTACACCACAACCGCCCAGGTGTACTTACGCAAATTAACCAAGCGTTTGCCCAGCACGGTATTAATATTGCCGCTCAGTACTTACAAACTGATGAATCAATTGGTTATGTAGTTATTGACGTAGATACCGATCAATCAGAAGTTGCGCTTAAAGAGCTAAGTGCAGTAGAAGGTACAATTAGAGCGCGTATTCTTCACTAATCAGCTATCAGCTATCAGCTATCAGCTATCAGCTATCAGCTATCAGCTATCAGCTATCAGCTATCAGCTATCAGCTATCAGCTATCAG
>NZ_LKDV01000055.1:0-10281 GCF_001401875.1 Pseudoalteromonas sp. P1-13-1a | reverse complement strand
GCTATCTGAAAATAAGCACACGTAATACATACCCATCCAACACCTACCATCTAGGTCAGGCGAGCTAGTGACTCCCAACGCTAAAAAAACATATTGATTAAAATTATAGTGTTCTTATTTCACGAGCAGGGTTACCCGCAACAACTGTATTTGCCTCTACATTTTTAGTAACGCCCGATCCCGCAGCAATAAAACTGTTACCCAAAATGATATGGGTTTGGTCTATTATCAATTTTTTTTAGAAAGTCTTTTAAGTATTCAGCTAATTATCAATTGGCATCAAGTACTATAGACTTGCTCCATCTTGTATTTACATACCTCACAAAGGGGAGAAAAGCATGTCTCATCAGATTATTAAAGACTTACATAACCGTTATACGGCTAAAAAGTACGATGTGAACAAACGTATTTCATCAGCAGATATTGACGTAATTAAAGAAGCTATTCGCTTGTCTGCTTCTTCGATCAACTCTCAACCTTGGAAGTTTGTATTGGTAGAAAGTGACGAAGCAAAGCAGCGTTTACACGATACATTTGCTAACAAGCATCAATTCAATCAACTTCATGCAAAAGAAGCATCGCATACGCTGTTATTAGCTTATGATCCTAAATTTACTAAGGAGAAGTTTGTTAAACGTGTGGATGTCGAAGTGAGCTCTGGTCATTTACCAGCAGAGTTACGTGAGAGCTTTATGGGTGCTTATGCTTTTGCAGAAATGAATACAGATGAAAATGGCTATAATGGCAGCTGGACTAAAGCACAGGTTTACCTAGCACTGGGTAACATTATGCATACACTGGCGCGTTTAAATATTGCATCTACACCCATGGAAGGTGTTGACCCAGAGTTAATTGGCGAGAAGTTTAGCGAAGAGCTAGATGGCCATATTTGTGAAGTGGCACTTGCAATGGGTTACCCTGTTGAAGAAGAAGACTGGAACTTTGGCAAACCTAAAGCGCGTTTACCAGTTGAAGATATTATTGCTACTGTATAACGTGTTGCTATAAGTTAATTAGCCGAGAATCTTCTCGGCTTTTTATTTTTAGAATAAACCATACGCTTGTGTTTCTTCGTCTTCCTCTTGTGCTAAATGATCAGGTCTAAATATTGCGCTAGGATCTATTAAAACACTGTGTTTTTCGGCTAACTTTATTAGCCCTCGCATCATGCCTTTGGTTTGCGGGTCTATATCAAAGCCTACTTCGGTTAATTTATCGAGTGGCTTAATGTCTTCTTTTTTATAATCTATATTGTCCTCTACTTTATCTACTAGTAACCCGATATGTGGGTTGAGCCCGTCTTTAGTAGTAAAAACAATAATAGGTTTATAGTCGAGTGTTATTTGCTCTTTTGCCGCATCAAACAGTCGTTGCAATTGCATAAAGCTATTGCGCTTTATACTCGCTACATATTTACTGGCTTGTTTATAGTCCTGCTCGCTATGAGCACTAACTGCGTGATCTGTTGCTGTAACTAGCGCTTGAAAAGGCTCATCAAATTTTTCTATGATAGTTTTTAGGTCACTGTTGTCGGTTTTAAACTCTTTATAAAATACGGCGATGTTGTGCAGCTGAATTTTATCGTTCGTTATTATCTGACTCTGCTGCGCGATGCTTTTTTCAAATTGGCTAAACCAATCATTAAGCGAGGCTTGCCAGGTTCTTAGCTCATTAAGTGCTTTTTTATTACTTTGCTCTGTAGAGCTGCCATTTAAAATAACACCTAGGTCGAACACTGGCGTAGGTGTTTCCATGTAGTCTTTTACACCAATAAAGCTCTTATTGTTATTTGGCAATGTAGTGAGGTTATTATCAAACCGCTCGGTGAGTAAAATATCGAGAATTTTAAGTGAAATGGTTTTACAGCCCACTTGAAAGTTTATGAATTCCATACCTTTATCTTTAATTGCCTTGTAATGCTTTAAGGATAGAACAAAATGGATAAATAGCTTAAAGGTTGAGTGGTTTTTTAATTAGTGATTTAACAGCGAGTTTAAATTGCTGCTCTAATGCTTTTCTCCCACTTAGGCGGTGTTGTTTGATTAGCTGCTCATTATTGTGGTTTTGTAATACCATTTGTATCAGCAAGTGGCGATCTTCACTTTTAGTTGCCATTAGGCAGGACGGTGAGTGGTTAAATAAATACCATAGTTTTGGCGCGGTATTAAAGCGATTTATTGCACTAATTGCAGTGTTAATAGGTGGGCTGGGCACGCTAGATTCATCGAGAAATTTACTTATTAGCTCACTGACTAACTCACTGTCGAGTTGGCTAAAGTGCGTTAATAAACCATAAAACAAATCACTTTTAAATTGCTGAGCTAAGGTATGTAAGCCCTGCGGGGATGTGTCTAATGCTTTAACAACAAGGGCTGAGTGCTCACCGGTGCTTTTATCTCGCTGATAACCTAGCTTAACAGTACTAAAGCCTTGAGATTGCCAAAAATGTAAAAGCCCGGCTGTAGCCCCAAAACTTGCACCTATATAACTACAGGTGGGTGTTAGCTGATGCTGGCAATGCGCTAGCAATGCTTTACCTACGCCTTGTTGGTGCAGGTTAGGTGCAACAGCTATACGAATAACGCGTGCGCTTTGTTTTGTTAAATAGCTTGGCTGTGCGCTTAATTGCGCGAGTGATTGTGCCATTAAATGCCCTTGTGGGCGCCGCTCACCACTGATTACTTGCTTAGCTAACTCTGCATCCATACCGCCCTCAACAGCTATTAAACACACTCCCACAACATGCATGTCGCATCTACTAATAAACAGTCTTTGCGCTGGGGCATCAAGTAAGTGGCGTAAATCGTTAACACTGCTTTGATAATGGGCAAGTGCGAGCAGCGCAACTATTTGCTGCAGTAAAGACTCATTATCAACGAGTTGCTGTTGAGTGACTTCAACGTGCTCAATGCTATTTAATGCGGGCGGGTATTCTTTATATTGTGCATCTAAAGCAAAGAGTGTGCGTACATGTTGCTCAAGAGGGTCGCTATTGGCAAAACGTATAGGGTCTTCTAAGTTTACAACTTTTGCCGCTTTGTAATTTGCTTTAATATGTTGCGTAAAACGAATGGTATAGCCTCGGCCATTACCCTCGTAACCTACCAAGGTGCTTGCAAAGACTATACGCGGGTAGTGCTTTAACATGGCGAATAGTAGTGGTACAGGGATTGCGGCGGCTTCATCGACCAGTAATAGTTCACATTGCGGCAACTGATTAAGCAGTGCATCTGGGGCCATGTATTGTAAATTAGCTAAATGTTTTTGCTGAGCCTTGTATTCAACCTGTAAGGTTTTAGCTAAATGCTTAAAACAGCTATGGGTGGCTCTGAATTGTGTTGCGCATACAATGATTTTTTTATCATGTAATGCTGCGGCTGCAAGACCAAGCGCGGCTGATTTTCCTCGCCCTCTGTCGGCATTAATAATTAAAGGCCTGTTCGCGCGGCCTGTGGCCACCTTAATTATTTGTTCAACGCATTGTTGCTGCGCCTGATACTCAATTTTATTCGTTACATTGCTTTTGATCGGCGGCTGTTTAAAGTCAGTGTGTTCATCAAAGTGTATGACGGGTAGCGTTTGTAAAAGGCGAGAAAAACGTAAATTAAAATAGCTTTGCCGATTACTACTTCCATGAGATTGCACGCTTTTAAGTGCAGGGTCTTGCCAAGAGGCTAAACTTTGTAAGTCAGGCAGTAATAAAAATAACAAACCGCCTGCTTTTATGGTACCGGCAAGGGCAGCAAATTTATCGGGGTAAATGCCACTAAAGCCATCATAAACGGCATGAATAAACTCTTGTCCAAGTAGTTCATGGGTATGCTCAGGCCAACTTGAATTAGCAATGCCGCTGTTTGACAGCAGTTTTACATTATCTGAGTCTGTTAATGTGCTTAGTAGCTCGTAGCACCAAGCGGCTTGGCCTGTGATAAGTACTAACTGACGATGTTTTGCGTCAGTTAGTTGCTGTGTTAATTGTTCAACATAGTGCTTATACAGCTTGAAGTCGTGCATATGCGGTCACTAGCCATTTGCTGCCAAGGTCGTCAAAGTTAACTTGTACACGCGATTGTGCGCCACTGCCTTCGTAATTTAGCACAGTGCCAATACCAAATTTAGCGTGCAGTACACGTTGACCTAAGTTAAACCCACTTTCTTCAAAAGCTGCATGGCTT
Organism: Pseudoalteromonas sp. P1-13-1a; assembly: GCF_001401875.1. NCBI lineage: Bacteria > Pseudomonadati > Pseudomonadota > Gammaproteobacteria > Alteromonadales > Pseudoalteromonadaceae > Pseudoalteromonas > Pseudoalteromonas sp. P1-13-1a. The sequence goes on along the minus strand of NZ_LKDV01000055.1, from coordinate 6,106 downwards.
ACTGACGCGCTAAAGCGCCCAGCAGCAGGTGGTCGCGATACCTGCGTTTTAATACGAATTTCTTCTACGCAGTCTTCGGGTATTTCGCGTAAAAATCGCGATGGGCTGTGGTATTTCTCTTGGCCGTATAAACGGCGGCTTTCGGCATGGCTTATGTAAAGCTTGTCCATTGCACGGGTCATACCCACGTAACAGAGGCGGCGTTCTTCTTCTAAGCGCCCTGATTCTTCATTACTTTGCTGCGATGGGAACATACCTTCTTCAACGCCCACCATAAACACAAGTGGAAACTCTAATCCTTTAGCAGAGTGAAGAGTCATCATTTGTACAGCGTCTTCGTGCTCATCCGCTTGGCCTTCACCAGATTCAAGCGAGGTGTAGGCTAAAAAGCCCTGTAATGGTGAGCTAAACTCTTCTTCTTCAGGGAGCTCGTACTGATCGCATGCACTGATAAGCTCTTCTAAGTTTTCTACGCGAGCGCGGCCTTTTTCGCCTTTTTCAGCTTGATACATAGCCATTAAACCAGACGTTTGAATCGTGTATTTGGCTTGCTCTTGTAGTGTAAGGTCGCTAATTTTATCTTCTATGTGTTCGACCAACTCTACAAACTTTGTAACAGCGCTTGCCGCACGACCCGATAAATGCTGTTGTTCAACAATTGCTTTAGCCGCGTACCAAAGAGGCAGCGACTCAGCACGCGCACAGTCGCGTATATGGCTAAGAGTTTTATCGCCAATACCGCGCGCAGGGGTGTTAATTACACGCTCAAATGCGGCGTCGTCTTGGCGGTTTCCTACCAATCGTAAGTACGATAGCGCATCTTTAATTTCTTGACGTTCGAAGAAACGCATACCGCCGTAAATACGGTATTTTAAGCCTTCTTGAAGCATGGCTTCCTCGAGTACACGAGATTGCGCGTTACTGCGGTATAAAATGGCGGCGTCTTGCAGCGCATTACCGGCATTTAACCAGCTGCGTAGCTTACTACTTACAAAGCGGGCTTCGTCTAGCTCGTTAAAGGCTGCATAAATTGATATCGGCTCGCCTTCGTTGCCATCGGTCCACAAGCTTTTACCCATGCGCTCTGCATTATTTTTTATAAGCGCATTAGATGCTTTTAGAATGGTTGCGGTTGAGCGATAGTTTTGCTCAAGGCGAATAGTTTCAGCATTAAAGTCTGTTAAAAAACGCTTTATATTTTCTATTTTAGCGCCGCGCCAACCGTAAATACTTTGGTCATCGTCGCCTACAATCATAATGCTTTGCGTATCGCCTGCAAGTAGCTTTAACCATGCGTATTGAATGGTATTGGTATCTTGGAATTCGTCTACCAGCATGTGGGCAAAGCGCTGCTGGTAATGGCGAAGTAGCGTAGGGTTATTTTTAAGAACCTCGTAGCTACGTAGCAGTATTTCTGCAAAATCGACTAAACCAGCGCGGTCACATGCTTCTTGATAGGCTGCATATACACGCAGCATCATTTGCTCGTTTATATCGTAGGCTTGAATATCTTTAGGACGCAGGGCTTCATCTTTCTTAGCGCTGATGTACCAGCCAAATTGTTTAGCTGGCCATTTTTTATCATCAATATTCATTGATTTTAATAAGCGCTTGATCATTCTTAGTTGATCGTCAGAGTCTAAAATTTGAAAGGCTTCTGGTAGGTTTGCTTCACGATGATGAGCGCGCAAAATACGGTGTGATAAACCATGGAATGTACCAATCCACATGCCTCCCACGGGGGCTTTTAGGGTTTCTTCAACACGGGTGCGCATTTCTTTAGCGGCTTTATTAGTAAAGGTAACCGCAAAAATACTATAAGCAGAAGCTTGCTCAACCTGCATTAACCACGCGATACGATGAACTAAAACACGTGTTTTACCCGAACCAGCACCTGCTAATACCAGCATGTTTTGTAGTGGGGCTGCAACGGCATCGCGTTGTTTGTCATTTAAGCCATCGAGTAATTCAGAAACGTCCATCGTTACGCCTTTTCAATCAATAATGAGAGGGAGTATAACAGGTGTTTTTGTTAGGCTAAATAAAATACTGTTTTTATGAACAGCTATTCTAAAAATACTTGTAAAACTAATTGCTTAGCTGTTTATTTATGCTGTTAAGTAACTGTAATTAAGAATAAAAATAATCAAATTGACCTATATTTAGTAAAAAACACTAAATCAGTTATTTTGTGCTAGTTTAACTAATTGATTTTTAAGCTTTAAAAAATTGGCATAAAGTGTGATAGTAAGTAAATAACTAAAATTTAAAATTAATTAACTACAGAGGTAAGTATGGCTGATCAAGGTTCTGGCGGTAATGTAATTGCGGCGTTGTGTAATATATTTTTTCCTGGTTTAGGGCAACTGGTACAAGGGCGTATTTTAGCTGCTATCTTCTTTGCGCTAGCTATTATAATTAGTTACGCACTTATTTATGTATTGGTAGGCTTTGTACTTGTGCCTATTATTTATTTATGGTCGATTATAGATGCTGCACGTTTTAGATCGCGAAGTTAGCTTTTATGCCACCTATTTAAATAGCGCCCATTGGCGCTATTTTGCGTTTTAGGGGCGATGTTCAGGGCTATTTATGGGTATAATTAGTGCATTAGCGTTTTATAAGTAAAAATTATGGAATATCAATTTATACGTGACCCTATTAGCGGGCTGCGCATTAAAATAAGCAGCGAGCATGCCCTAATTGGCCGCTGGTTAAATGAAGAAATTGGCAAAGAAAAAGTGGCGATGGTACAAGCACTTATCAACTCAGTTAAAACAAGCTACGAGCCAATAACGTTAAAAGGCCAAGAAATAGACTTAATACTCTCTAAAGACGAAGCCTTATTTGAAGCCCATGCCCTACACCAAGACAGTGAAGACTTAGTTGCCTATCAAGATGATGACTTAATGCTTGAAGAAAATGGCCTAGTGAGTGGTTGTGGCTTTGAAGATTTTATAGATTTAATTGAATCTTGGGCTGACTTTAGCGGCTCAAAGTAAAACCAGAATTATTAAAATAGTGCTGATGCATTGCGCTTTTTTTATCTGTACTATTACACCAATCAAAAACGTCAGGAATGAATATGTCTGCCAATTTAAATAAGCTAGTCGTTATGCTAGAAATGCAAAATGCCATGAATACTAAGGTTCATGAGCAATGGTTTAGCCAAGGTTTTGAGTGGTATAGAGCCATTTGGGTAGAGTGTGCAGAAATGCTAGACCACTACGGTTGGAAGTGGTGGAAAAAGCAAACCCCAGATACTGAGCAAGTCATTTTAGAATTGGTTGATATATTTCATTTTGGTTTGTCATTAAGAATCGATGGAACAACACCCTACGAAGAATTAGCTAAACAGTTGGAGAAAGAACTTAGCGCGCCTCAAGCCGCAGAAGATTTTAAACAAACGCTTGAAGTATTAGCCGCTTCAGCAGTGGCTAACAAAACCTTTAACGCTGCTGCATTTGCAGGGTGTATGGCGCAAATAGGGATGGATATTGACGATTTATACCGGGGTTACGTAGGGAAAAATACGTTAAACTTTTTCCGCCAAGATCATGGCTACAAAGATGGCAGCTACATTAAAGTGTGGAACGGTCAAGAAGATAACGAGCATTTGGTTGAAGTCGTAAAAAGCCTTGATACCGAACATGCCGACTTTGCAAAGTTAGTATACCAAGGTTTGGAAGCTCGTTACCCAAAAAGCTAATTATATAATAGTGCGGTAGTCGGTTACGTTTAAGTAATCGGCTATTACATTATGTGGTTGCTTACTATCAGGGTTAGCAACCGCAAGTAAATGTTCTATGCCGTATTCTCGGGCTGCATTTAAAACAGGCACACTGTCATCAACAAACAAAGTGCGCTGCTTATTAAACCCTAAGTCTTTTTGTACTTGATGCCACAAACTTTGCTGCTCTTTACTCACGCCGTATTGGTGAGTCGACACCACGCCATCTAAATAATTATCTATCGCGGTGTGTTCAAATTTGAGCATGACGTTTTCAGGATGGGCGTTAGTTAACAAAATCAGCTCTTTACCTGCTTTTTTTAACTCAGTTAAAAAGTGAGGCACATCTTCGCGTACTTTTATTAGGTGTTGGGTTTGACGTTTTAGTTCCATTATCGGCAACTTTAACTGTTCTTCCCAATAATCTAAACAATACCACTGTATTTGGCCACTTACCGCTTGGTAGCGTTTGTGCATATCGGCTTTTGCTTCATCAAGGGTGATATTGCGAGTGCGTGCAAGTTGTTCTGGAACAACGTTAAGCCAAAAGTGACTATCGAAATGCAAATCGAGTAATGTTCCGTCCATATCAAGTAAAACGGTATCGATTTTTGACCAATTTAGCATGGGCTTTTCCTTGTGAAAAGTTTATGATTAAGCACAACTGCCATGATAGCAAAATAACGCCAATGACACAGAAAAAGCACCCAACTCCACCGCAAATTATTAGTAATAATGTAGTTGCTAAAAGCCGTTTATTTACTGTTGAATCATTAGAGCTTAAGTTTTCTAATGACGAAGAGCGCCAGTATGAGCGAATACGCGGCGGTGGCCGTGGGGCAGTAATGATTGTGCCAATAACTGCGGACAACGAAATGCTACTGGTACGTGAATATTGTGCAGGCACGAACGACTACCAATTAGGTTTTCCTAAAGGCTTAATAGACCCAGGCGAAACGCCCCAACAAGCTGCAAACAGAGAGCTTAAAGAAGAAGTGGGTTTTGGCGCTGAATTTTTTGAGCCATTAAAAGTAGTATCAATGGCGCCAAGTTACTTTAACGCAACTATGCATATTTTATTTGCTAAGCAGCTATACCCGCAAACGTTAGAAGGGGATGAGCCTGAACCGCTAGTGGTTGTTAAGTGGCCATTAACAGATTGGCAGTCATTATTAGAGCAAGACGATTTTACCGAAGCTCGCAGTGTTGCCGCTTTGTTATTATTAAATAAGTATTTAGCGTCTGGAGCTGCAAATGAATAAACTACTAGAGCCTTGTATAGAGCTTGCACAACGAGCAGGCGATGCCATTATGGCTATTTATAAAAAAGATGATATTGGCCAACAAGAAAAGTCAGACGCTACGCCCGTCACAAAAGCAGACTTAGCGTCTAACGATGTGCTCGTTGCTGGTTTAAAAGACCTTGCGCCCGAGATTCCTATTATGTCAGAAGAGACGCCTATTCCGGCACTTGCCCAAAGACAAGACTGGCAACGCTATTGGTTATTAGATCCGATGGACGGCACGGGCGAGTTTATTTTAGAAAGTGGTGACTTTGCCGTTAATATTGCGCTTATTGAAAATAACCACCCCGTTTTAGGTGTGATCCATTGGCCAGCAAAAGGCATTACTTACTTTGCTACTGCTAATCAGGGGGCATTTAAACGAGAAAATGGTAGCGATACAAAAATGTCGGTAGCAACACCCGATAACCTAACGCTAGCAGTAAGCCGTAGACAAAAAATTGAAGCGGTCAGTCAGTATTTAAATACGCAATTTGCCACTATTGCTGTAGGCTCGTGCTCGCTAAAAGCATGTATTGTTGCCGAGGGTAAAGCTGACTGCTTTTTACGAATTGGCCCTACTGGCGAGTGGGATACCGGCGCGTCACAAGTGATTGTAGAAGAGGCGGGCGGGTGTATTACCGATGCAGAGTTTAACCCGCTTACATATAACCAGCGTGAGAGCACCGAAAATCCAGATTTTATTGTGATGGGACACCCAGATTGGGAGTTTCAAAAAATGATAAGCCCGCATCAAAGATAGCGATTTAAAGAGTGGTTTGATTGCTTTTTGTTCGGTTGAACGCAATTAACGAGTGAAAGCCTTGCAATATAAGTTTATTCCTATATTATAGCGCTCTCTTCGAAACAGGCTCGTTATTAACACGAAACTATTTCAAAGAAATTACAGGCGCGGGATGGAGCAGAATGATAAATCATTCGCCGGACTGCTTAAACCTGAAGTCGAAGGTCGTCGGTTAAAATCCGCCCCTTAGACTATAAACATACAGGCGCGGGATGGAGCAGCCTGGTAGCTCGTCGGGCTCATAACCCGAAGGTCGTCGGTTCAAATCCGGCTCCCGCAACCAATTTC
>NZ_LKDV01000054.1:0-10614 GCF_001401875.1 Pseudoalteromonas sp. P1-13-1a | reverse complement strand
GATTGAAATTTGTTCAATCTAGGGGCGATTAAATCGCGGCGCGAGGTTTGTAACCTAGTGGGCTAAGTAAAAACCGAGCAACAAAGAGTCAATCGTCCCTAGAAAGAACCCAGAGGGCAGCGCATGTTTGGCATTTATGCTGCGTTATCGCCTATTTATGGGGAATAACCACACTACATAGGCTCTGCCTTGCCTAAAAACCAAACATGCTGCTGCAAATTCAACCATCAAAGATCAACACGCCCTAGCTTATTTAGCTATACAGCAAATTAAAATTTAGACGGTGCTGGTGGCACCACTAAAGGTTGCTTAGGGTTTGCTTTAAGCTCCTTTAATAACTCTTGTACAGCGCGTTCTATTGATGGATCTTGGCCTTTATAAATAAGCTCTGGGCGGTCAATTACTTTAATATCAGGTGCAACGCCTTCGTTTTCTATAATCCAGTTACCTTGGGTATCTAAAATACGGAAAGTAGCCGCAATGACTTGCCCGCCATCTACAAGGCTAGGGTTACCAGAAATACCAATTAAGCCACCCCACGTACGCGTACCAATTAGCTTACCTAACCCCGCTTGGCGGAAGTAGTAAGGAATTGCATCACCGCCGGAGCTTGAATAGCCGTTTATTAGCATGGCTTTTGGGCCGTAGTGCGCAAACTGTGGCGTTTTAGTGGGCTCGGTGCCTCGACGTTTCCAGTAGTTAAGTGGTTTACGTGCAAGCCAGGTGATCATGTGCTCAGGAATAAAGCCACCACCGTTGTATCGGTCATCAATAATCATGGCGTCTTTAGTGGTTTGCGGCATGTAGTTTTTAAACATGGCGCGGTTACCTTCATACGCTGTATTTGGCAGGTGTACGTAGCCAATGCGCCCATTTGATAACTTATTAACGTAGGCTGCACGCGAGTTAACCCACTCTAAATAACGTAAACCTTGCTCACTGGCTACTGGTTTTACAGTTACTTGCCATGCGCCTTTGCTACGCGGCTTGCTGTTTAGCACCAGCTCTACTTGCTCGCCTTGGGTGTTTTCAAGGAGTTCGTAAAAGTTAGCAACGTCTTTAACCGAGCGGCCGTTTACCGCAATTATGTAATCGCCGTTATGTGCTTTTACGCCTGTAGTCCCCAGTGGTGAACGGAAATCGTCATGCCAGTTTTCACCTTTGAAGATTTTCTCTATTTTTACATAACCCGATGGATCGCTTGCAAGCTTAGCGCCTAATAAGCCGTGTTTTTTACGTTCGGCTTTTGGCATATCGCCCGATTGCACGTAAATATGGCCTGAGTTAATTTCGCCAGCAATTTCACTCAGTACATAATCAAGGTCGCTACGGTGGCTAATAGCATCAGCCATAGGTTGGTATTTAGCTAAAATAGCATCCCAATCTTGACCGTGGTGGTTTTCGTCGTAGAACCAGTCGCGCAGGGTGCGCCAGCCTTCTACATACATTTGCTGCCACTCAGCTTGCGGGTCAATTTTAAGCGTCATTTTACTTAAATCGAGCTTATTGGCGTCTAGGTCTTGCTTTGGTTTAGGCTCAATTAAGCTGTAACCGCCACTGGTATGTACAAGTAGGTGCTCGCTGTTGCTCGATATAGTGTAACTGCTAACACCTTTAGCCACGGTTTCTAGCTCGCTATCGTGCTCGGTGCCTATAAGTTGTAAACCACCATTAGCAAGTGTAAGCACGCCGCCTTTTACTGCGGTTAAGCCACGGTAATTGCCCGCGGGTGCATTAAGTGCGGTAACACGCTGCATAAAGTCGCTGCTTTGCAGTGCGTTTTTAACTTTTTTATCATCTTCTTTTTCATCGTCTTTATCTTTTACAATCGTGGTTTCGTCACTTTGTAAGGCGATAAGCGGTTTAACGCTGTTGTTTACAGCGGCCGCATAAATACGGGTGGCGCGGTTAAACATGTAGTCAAACTCGTAGCTGCTAAACGCAAGGTTAAAGTCGCGCTCAGAGCTAAAGTAAAGATATTGGCCATCTGGCGAAAAGGTTGGGTTTTGCTCGTTACTCATTTCGTCTGTTAGGCGCGTTACCTTTTTCTTTTTAAGGTTGTAGTGCCAAAGCGATGCATAACGGTTTTCGTTATTTTTTACATACACAATATCTTGGCTATTAGGCGACCACGTATATTGAGTAATGCCGTCTTCGTCGTAAATACCGGTATCAATTTTGTGTTGCTTGCCCGATTTTGCATCTAACCACCACAGTGTGTGGTTTTTATCTGCAAACAACAACTTAGTGCTATCGGGTGACCAAATAGGCGTAAAGCGCCAAATAGTGCCATTACTAGTTAGTTGTTTAATGGCATTATTTTTACTGCGATCTTTTAGGTAAATTTCGTACTCGCCGCTTTCATCGCTCATGTAAGCAATGTAACGCCCATTTGGCGACCAGCTTGCGTCTATTTCACGGCTTTTTTGAGTGTACGATAAGTTACGCGTAGGGCCTTGTTTAACGGGTACGCTAAATAGCTCGCCACGGGCTGTAAATACAGCACGTTTGCCATCATGAGAAATCGACATAGAGTCAATAAAGTCGCTCACATTTTTGCTGTACGGCATAGCGTATTGGCGCACACCGGCAATGTTAATGCTCAGCTTAGTGCTTTTTTGTGTTTTTGCGTCAAAGCGATATAAGTAACCGCCGTTTTCATACACAACCGCATTAGGGCCTGCTGAAGGCCAAAGTACGTCAAAGTCTTTAAAGTTGGTAAGCTTTTTAGGCTCATTGCCTTTGCGGTATTGGTAAAGATTTAGTGTGTAGTCACGATCAGATACAAAATAAATATTGTCGCCAACCCAGGTAGGTTGCTGATCGGTTGCGCGGTTAGTAGTCAGTTGCTCTGAGATGTTTTTTTCTAAATCGTAAACCCATACGTCTTGCGCACGGCCGCCACGGGTGCGTTTCCAAGTACGAAACTCACGGTCAATGGGCGTATAAACATACTTACTGCCATCTGGCGAGAGCATACCGCCGCCAGTTTCTGGAATAGCTAAAGGTTGCTCAAGGCCACCGTCGGCAGGAACCATATAAGGGCGACCCATACGTTTGCCCCACGGTGTGCGGTTAGCTCTAAACACCACATTTTTACCATCGGCGGTCCAATCTAAAACGCGGTAATCAAAACCACCACGCGGCGGCATTGGGCCAACATCGTTGTAGTAGGTAAGTTGCTTAAGGCCTGAGCCATCGCTGTTGATCACATATACTTGGCGGCTGCCGTTATACTCAGCCGAAAACGCAATGCGCTTACCATCAGGTGAAAACTTAGGAAATGTTTCAAAACCAATGTGGTCGGTTAAACGTTTGCTTTCGCCGGTTTGTGTATTAGCAATATAAATATCGCCGCTGTAAACAAAGGTCACGTTTTGGTTATGAATATCAGGAAAGCGTAGTAAGCGAGTGTCTTTAGTTTCATAGGCTGATACGCTCGGTGCAATAACCGCAGCCAAGGCAAGCGCCAATGTTGTTAATTTTTTCATGGGATTACATCCTATATTAATAGCTGTTACATCATAACAATAAGGTTATAAATAGCGATGCACTTGCGATAAAAGGTCTGTTACAAAATGTGAATAAAAAAAGGTTGGCATTAAAACGCCAACCTTCAAGGGAGTACTCTTTTTTAAAGAGTGAAATTAGTGGTCGTGATCGCCTTCTTCTTCCTCTTGCGCAATACCAAGCCAAGTAATTGCACTAGGAGCAAAAGTAAGCTCAACCTCACTTTCAATTTCTAGGTCTTCAAGATGTACTTGCACAACGTGCTGAGCAATAGGGTCGGCTACATAAGCAAACTGACCATTTTGCGCCACTGTCATGCTAAAGCTCATGCCCTCTGGCATGGTTAATACGTCTTGCTCGGTAATATCCACTTGGCCTTCAAGCTCCCAATGCATTTCGCCATCATGGTCGTGTGCGCTAAATACATTTAAAAAGCCTAAGCTGTCTAATATTAAAAAGTGCTCGCCATGGGCAGAAAAAGAGTACGACACAGCACTTGCGCCATCGGCTAGTTGCCATTCTAGTTCTTCCATTTGTGCTGTTGTTGGGTTAATAGTTACAATTACGGCTTCGCCGCCACCATGGCCAGATGCTACGCCAATAAAGGTCTCGCTGTCTTCGTGGCCATAAATACTACCAATACGTAAATCGCCAACGGCTGCAATATTCGCTATTTTTTCAGCTTCGTATTCATCATCGTGCTGGTGGGCTAATAACACACCATCGCTACAGCCAAATGCCACGTAGTCGTGGTTTTGTGCCGCGCCGTGTAAATCAGGACACGTAAGGTCTAAGGTTTGTTCAAGCTCGTATTCACCATCATGAAAATGATAAACACCTACTTGGTCTGGCAGTACTTTAGCAACCGATGTGCTTTCGCTGTCATCACGGCGAAGTGTTGATAATAAATGCTCACCGCGGGGCTCTGCTACGCCGTGCATATTAATATCGTAGCTAATACCCGGTAGCGTTGCTGTTGCGCTTGTTATGTCGCTATCTGTTAATACTTCAACAGAGGCAACCGTGCCTGAGTCTGCATCACCATCATAAAAAACAGCTAATTGGCCGTCGTGTTTTACAAGGTGAGTAGGGCGGCTGCCACTTGTTAGCTCATAACTGCTAGCCGCTGGGCTTTGCTCGTAGTCGTGTAAATGCTCGCCGTGGTCTTCACGCCATAAACCACCATCAATAAAGCCTAAGTAATCTTGTGCGCGGCTTGCAATAACGGCATAACGAAAATCAGGTGATGACGACAACGTGCTTGAATCATTCGTCAGGGTAAATGTTTCAAGAAGTGAGTTGTCATCTAGATCATAAAAGTGGGCTTCGTTGCTGTTGCCTGCAAGCACAGCTAATCTGCCCAATGAATCAATTGTGTAGCCATCATCATGGTCGTGATCATCATCGTCATGATCGTGCTCGTCTTCTACAACAATAGGATCTTTTTCTACAATATTGGTTTCTGCATCGCCACAGGCTGTAATAAATGTAGTGCTAATAGCCAGCGCAATAAGCTTTAATTTGTATAGTTTTTTCATGTTTATTTCCTTTAATTATAATTTTTTAATGCTTAAAAATAACCGCGAATGCCTAGTGCAAAGCTACGTCCTGGACGTGGTGCTATATCTTTTACAAACGAGCTGTGCACGCGTGCTTCTGTATCTGTTAAGTTGCTGCCACGCAGGTAAACAGACATATCTTGGTTTAATACTGAAAGGTCGTAAGAGATGCTTGCATCAACCAATGTGTAGCCGTCTGTGGCTGTTTCTTGTGGGGCTATGCGGTCTTGCTTTTGATAGCGAGTAACGTGAATATGGGCACTGAGTTTATCTGTTTGATAGCTTAACTCGCTGCCAAAACGAAGCGGTGGAGTACGGGGTAAATCGCCGCCGTCTTTAAGGCGTGCACGCACATAATCTGAGAATAAATCTACTTTAAATTCATCGGTTAATTGCCACGCAATTTGCGCTTCAAATCCGTGTAAAATTACGTCGTCTGTTTTAAATAAATAAACCGGCAGTTCTGATGAATGGTCGTGTTCGTCAGCCCCTTCTTCTTCATCGCCATGGTCGTGGCCACTTTCGGCGAATAAACCGGTGTCTATTTGGTAATAGTAATTATCTACTTGGTTGTAAAAGGCATTTAAAATAAAGCCAACATCACCTTGGGTTTTACGCAGGGTTAAATCGATATTATTGGCTGTTTCCAAATCAATTGCTTGACTAGATAAACCCAAATGGCCGTCTTCATCTAAATCAAATAGTGCACCTACTTCGTAAGTGCCAGTACCAATGTGTGGCCCAAACGATAACAACTCAGAGGCAGAGGGCGCACGTTCAGAGCGCGATACCGACAGCCCTAAATTATAGTTAGGTGTAAAATCCCACACTACGCCTGCCGATAAACTGATTGGCGTAAATTCATGCTCTACGTCAAATACGCGCGTGGTTTCTGCGCTTTCTTCATGGTCGTGATCATGCTCGTCGGCTTCTTCTGCTTCATCATGTGCGTGAGCGTCAATATTTGCTAGTAATACATCGCCTGCTTCAATGGTTACACGCTCAATACGCCCACCTAGCTGCACTAAAAAATCACCAAAGTGCCTTTCTTCCATTAGTGCTACAGCAAAGCTTTCTGTTTCTGATGGCGGCGTAAAGGCCTCTTCACCTTGTGCTTCAACATCGCTTTGTTTGTAATGAAAGCTAATGCCGCCATTCCACTCGTTAAATTGGTTATGTAGTAGGTCTATACGAAATTCGTTTGTTTCGTTTTTAAATGTGGTGCCTACAGCGCCACCTTCAATTTCAGCGTGTTCGTAGTCGGTGTGGCCAACGCGCAGGTTTACTTTGTTTAGCCATTTATTATCTAGGTTGTACTCACCTAATAATTGCACTTTAGTTTGCTCTAAATCAGCAAATACGCTTTCTTCTTCGTCGCTGTGCTCTTCTTCCTCGCCGTGCGTATGGCCCGGAATACCGTATTGACGATTAAATTGCTCTACTGCTAAGCCAATAAAGCCGTTATCCATTAAATAGCTAGCGCCAACAGTAAAACCGTCAGACTCTTCATAACTGTTTTCAACTTTGTAATCGCCACTATGCTCTTCACCGTCACTATCTATATCGGCAGCTACAGGCACCTCGTAGTCGTCGGCTTCACGCCAAAACGCATCGGCGTAAAAAGCCACCGAGTCTGTGCCTGTGGTGGCATTAAACGAGGCCACTTTTTGGTTATCAGCAGAGTTATGTTCTAGGTTCCACTCGCCGCGAGTTGTACTGTCGGTTGGAACACGGTTATCTACCACATTAACCACACCACCAATGGCGCCACTGCCATAAAATAGCGTTGCTGGGCCGCGTAATACTTCAATTTGTTGTGCGGTAGAGGCTTCTGATGCAACAGAGTGATCAGGCCCAACGCGCGACACATCGCTTACATCAAGGCCATTTTGAGTAATAAGTACACGCGGGCCGCTCAAACCACGAATAATAGGCGTGCTGGCTACTTTACCGTGAAAATTTGTATTAACGCCTGGGAGTTTTTCAAGGCTGTCGCCAAGGGTTGCAGCTTGTTGGCGCCTTAATTGTTCGCCAGATAAAACACTAACAGGTGAGGCAGATTCCATTGCCGACATATGAATAGGGGTTGCTTCAATATCAATAACTTCAATAGGCGAGCGCGTTAAATTAAACGTAACCGACTGGTTTTCATCGCCAATTATTGTTATGTCGCGATGAAGATGCGCATAACCTGAGGCCACAATATGAAGCTCTTTTAAGCCATTGTTTAACTCGGTTAGTACAAATTTACCGTTTTCGTCGGTGGTGACTTTAAGGTCTGAGCCTTCAACTTCTACCGTTGCATTATTAACCGCTTTACCTTGATTATTTAAAACCACGCCTTCAATTGTTGATGCCAGCACACTTGCTGGTAATAAAGCTGCGATGAGAACAGCTAATGGAGATCTACGTTTCATTTGACTACCTTGTTGGATGTTATATTATATCAATTATGCGAGAAATGTTATAATGTATCAATAGTAATTAACTGTTGTTACTAAAATGTCTCCTTAAAGGTAACGCTTTTGAGTAGAGGCACTAATTTAGTAGAGGAAATAATGAAGTCGAGTCAAAGTGTTATGGATCGTATGGCGATTGGGTTATCGTTAATGTGTACAGTACATTGTTTTGCAACCCCGGTTATTTTAGCGCTATTGCCAAGCTTTGCTGTACTGCAAATAGATAGTGAACAATTTCATTTATGGATTCTTGCGGCGGTATTACCCACCAGTTTATTAGCATTGAGCTTAGGCTGTAAAAAGCACAAGCGTAAACGTTATATGGCTTGCGGCATTATTGGACTGTCTTTTATGATATGTGCGGTATTGCTAGGGCATGAAATAGCCGAAAAAGCGCTTACTTTAATAGGATCGGCTTTTATAGCTGTAGCTCATTGGTTTAATTATCAACAATGCCTTAAACAGAATGACGATAACTGCCCGTGTTCAGGCGATGAATCTGATCAGGCAGCTTAGCGTTATCAGTGCTACAAACAGCTAACATGTAGCACTGCCTTTTAATATTTAACTTTGTTTTTTAATAGCCTAAAGCTAAAAGTGAGTTAAAGTAGTCATTAAGTATTAGTTTATTACGCTTGGCTTAGGTTAATGAATACCGTTTTAAAATCCCTGCTGTTACTTTGCGCTTTAATGTGTTTTAAATTAAGCGCAAATACCCCCTACCAAATCCCTAGAAGCAGCGTTATAGAACTCACTGAGCCCGTGACCAATCGGGTATACCCTGTTTTTATTCAGCTTCCTAAGTCATATAAAAAGTACCCTGAAAAAATATATCCGGTTATTTATTTAACCGATGCACCGTATACGTTTCCTATTGTGGCAGGCGCCACACGGTTTCCTATGAATAGTGGCAAAATGCAGCAGGCTATTATTGTGGCCATTAGTTACGAAAAGGGCTCAAAAGGCGCCAACAGCCGAATTAGAGACTACACCCCAAGTAAGGCTCAAAGCTGGAAAAAACCAACCGGTAACGCTCACAACCATGCGCTGTTTTTAAAAAATACTGTACTGCCGTTTATACAAAAAAATTACAGAGCAAGTAACACACAAAAAACCTATATAGGTAACTCTTTAGGTGGCTTATTTGGTGCCACTATTTTATTTACGATGCCCGATTTATTTAACAATTATATAATTGGCAGCCCATCAGTTTGGTTTAATAACAATGCAATTTTAGCGCTTCAAGCAAATAAACCTAAATTGCCTACAAAGGTTTATATATCGGTAGGCGCAAAGGAAACGCCAAGCTTTGGTGAAGGGCAAAATATGGTGGCAGGGGCAAAGCAATTAACGCAAAAAATTAATGCACTTAGCAGTGATAATATTGAACTAAAAAGCGTTGTTATTGAAGGGGCGAGCCATGCAACTGCCTTTCCTACTACGGCCATACAAGGGCTTGATTGGGTGCTGGGAATGAGGCAATAGCAAATAAGCCCTAATATTTAAATATTTATAAAAGCACTAAAGCTTAAGCGCTTTTAAGTTGTTGTTTCCAGTTTGCCAGTACTTCAATAAATTCTGGGCCTATGCCACAGCAGCCACCAATAATGCTTGCGCCTTGGCTGTACCACGTTTTTGCAAAATCTAGGTACTCTAAAGGTGAAATATCGCGGTACGCTTGTGAGCCTTCGTTGGCTTTGTAATCATGCGCGATAGGTGTAAAGCCATTAGCAAATGCGCCTAAAACAACGCTTTTATTTTGCTTGGCTAATACTGCGTTAGTATCACTAAAGGCTTGCTCTATAACCTCAGGAATTGAGCAATTAAAGAAAATACCCGCAACATTTTGTTCAAGCAAAGCCGCTACTGCGTCACTTACAAGCTCACCAGATCGAAGTTTAGCTTGCTCACTCACCACATCATTTAAGGTAAATGCGTAATAACATGGTTTGTTTGAGCCTTTAAGTACGCTTGCCATAACGTGCGCTTCTTCAATGCTCGATATGGTTTCGCCAATCCATAAATCTACGTGCTCGTCTTGCGCCTTGTATAGCGTATCTAAAATAGTAAATGCGCGCTTACTTTCAAATAGTTCAGGGCGGTAAGAGCCAAAAGCGGGGGGTAATGAACCCGCTACTAATACATTTTGTTTAGCGTTTTGAGCAACTTCTTTTGCGATGACCGCCGCTTGCTGTGCAAGAGCTGCGCCTTGGGCTTGGTATAGCGCTTCACCTAAATGAAAGGGTACACAGGCGTAGCTATTTGCGGTAATTATTTCAGCGCCGGCCTCTATAAAACCTTGGTGAGCCTGCGTTACAAAGTGCGGAGCTTCTATTAATGCTTGTGCACTCCATAGTGGCTGTGTGAACGGCGCGCCCATGCGCTTAAGTTCGCGTCCCATGCCGCCATCTAAAATAGTGAGTTTATTCATAACAAGCCTTTGTGTATCTGTACAATATGGCGCTATTCAACCATGTTTTTTATAAAATCATAATGAAACTTCATCATTATTCACATGAAAAAAGCTCAATGCTTTTCAATAGGTATAAAAAAAGCGACATCTCAGGAGAGTCGCTTGTTTTAGTAGGCTAAACCTTACTTATAAAATACCTCTACCGTGCCTTTTACTTTCATAAGTAAAGGTTGGCCGCGGCGGTCTAGCGCTTTAGGTGCGGCAATTTTAATCCAACCTTCGCTAATGCAGTACTCTTCTACATCAAAGCGCTCTTTACCGTTTAGCTTTACGCCAATTTCGTGTTCAAACACTTCTTCTATGTAGTGTTTGCTGCGAGGATTAATAGAAAGCTGATCAGGTAATGCTGGTTTTGTTGAATCGGTCATGATTTTAATCTTTATTAAAAAGTGATGCGCTATTGTAGGCAATCCACTCAATACGCTCAAGGTTTAATGCTTAGGGCGTGTTGAACTTTGATGGTTGAATTTGCAGCAGTATGTTTGGTTTTTAGGCAAGGCAGAGCCTATGAAGTGTGGTTATTTCACATAAATAGGCGATAACGCAGCATAAATGCCAAACATGCGCTGCCCTTCGGGTTCTGCCTAGGGGCGATAAACTCTTTGTTGCCTAC
>NZ_LKDV01000053.1:0-10968 GCF_001401875.1 Pseudoalteromonas sp. P1-13-1a | reverse complement strand
ATAAAATCGCGGCTAAGCTTACATCCACGCCAGTGTAAAATTTAATCTTGTAGACGCGCAGCTTGCTGGCGTTTTAAAAGCAACGCTTTTACCTAGGCATAAACTGATCGTTTCACCACCGAGAAGCGAAGAAGAATAACCGGAGAAGTGACTAAACGCTACGGGTGCTTTCTCTTTGTAGCGCTAAACGCCTCGATGTACTCGGTGGTGGAATTAATGAGAAGCTGCGCTTCTAACGTGAGCAAGCTCGACGTCTACAAGTTTCACTTCCATTTACTTCTCCATCCCTTCTCTTTGTGCGTTTTTGTATTAAAGATCAATAAATCACAAAGAGGCTTAGAGGCGCTTTGCTTTTAAAGAGGCAACAAACATTGCGCTGAACCACGCGTGGCGGATTATCCCTTTTTAAACTCAAAAATAGATGTCGTTAACCCTACTTTAACCTTCTATAGTTTAAGCTAGCCGCATTAATGTTGATTAATCAACTGTAACGCGACTAAGCGCCACTTTTTAAGTTAGGAATAACCACAATGAAACTAACAAAAGATACACCACGTACATTAAGTAAAACCACTATAAGCCTGCATTGGATTGTCGCTATTTTAATTATTGGGTTATTAGGCTCAGGCCTGTATATCGAAAACTTTAAAGCGTTTTTTCTAATGAGTTGGCACAAATCATTTGGCGTAATACTACTTGCTTTTGCGTTACTAAGAGTAACATGGCGCATTATAAATGGTTGGCCAAAGCACGATGTTGAACACCCAAATTATGAGCAAGTGTTAGCTAAAATTGTGCATTACGTTCTTATAATAAGCATGTTACTTATGCCTATTTCGGGGCTGATTATGTCGGGCTTTGGTGGGCACGGCGTGGAGGTGTTTGGGCTTGAGCTTATACCGCACAACCCCAACCCAGAAAACCCACAAAAAAGTCTCGCTTTTAACCAAGGCTTAGCAGAGATAGGAAAAACCGTTCACGGTATTACAGCAAATGCGCTATTAGTGGCGTTAGGTTTACACATTGTGGGCGCTTTAAAACACCATATTATTGATAAAGACAACACGCTTACGCGCATGTTTGGTAAAAAGTAAGCTGTTAAAAGTCTTATTTGATCGGTGCTATTTAAGCCGCGATTAAATAAGACTCTCGTCTTACGTGTTTGCTAGTGCGTTTATACGAGCCTTTTCCTTTTTTAGCTTTTACTACTTGTGGTTTAAACACTTTAGAAGTTACTAACGCCGCTAGCGCATTATGATTAATAACACCTCGCCCGGTTTCTACCGCACTATTATTTGCGGCTTTGGTTTTCGATTTTTTAGCCATTTTATTTCCTAACTATTTATAACAATAAGAACCTTAAGAAGTGGCGATTGTATGCCTAATTTTCAACCTTGCAAGTGTTTTAACGCGCTTTTTTCATAATAAATAAGCATTAAAAAAGCGCAGTAAGTAACTGCGCTTAGTAGTAACCTGAACTCTGGATAATAAATCTATCTCTTAACCAGAATTCAGGTTAAATAGGTTTAGCTCAAATAATTAAAATTCAAAGCTTACTTTTGCATAGTAAGTACGCCCGTCAAAGCCATAAGGCAATGCACGTACAGGGTATTTAAATGCACCGTTAGTTATAAAGTTAAGTACTTCGTCGTCACCTAACTCATCCGGTGTTTCATCAAATACGTTGTCTGCGCCTACTGATAAATTAAATATTTCGTTAATTTGGTAGCTTACATTTACATCAACTAACACAGCCGATTCAACTGTACTTGTTGGCTTAAACGACCCCGTAGGCGAAAGCTCCCCTGGTAAAGGGATGTGGTCGTTACCAAAGTACTTAACGTCTGTTTCGCCAAAGTAGTTAAAACGAAGTGTTGTTTGATACGCATCACGCTCGTAGTCAAAGGTAAGGGTTGCACGCTCACTTGGCTGACCGTCGGTAAAAAAGCTACGTTGTAAATCGTCAAACGCCACCGACTCAGGAATACCCTCTTCAGCATTTACGTTATCTATTTTAGTGTCGTTTAGGTTACCCGCAAAAGTGACACCAAAGTTACCGCCCTCTACATCAGTACGGTAAGAGGCAATAATATCAACACCTTGTGTAGTTGAATCTACAGAGTTTGAAAAGTAGTTAGCCTGCACTGCGCCTGTTGCTTGTAAAGCGGCTACAGCTTCATCGCTAAAGGCAACATCATCAGCAGACAGTAAACTACCAAGCGTAATACGGTCTTTAATTTCTACACGGTAAAAATCAACCGTTAACGACAGCTCGCTAGTCACATCGTAAACAAAACCTGCGCTGTAGTTAGTTGATGTTTCAAGCTCTAGGCTATCTACACCCAATGCACTTGGGAAAGCTGTTCCCGTATTTGCAGTAAACGACTGTGTAAGTGTGCCATCTGAACCTAGGTTAGTCGTAAATGCAGTATACCCACTTTGCTGCAGCGATGGCGCTCTAAAACCGGTAGATACTGCACCACGCACTGCAAAGTCATCGTTAAATTCATAACGTGTTGCTAATTTACCAATTAAGTCATCGCCTGCATCTGAAAAGTCTTCATAGCGAAGCGCACCACTTACGTTCCATGCATCAGTGATCATCGTTTCTACATCTACGTAAAACGCGTAACTGTTGCGGTCGCTGTCGTTAGCGGCCTCTGGGCGCAGACCGTTATAAGCCTGAAAGCCACATTGAGCAAATTGATCCGGATCGTTAACCGATGGGTACGAAGTATCCATATTTGCAAGGCCACATGCGTACGACGCTTCATCGCCTGGTACTATTTCGTAGTTTTCTTTACGGTATTCTGCACCCAAAGTGATATACAAAGGCTCACTTCGGCCAATATCAACTATGCCGTTAAAATCTGCATTAACCGTTGTTTGGTCAAACCTAAAGCCACCCGAGTAGCCACCGGTTGGCCCTGCATTTGCGGCTATGTCGGCATCGCTTGCATCTGGGTTATTAAACACATACTCTGCCGCATAAGAGGCATTTAACGTATTGCGTGAAGTAAAGTCGTATTGGTTTTCACCATACACTGCCGATACATCGTATCCCCAATCTGGGGTTATGTCGCCTCTAAAACCAACCGCTACTGAAATATCTTCAGCTTCGTTATAAATGCGAGGTAAAAAGCCATCGCTATATACTTGCGTTACATTTTTAGTCGCTTCGTTATAATTACGGTAAAAACCGTTACCCAGCGCAGTGCGCTCAGAATAACCACCAAATGAATACAATTCGCTTTCGCCCACTGGCAGCGCCATATTATAAAACAACGAGGTAAATTCGCTTTCTGAATTACCTTGGCCCCAACGCACATCTTCACTCAGGGTGCCTGGTTCAACGTTTAACGAGCCACCCGTATCGCGCTCAGCTCTGTTTGTACCATCGGCATCACGATACTCAAGCGATAAGTTAATAAAACCGCCTTCGTTACCTAAATCAAAACCACGGTTTAAACCTGCAGAAAGCGTGTCGCCATCGCCCTCACTGGTGCCACCGTATTGTACGTAACCGGTTGTTACACCCGTTGAATTATTAAGTGATAAGTTAATTACGCCGGCTATTGCATCTGAGCCGTACTGCGCTGCTGCGCCATCGCGCAATACTTCTACGCCTTTAAGTGCAGTAAGCGGAATCGCGTTCATATCGGTGCCCGCAGCACCCGCACCTACCGTGCCATTTAAACCAAAAATAGATTGATTATGACGGCGCTTACCGTTTACCAATACTAACGTTTGATCAGGCTGTAAGCCGCGCAGCGTGGCAGGTCTAAATAAATCTGAGCCATCAGACACTTGTGTACGAGAAAAGTTAAACGATGGAGCCGTTGCTTGCAGGCTCTGCCCTAGCTCTGTAAAGCCACCTTTGTTTAAATCATCAGCGTCTATTAAATCAATAGGTGACGAAGACTCAGTAGAGGTGCGATTAGATACACGCGACCCTAATACAGATATTTGTTCGATATTTTGTGCAGCCTCTAAAGGTGCTTCTTGGGCGCTTACAATGCTTGGTGCGCTTACGGCAAACGCAACAGCTGCAGCTAATGAATTTAAACGATATGTTGACATAGTGACGACCCTGTTTAGTGTGTTCTTTAATATTTGTTATTGCGATGTAACGCATCGCTTGTAGAACATCCTAGCAACATATGCAAATAAAAAGAAATGAAAAAAACTAAATAATAGGTCTAACTATGCAAAAAATTGTAAAAACCACAAAATAACACTTAAACTTGTTTAAAACGCATTCAATTTGGGAATTTAATTTCACCCATCGATTTGGTTAACACCTTATTTACAACAGATTTATTGCACTTTCTTCTGCTTTTACGGGTAACCAACAACAAATGGTAGTACCTGTTCCTAAAGTGCTGCTAACTTCTATTTTTCCGCCATGTTCTTGCAAAATAAAGTTAACAACTGTCATTCCTATTCCTAACGAATGTGCTGTATTTTTTGTACTAAAAAAAGGCTTAAACAGATGCATTTGAGTATTTTCGTCCATTCCACAACCGTTATCTTTCACTTTTATACATACACCTTCATTTTGCTGCGTTACGCTTAGATCAATAATGCTCCCTTTTTCTAGGTCATGCGCGCACGCTTGTTGCGCATTTAATAACAACTCTACAAAAATTTGGTGAATTGACGATAACTCTCCCCAAATGAGCGGTAATTGCTCAAAATTGGTTTTTATTTCACAGTATTTAAGCTGTCCTTGTAGTACCTCTAAAGCAGAGCATGCAACCTCACTCACATCTAAATATTGCTTATTATGTGAGTATGTAAATTGGCTAAGATTTAATAAATTGTGTACGGTTTGCTTTATGCGCTTTAAACCATCTAGGCTTTCGCTTAATTGAGAGTAAATTTCATGGACGTTCCATGCATGTTCGTATTGCTTTTTTAAATCAGCTAATACGTTTTTATATTGCCCAGCATTTAATTGGCCAGTTAAAAACTGCTCGTTATAGTGAAGGGATTTAGATAAAAGAGGGCTAATATATTGCAGGCTTTCTATATTACTAATTACATACGAGAGCGGATTATTGATTTCGTGCGCTATACTGCAAGACAAATCCCCCACGCTTGCCATTTTGTCGGCCTGAACAAACATTTGCTGATACAAAGAGAGCTCAGCAGCATTTTTATTAAGTTCGTTATTTAACACAACTAACAGTTGGCTTTTATCTTCAAGCAGTTGTTCTGCGGCTAGGCGCTTTCGTTGCTCATCTAAAAAAGCCTGTTTATAGTCCTTGGTCACCGTGCTCATCCTATTCGCTCCATAAATATGCATCCATGTATAACGTTTAGTTTGCCATACGTATTTATGCAAACTAGAAGCAATTTTTAGACTATGCTTATTATTTTAGAAGGTAGCACTATGACCCAACCAGCAGATCCTGCACATTCAATCACTGCCGTAGACGTACTTTGTGTTGATGACGACGAAATTGTTCTGCGCTCTCTAACCTCTTTATTAAAAAATAATAACTTTAGTTTTATAACCTGCAAAAGCCCAGTGCAAGCGCTTGAGCTTTTAAGCAGCCACGAATTTAGCTTAATCATTAGCGACATGAAAATGCCCACTATGAACGGCGCGCAATTTTTAGAGCAGGCTCGTAACAAAGCCCCCGAAACACAACGTATTTTATTAACAGGTTACGCCGAAATAGAAACCACTTTAGCCGCTGTTAACCTTGCGCAAATTAACGGCTACATACAAAAGCCATGGCAAAACGATATGCTTTTGCGCAGCATTAACGATAGCATCGAGAAATTTCAGTTAAAAAAGCAAAACAAACAGCTTGAGCTGCAAGTAAAGCAACAAAATAAAGAACTTCTGGAACTAAACAATTCATTAGAGCAACGAGTAGACAAACGCACCAAACAAATTAAGCAGGTGCTTAAGCAACTAGAAGAGGCTAACGAGCGCGAAAAAAACGAACATAAAGCCACCGTAGAGCTGCTTTATAACTTTATAAATGCTAACCCTTATTTAGATGGCAACAGAGCACAAAAGATTGCCGACACGTGCACGCAAATAGCGCTGTATTTAAACCTATCGCAAAAAAGTATAGATTTAGCCCCAATGGCGGGTTACTTAGCACAAATAGGCTTGCTTGCCATGGACCCAGAGCTCTATAAAAAGCCAGTAAGTCGGCTGAGTGAGCAACAGCGCAAAGCTTTTTACACTCACCCTAGCACCGCACAATTAATGCTTATGCCTGCTATTCACTTACACGATGTATCCGATGCAATTTACCATCAATATGAACGATTTAATGGTAATGGCTTACCAAAGGGGCTAGCTGGGAACGATATACCTATTGGCGCCATGGTACTTAGCGTGGCTCGCGATTATTGGAACGCATTTGAGCAAAGCCAAGGTTCTACCGATAAAGAGCGCCACAGCGATGCCCTCGAAACCGTAAAAATGTACAGCGGCACTTTTTACCACCCTAAAATTGTGCGCGCACTTGAAGCAAGCCATAGCAAATTAAACGAGCAGCTTAATAATGCCGGCTCAATTATGATATGCAGCGCTAAAGAGCTAAAAGCCAATATGATTTTAGGCCACACGTTGCACAGCCACAGCGGTATAATGCTATTACCTAAAGGCCACGTGTTTGGTAGAAAATCCATCGACAAGCTACAACAACTAGAAACCAAAAAACCAACCCCATTTAGAATAATGGTAAAAAGCGCTAAATGATTGATCTAAACTGTGCTTTTTTTCGTTACAATGGCCGTATATAAGCTAAACTAATTCAAACAGGTACCTATTGAGTTGGGTATATTTTTTAAACTGTTTAATACCAATCCGCTTAATTAAGTGATTTATTTTAAGGGTGGAAAAACGTGTTGATAGCTAGACAAAAACTCGCTATTTAGTTGTACTAAATGAGAATTTTTTAACGCTGGTAGCAACCCGTTTAGCCCCGCAAAATGATTAAGTATTAGTATCACATTGCTTTAAGGAGCACACCGTGTCGCGATTTTCTGCTGTTACTGACAATCCCCACGACGGGCGTTTTAATCAAAAAACAGGCATTTTACTCACCAATTTAGGTAGTCCAGACGCGCCTACCCCAGCAGCACTGCGTACCTACTTACGTGAGTTTTTATCAGACCCCCGTATTGTAGAAATACCACGTTTAGTGTGGATGATAATACTTCACGGTATAATCTTGCGTATTCGCCCTAAGCGCTCAGCAAAACTGTACAAAAGTATTTGGACCGAAAACGGCTCGCCGCTTACGCATATTACCCGCCTACAACGCGACAAACTAAACGCGCTATTAAAAGAGCAAGGTTATACCAATACCGAGGTTGTAATGGCCATGCGTTACGGTAACCCTTCAATAGAAGCAGGCCTTGAGCAGCTGCGCGACAAAGGCCTTACGCGTATTATTGTATTACCGCTTTACCCACAATACTCAAGCCCGACAACCGGCTCAACATTTGATGCCGTTTCAAGAGTGTTACAAAAGTGGCGCTGGGTGCCAGAGCTCCATTTTGTAAATGGTTATCACAAAAACACCACTTACATAGACTCATTAGCAAGCAGCATAAGCGAAGATTTAGAAAAAAACGGCATGCCACAAAAACTCGTTTTTTCATACCACGGTATGCCTAAACTGTTTTTAGATAGAGGCGATCCATACCACTGCCTATGTTTACAAACCACGCGCTTGGTGATGGAAAAACTTGGCCTTGATAAAGACAAAGCCATTAGCACATTTCAAAGCCGCTTTGGTAAAGCCGAATGGTTAAAGCCATACACCGACGCCACGCTTGCATCGCTCCCTGATGAAAACATTACCGATATAGCAATTTTAAGCCCAGCTTTTAGTGCCGATTGCCTAGAAACGCTCGAAGAGCTTGAAGAAGAAAACCGTGAAATATTTGAAAACGCCGGCGGCGAAAAATACCGTTACATAGCCGCTTTAAACGACAGAGACGATCACATCAACGCTTTATATGATGTGCTAAAACCAATGCTTTAAACGCATTTTTATTGTCTAAATCTAAAAAAGCGGTGTTAATTTTAACACCGCTTTTTTAATGCGCAGGTAAGCATTTATTAACTGCCATAGCCAATTTCACGCGAGCAGGCTTCGCGCTTACCTACAAAATTAACACCGAGGTAAATTGCCATGTAGACGCGCATTGCTTTCGTTTTAAAAGCAACGCTTTTACCTAGGCATAAAGTGATTGTTTCATCACATAGAAGCGAAGCTGAATACCTAGAAAAGTGACTTAACGTTACGCGTGTTTTTCTGTGTAGCGCGAAGCGCCTCGGTGTACTCGGTGGTAGAAATGATGAGAAGCTACGCTTCTAACGTGAGCAAGCCTCGAGCTTACAATTTTCACTTCTCATTTACTCCTCATTCTCTTCTCTTTGTGCGTTTTTGTATAAAGATCAATTAATCACAAAGAGGTTTAGAAGCGCTACGCTTTTAGAGATGTAACTAACATCTTGCTCGAGCAGGCTTCGCGCTTACCTATAAAATTAACACCGAGGTAAATTGCCTTGTAGACGCGCATTGCTGGCGCTTTAAAAGCAACGCTTTTACCTGTTTTAACCTATTCCTTAACGCTTTTATTTAACCTTTACGAGTGATCATCAACGTACACACCCCAGCAATTATTCCCCAAAACGCAGAACCCACCGAGAGCATGGTTAAATCAGATGCGGTTACCAAAAACGTGACTATTGCGGCCTCGGTATATTGGGCTGAACTTAACGCTTGTTGCAAACTATTAGCAATGGTGCCAAACAACGCAATCCCCGCTAAAGCCAAAATTAATGCCTGCGGTAAACTTGCCACTAAGCCAACGAGCGTTGCCGCGCATAGTGCCATAACAATATAAAAAACCCCTGCGGCAATACTTGCCCAATAACGCTTATCGGGGCTTTTATCGGCCTCGTCGCTCATACAAATAGCAGCGGTAATGGCCGCTAAATTAATAGAGTACGTACCAAATGGAGCCGTTAAAATATTAATAAAACCGGTTACATTGAGCGTGGCTGAAATAGGCGCTTTATAATTGTGTGCCTTTAACACAGCAATACCCGGTAAATTTTGAGAGGTCATAGTCACTATATAAAGTGGCAGGCCAATACTTATGCACGCTTGCAAATTAAAATGCGGCGTTATGTATGTAAACTCACTTAGTTTCCAGTGGATAGCGCCGGTATCAATATGCCCCATTTGCCACGCCAGTATTACACCTGCAACTAAAACACTTAGCATGGCAAAACGTGCAAAAAAGCGTTTTCCTAAAAAATACATAAGCACCATTAAGCCAATAACCAGTGGTAGCTCATTCATAAAATTAAATACATCTATACCAAAAGTGACCAACACGCCTGCCAGCATGGCACAGGCAAGCTCGCTTGGTATTCTGTTCATTATTTTTTCAAACCAACCCGTAACCCCCGATATAAAAACCAATGTAGCGGCAAACATAAATGCACCAACGGCTTCATTTAAATGGTAGCCTTTTGCGCTTGAGATAAGTAAAGCCGCCCCAGTGGTAGACCACGCAATTAAAACCGGCACTTTATAATAATACGACAGCCCAATGGTGGTTATGCCCATTACAAGCCCTAACATTAAAAGCCAGCTTGCCACTAAGTCGGGTGTGCCGCCAAGGGTAATAACAACTTGATAAATAAGCGCAATAGAGCTTGAAAAACCTATAATAACCGCCACTAATCCTGCAGTTGCACGATTAAGTAGCTGATCCGAAAACGTCATAAAATCCCTCTTAAATTCAGATTTTTATGCTCACAACATACGTTGCCTATTTACGCTTTGCAATTAGCGTTTACGCTATTAAGCGTGAAAAATATTCATTATTTTAAAAAAATTTTTACCTATAAAGTGAACACACTTAATTGCCAGATTAAAAATAAATATATTTTTTAGCGTTCGTCTATACCTCGCTAAAACCCTAGCAAAACCCATCCTATAAAGTAAAAAATTTAAAACCCAAAACGGGTAAATTGTTTATTTACAATCATTTACAAAAAGCAAAACCAGCACTTTAATACTACACACCCCAACTTGATCTAATTCTTCATATGATATAAAACATAACAATTAGTTAACCAAAAACCCCATAAGAGAAACAAATGAAACGCGCTCTTTTAATAATTGTTGCCTTTGGACTATCTGCTTTTGCTATTTATAAGCTGCTATTTAATACCGAAAAAGTACAGCAGGTAACAGCCCCTGTTGCAGTAGATATAGTGCCCGTTGACTCTAAATTTGCAGCCAATAAAAAAGCACCTCAGCCTATAGATATGAGTAAAGATCCTGTTAACGTACAGCCTCAAACACTTAATGAGCCAGCACAAAGCAGCCAGTTTGAAGCCATTAATAAGGTATCTGAAAAAGCCAAAGAGGTACTTACCAACGCCAAGGTGCTGCCAAGCGATTTAAACAACGAAGCTTACATAGAGTTTGACCTAAACACATTGCAAGCGCTAGAAACTGGCGACTCATTTGATATTTCAATCCCGCAAACCGCCGAAACCTACAGCGCCGAAATCACCTCATTATCTGAGGCTAGTAATGGCGATAAAAGCATATTTGGCCAAGTAATAGGTGCCAATGGGCAACTCCACACCACAGTTATGACCGTAGGAAACGACGCAATTTATGGACAATTTACCGCACCTAGCGGCAATTACGTTTTTGAAAGCAAAGGTAAATATGGCTGGATTGCAGCAAAACGCGACTTATACAAAAGCCACATAGAGCATCACGTAGATGCACCCACACCAAAAACAGATAAAACCATAGATATGTTTGCCCCCAAAAAAACCGAACAACCCAACATGCAGTAACCCAACTAGGGCGTGTTGACCTTTGCGGATTGAAATTTGTTCAATCTAGGGGCGATTAAATCGCGGCGCGAGGTTTGTAACCTAGTGGGCTAAGT
>NZ_LKDV01000052.1:0-13378 GCF_001401875.1 Pseudoalteromonas sp. P1-13-1a | reverse complement strand
GTGACCTCGACCTTGGCAAGGTCGCGCTCTACCAACTGAGCTAGTGCCGCTTTATAGTTAGTCAGTAATTTGTCCGTTGGTGCGCGACGGGTCGCGTCCTACGTTCTGGCAACTGAGCTAGTGCCGCTTTATAGTTAGTCAGTAATTTGTCCGTTGGTACGCGACGGGTCGCGTCCTACGTTCTGGCAACTGAGCTAGTGCCGCTTTATAACTTACTCAAACACACCAACCCCGCGGGGGTTATCGTCTTGAGCGGGGCAGGATTCTACAATAATCTAATGTGTTTGCAAGTGTTTTTTACAAATTAAAGAATTTTTCTCTATACACCTTTAATTCCATAATAGAATCTTTAATGTCATCAAGCGCAAGGTGTGACCCTTTTTTATTCACCTGTGCCAAAACTTCAGGCTTCCAACGTCGGGCAAGCTCTTTAATCGTGCTTACATCTAAATTTCGATAATGAAAAAAGTCTTCAAGCTCGCGCATGTATTTATTCATAAAGCGTCTGTCTTGGCCTATTGAGTTACCACACATAGGTGATTTACCCGCCGGCACCCACTGCTTTAAAAAATTAAGCGTTTGTTCAACCGCATAAGCCTCATCATATGTACTGGCTTTACAACGCGCTGTTAAACCAGATTTACCGTGCTGCGTAGTACACCATTCGTCCATGCCATCTAGCAGCTCATCACTTTGATGAATAGCTATAGTAGGACCTTCCGCGAGTATATTTAAATCGGCATCAGTTACCACTGTTGCAATTTCGAGTATTTTATCCGTGGCAGGCTCAAGCCCAGTCATTTCCAGATCAAGCCAAATTAAATTAGATTCATTAATAGTCATAGTAACCTTAAACAGTGCTTTTCTTTAGATCCAACGCATTTCGATATATCATATTAGCATCAACCGTCGAGCTAAAGCTTTTTTTATACCATTTTGGTTAATTAAGTAATCTATTTTGAGGTAGTAAAACCTTGTCGATAGCAAGGCAAAAATTTTGTTATTTAGTTGTTCTAAATGAGAAATTTTTTAACGTAGCTAGCGTCAGGTTTAGCCACTCAAAATGGTTAGGTATTGCCAACTGGTATTAACGCAAAGCCGACATTTAAACCAAGGTTATAGGCCAAAAGTGGCAAAACAGAAAAAATTAAGTAAAGGCCAATCTCGCAGGATCAAGGCTAATCATCAAAAGCGCTTAAATAATGCCGATACAAAATTGGCAAAAGGTGGCGCACAAGAGTGGCAAACAGATAATCTGGGCGCAACCGAAAACGCCGTCGTGATCAGCCGTTTTGGCCAACACGCCGATGTAGAAACACAAGAAGGTGACGTACTACGCTGTAATATTCGCCGCACCGTTACAAACTTAGTGTGTGGTGACGAAGTACTATTTCGCCGCGCAAAAGTAAGTGAAGGCGACTTAGCGGGTGTTATTGAAGCAACACAAGAGCGTCGCTCGCAACTTACACGTCCCGACTTTTACGATGGCGTAAAAGTAATCGCTGCAAATATTGACCAAATTTTAATGGTGTCGGCCGTATTACCAGAGTTTACGCCCAGTATTATCGACCGTTATTTGATTGCCTGTGAAGACATGGGCATAGAACCTATTTTAGTACTTAATAAAATCGACTTAATTGACGATGAAGGCTTAAACGAGATTCAAAAAATACTCGATATCTATCGAGGCCTTGGCTATCAAGTGCTGCTTGTAAGTAGTGTAACCGGCGAAGGTATAGAGGATTTAAAAAGCGTACTGGTTGATAAAAATAATATTTTTGTTGGGCAAAGTGGCGTGGGTAAATCAACCTTAGTTAACACGGTACTTCCTGATGCCGAAATATTAACCAAAGAAGTATCAGAAAACAGTGGCTTAGGGCAACATACCACCACTGTATCACGCTTACATCACCTTCCAAGTGGTGGTAACCTAATAGACTCACCAGGCATACGTGAGTTTGGTTTATGGCATTTAGAAGTAGAGCGTGTTACTTGGTGCTTTAAAGAATTTAGAGAGTTTATAGGTGGGTGTCGCTTTAGAGACTGTAAGCATTTAAACGACCCAGGCTGTATAATTCAACAAGCGGTAGCCGATGGCGATATCTCGCAAATGCGATTTGACAGCTACCACCGTATTTTAGAAACAATGGCCGACGGCCGTGCTGGTGCACGTGCACCTCGCGTTTAATTTAGGAAACAATCTGTGAGTTTAGACAAATTTAAAATTGCAATGCAGTATGCAATGCCAAAGCACTTTATTTCACGCGTAGTAGGTAAATTAGCAGCAGCAAAAGCCGGTGCTTTAACTACGACGCTCATTAAACTTTTTATTAAGCAATATAAAGTAGACATGAATGAAGCCTTGCATGAAGACCCAGGATACTACAAAACGTTTAATGAATTTTTTACCCGCCCATTAAAAGAGGGTGTGCGTCCAATGGCGCAAGGCGAGAACGTCATTACGCACCCTGTAGATGGTGCTATTAGCCAACTAGGCGACATTGTTGATGGCCAGTTAATACAAGCAAAAGGTCACGACTACAGCCTACAAGCACTCTTAGGTGGTTCTGAAGATGATACAACGCCATTTTTAGGCGGCAAATTTGCAACTATTTACCTAGCGCCAAAAGACTATCACCGTATACATATGCCAATAGACGGCACACTAAGTAAGATGATTTATGTACCGGGCGACTTATTTTCGGTAAACCCGCTTACAGCACGGAATGTCCCTAATTTATTTGCGCGTAACGAGCGTGTAGTCGCTATTTTTGAAACCGAAATTGGCCCTCTTGCAATGGTACTTGTAGGCGCAACCATTGTAGCCAGCATTGAAACTGTTTGGGCAGGCACAGTAACGCCACCAGCCGGTAGCGATGTGTTTAGCTGGAACTACCCAACTCAAGGTGAAAACGCCATCACCCTTAAAAAAGGTGAAGAAATGGGCCGCTTTAAACTAGGTTCAACAGTGGTACTTGCATGGGGTGCTGACAAAGCAGATATTTTAGACGACCAACTGCCAGAAACAGTAACGCGTTTAAACACCGTATTTGCAACAATTAAAGAAAGTGCAGAGCTGTAAGCTGTAAGCTGTCAGTTGTCAGTTGTCAGTTGTCAGTTGTCAGTTGTCAGTTGTCAGTTAAAGATTAGAAAGCACCGCGTTTATTACAAACGCGGTGCTTTTTTATTGGTAGACGTAGAGCTTGCTCACGTTAGAAGCGCAGCTTCTCATGGCTTCCCTCGTGAATTACCCATACTTTATTCTCTGCACTCTTTGCAGTTGGAATCTTTAACTACTTTAAAATGCTGTTGTTTTAAGCTCAGCGCATCAAAGCTAATAAACACACTACCTACAACATGCCCTAACAGCATATTAAGTGTCAGTTGTGCCTGCATAGAGCCAACAACTCCCAATAACGGGCTTATTACACCCGCATTACTACAATTTACAGCGGGCGTGGCGTCACTTTTTGCAAAAACGCAACCATAACATGGGCTATTGTTTTGCCTAAAATCAAAGCCCATAAGTTGCCCACTACTTGCAATTGCAGCGCCTGTAATTAAAGGCAGCTTATGAGTAAAGCAATAATGGTTAACACTGTAACGTGTGGCAAAATTATCAGAGCAATCAAGGACCATGTCGGCATTATTTAAAAGCCCAGCTGCGTTGTTATTATCGAGTTTTTGACAATGCGTCACTATATCTATTTGATTATTCAAACTCGCTAATACTTTGCCAGCGGCCGCGACCTTGCTTTGCCCTAAATGATTTATTTTATAAAGCACTTGGCGCTGTAAGTTAGATAGCTCAACGCCATCATCGTCTATTAAAATAAGCGTACCAATACCTGCTGCGGCTAAATACAAAAGCGCAGGGCTACCTAACCCGCCCGCACCGACTACAGCAACAGTTGCAGCTTTGAGTGCTAACTGCCCTTCTAGCCCCACTTCTTTTAACAATAAGTGACGGCTGTAACGCAGGGTTTCTTTATCGCTGAGCTTATCCATTTGACTGGTTTATAGCACTTTGTAGTGCGCTAATAGCTGCAATATAATCATCTGCTTCACTGATCGCTCTTACCACAGCAACACTGCCTACACCTGTTTGTGCAACTTCGCTTGCGCGGGTTAAATCTATGCCGCCAATGGCAACGGTTGGGTAGCTTTGCATTAATGGCACACACTTTTTAAGTTTATCAAGCCCTTGTATTTGGCCGCTCATATCTTTGGTGGTGGTTGGATAAATAGCACCAAACGCCATATAACTTGGTCGGTAGTTGTGCGCACGTAGCATTTCGTAAAAGCCGTGGGTAGAAAGCCCAAGTCTTAATCCCGCCTCTTTAATCGCTGCTAAATTAGCGGTTTCTAAATCTTCTTGGCCTAAGTGTACGCCGTAGGCACCGTGCTTAATTGCCAACTGCCAGTAGTCGTTTATAAATACGTGAGCGTTATATTTTTTACCCAGCTCTACGGCCTGCTTAATGAGTTCATCAAGCTCAAGGTCGGTTTTATTTTTAACGCGCAGCTGCGCCGTAGTAATACCTTGTTGCAAACATTTATCTAACCAATCTAGGCTATCGACTACAGCATATAAGCCTAACTTTTTACTTTCACAAGGTGCAAAATCAGCCGCCATATTAAATTCAAGTGGCACATCAAAATCTAGTTCATCACCAAGCCAGCTGCCAGGCTCTATTACTTGCGGAAAATCATCTAAATTTGTAGGAAAAGCGGTATGCGCAACCGGGCCTATTCCTTCGCCGTACCTAACAGATTGCTTTAAGCCTTGGTTTATATAGGCTTTAGCTAAAATAAAGGCATCTTTTAGTGGGTAGCCTTTTGCTAAACACGCGGCAATAACCGAGGCCATACTGCAACCTGTACCATGACTATGAGGGCTTTGAATTTTTTTATTACCGAGCCAATACTCCTCGCCGTTTTGTGTGCAGTAATCTATACAATAACCTGTTGGATAATCCCAGTGCCCGCCTTTAATCACAACCGCTTTTGCGCCCCAGCTTAATAGCTTTTTAGCAGCGTCTTTCACTGCACTTGGGCCAATTAAATACACCCCTGTTAATAATTGCGTTTCGTGCGTGTTAGGTGTTATTAAATCCACCAGCGGCATTAAGCATTCTTTAATGGCACTCACGGTATCTTCTTCTGTTAATACATCACCGCTTGAGGCAATAGCTACCGGGTCATAAACAATTACTGGCGGTACAGGCCATTTAGCTTTGTAATGTGCTATATGCTCGCTTATTAATTGAATTTGCTGCACATTGGCCAGCATGCCAATTTTAATCACTTTGGCTTTCATATCGCTTTCGAGTGCTAGTAATTGCGATTCAATAATATCGGTAGATACCGCGTTAATCGCCTCCACACCTAAGCTATTTTGTGCCGTAAGCGCGGTAATTGCAGTACATCCATGCACGCCAAAACTTTGCATTGCTTTTATATCCGCTTGAATGCCTGCACCGCCGCCAGAGTCGGAGCCGGCAATTGTCCACACTAAATTATTCATACTCTTTATTTCCTTACTGCTGATGCCAAAACGGCATACCCATTGTCGGGGTTGAGGGGGCTGCTAAGTCTTTTTCAGGCATTGCTTTGGCATTATAAGCAAAGCGCCCTGCCTCTACCGCGGCTTTAAATGCACGACTCATCGTAACTGGACAGCCAGCCCCTGCTATTGCTGAATTTAATAAAACCGCATCATACCCTAATTCAAGTGCTTGGCAGGCATGCGAAGGCAAACCCAGCCCTGCATCCACAATTAATGTGGTGTTTGGTAAGCGCTCACGAATTGTTTTTAAATTATAACTATTTAAAAGCCCTTTGCCGGTGCCAATAGGTGCGCCCCAAGGCATAAGTACTTCACACCCTAGCTCATTTAAACGCTGGCAAAGCACTAAATCGTCAGTGCAGTAAGGCAATACTTTAAAGCCATCATTAACTAATAATTTAGTGGCTTCTAACAAGGCGAATGGGTCAGGTTGTAAGTTGTAGTCATCACCTATTAGTTCAAGCTTAATCCAATCGGTTGCGAATACTTCGCGGCACATTTTAGCAAGTGTTACAGCTTCTTTTACACTGTGACACCCTGCTGTATTTGGCAGTATTTTAAGGCCCGTGTTTTTAATAAGCTGCCAAAAATCATCCCCCGCGGCCACGCTTTGCTGGCGCCTTAATGACACCGTTACTATTTGCGCACCAGAGGCTTTTATAGACTCTTCCATCACCGCTGGCGATGGATAAAGCGCCGAGCCTATTAACAAACGGCTATTTAGTTGCTCGCCATAAATAGTTAAGTAATCGTTACCTTGAACCATGCTACCCACCTTGTATAGGGGATAACAATTCAATGCTATCCCCTTCGTTAATTGTGGTGCTTGCATGCAAGCTTTGTGGAATAAATTCGCCATTCACCGCCACAGCAAATGGAGGCTTTGCACCAAAATGTTGTAATACATTAACAAGTACTGCACTTTCAACAGTAAGCAGCTCACCATTAATTGTTATAGTCATTTATTACTCACTCTATTTTTGATAACGCATCTTTCACTAAAGCGGGCCCCAACATATAGCCATGACGATATAACCCGTTAATGCTAATTACGTTTCCTTCTTTTAAAACCTCTGGTCGATTGCTTTTAAGTGCAGGGCGTAACCCGCTTTGAATATTGAGTAATCGAGCCTCAGCAAACCCACTGTGCACAGTATAAGCGGCCGAAAGTAGCTCAAGCGTGGAGCGCACCGTGGCAGGCCCGCTATCATCAGACTCAATTTCGGTTGCACCAATTACATACTCATTATTGGGTTTTGGTGCGATATAAATTGGATAGCGTGGGTGCATTAAACGCACAGGCCGCGTTAAGTTAACCTCTGGCGCATGTAATCTGGCTACCTCACCACGCACTCCTCTAAGTGGCTTATCGGCTTTAGCACCTAAACCACGGCAATCAATAATGTAATCAAACGGACGGTTATTCACCTCGCCATTTTGAATGCTAACGCGTTGGTTAAACACAAACTTAACCTTACGTTTATTAAGCATGGTAAAGCTTGCTTTATAAAAAGCCTGATTATCAATCTGCCCTTCGCAGGGTAAAAACACCCCTTGGTTAAAACGATTAGCTAATTCGGGCTCTAACTGTGTTATTTGCTGAGCATTTAACGCCTGCGCGCTATGCCCTGCTATAGGCTTAATACGCTGGCTAAAGCTTTGTAAGTCACCTTTATCTTGCTGGTGCGCCACAACCAGCGTGCCTTTTTGCTGATAAAAAACCTCATCTTCAAGCTCGCTCACTATTTCTGGCCAGCGCTTGAGTGAATTTAGCCCCATGATCGCCAAATCCGTTTCACACAATACCGACTCTGCAAGGGGCGCTAACATCGCAGCTGCCACTTTACCGGCACTATTTTGAGTATGCTCATCAGTGGCTTCAAAAACAGTAACATGGTGCGACTTACTAAGCTCAAGGGCTGCTAAGCGCCCTGCTAAACCAAAGCCTACAACGGCAATGTTGTAAAACATAAACACTCCTACATGAAGCTCAAAGCCGCAGCTGTCAGTAAAGTAACTATTGCCTCTATGCTAGTTACTTTATTGTTGATATCTGACAGCTGAAAA
This sequence comes from Pseudoalteromonas sp. P1-13-1a, assembly GCF_001401875.1. NCBI lineage: Bacteria > Pseudomonadati > Pseudomonadota > Gammaproteobacteria > Alteromonadales > Pseudoalteromonadaceae > Pseudoalteromonas > Pseudoalteromonas sp. P1-13-1a. The sequence goes on along the minus strand of NZ_LKDV01000052.1, from coordinate 5,742 downwards.
CCGCGCTACAGCGCTTTATGGTAAATTTCTGAGCCCGACTGCTTAAACTCTTCCGACTTCGCTTTCATTTGCGCTTCTACATCAACCATTTTGATCTCAATTGCATCACCAACATTGTTAGGATCGATCCCGCGTGATTCGAGATCTTTGGCGTAATCACGTACCTCTTGGGTAATTTTCATTGAGCAAAATTTAGGGCCACACATAGAGCAAAAGTGCGCTACTTTGCCAGACTCTTGCGGCAGGGTTTCGTCGTGATATTCACGGGCACGTTCTGGGTCTAGGCCAATATTAAATTGGTCGTGCCATCTAAATTCAAAGCGCGCTTTTGATAATGCATTATCGCGCTCTTGCGCGCCGGGGTGGCCTTTGGCTAAGTCGGCCGCATGTGCTGCAATTTTGTAGGTAATTAGGCCCTCTTTTACATCTTCTTTATTGGGCAAACCTAAATGCTCTTTTGGTGTTACATAACACAGCATTGCACAGCCGTACCACGCTATTTGTGCAGCGCCTATACCCGATGTTATATGGTCGTACCCTGGTGCTATATCGGTCGTTAATGGGCCTAAGGTGTAAAAAGGGGCTTCGCCACAATGCTCTAATTGCTCATCCATATTGGCTTTAATCATGTGCATTGGCACATGGCCTGGGCCTTCAATAAATACTTGTACATCGTGTTTCCACGCAATTTTTGTAAGCTCCCCTAACGTACGTAGCTCGCTAAATTGCGCCTCGTCGTTGGCATCAGCAATCGAACCTGGACGAAGGCCATCACCGAGTGAAAAACACACATCGTATTGTTTTAAAATTTCGCATATATCTTCAAAGTGCGTATATAAAAAATTTTCTTTATGGTGTGCTAAACACCACTTAGCCATAATTGAGCCACCGCGCGATACAATACCGGTTACTCGCTTTGCCGTCATTGGCACATAACGCAGCAATACTCCGGCATGAATAGTAAAGTAATCCACACCCTGTTCGGCTTGTTCAATTAGGGTATCGCGAAAGATCTCCCACGTTAAATCCTCTGCCACACCGTTTACTTTTTCAAGCGCTTGATAAATGGGAACTGTGCCAATGGGCACTGGCGAATTACGTACAACCCATTCACGCGTTTCGTGAATATAGCGCCCTGTTGATAAGTCCATTACGGTATCGGCACCCCAACGGGTAGACCACACCATTTTTTCTACTTCTTCTTCGATTGATGAGCTTACCGACGAATTACCTATGTTAGCGTTAACTTTAACTAAAAAATTACGCCCCACTATCATGGGCTCGGTTTCTGGATGGTTAATGTTGTTTGGTAAAATAGCACGACCACGGGCTATTTCGTCACGTACAAACTCAGGGGTAATAAAATCAGGAATACTCGCCCCAAACGACTCACCTTTGTGTTGGGCTGCTAGTAGCTCTTCTCTAATTTTTGCTCGGCCCATGTTTTCGCGTATGGCTACGTATTCCATTTCTGGAGTTATAATGCCTTGGCGAGCATAATGCATTTGGGTTACGTTTTTACCCGCCTTACCACGGCGAATTTTAGGTAAATGTTCAAAACGAATATGATCCAAACCATCATCGGCCATACGCTGCTGGGCAAATTGCGAAGTAACCGACTCGAGTACTTCAGTGTCGTTGCGATCTTTTATCCACTGCTCACGAAATTTTGGTAGCCCTTTGCGTACGTCTAACTCAAAGTTAGGGTCGGTATATGGGCCTGATGTATCGTAAACACGTAGTGGCTCGTTTGGCTCATACACAGGGTTTTGCTCATCGCCACCAATAAACGTGTCGCTTAATGTAATTTCGCGCATACCCACACGCACACCGCTTTGGCTGCCCTCAACATATACTTTTTGCGAACTTGGAAATGGCTGACCCGTTAAATTATAAATATAGTCAGACGCAGCTGCGCGCGTTTCTCGACGTGTAGACTTATTTGTAGTGTTTGACATGACTTACCTCATTGCTAAAGGGTTGTCTTGTCAGATATTCCATAAGGAATAGAGAAAGATCGTAAAGCAGTGTTTATGCTGCTTTGCGGCCTAAAATGGCTAGTTATTTTGTTGTGCGCATAAAAAAAGACGCACAAGCGTCCCATTTTAGGCAGCTTGTTCCCTACGCAGGTTTTAACCTGATCAGGTTCACGGATCCCGCTTTCGCGATCTCAGCCTTAACGAGTTAAGGCACTCCGACAAGTAAAATATATAAAATTTGTTCGTTGATTTACCATTGTTTTTTAGCAAATCTACGCTGAGTGTACGCCAGTTAAAAATTGCCTGCAAGAGGCAACCTCAAATACTCATATCACTACTTTGCAATAAACAAAAAAGTTTTATTACCTTGCATAACCAACTGTGAGCCTTGCATGGTAAGTGTTGCCCCCTCTCTGAGCGCTTGTAAAAACTGCTGTTCTAGCGCATCAACATCTGCCCCGCATGACTTACGTGTCATACCTAGTTTATTAACGCTAATGTTGCTGTCTTCAAGCTCGCCTTCACCAAAAAACTTATTACATCCTGCAAACCCGTTTACTTGCAACGCTTCAATAAAGCTTATTGACGCTCTGTAAGAGGCCGGCACAGCCAACCCATCAACCTTTGATAGTTGCCATTGTGTGTACTTTAGCTGCTCAGTAGTCACCGTCCCTGTGGCTGTACAACCAATACATAAACCGATTAAAAGCATCGGTAGTGCTGCTAATTTCATGCTATTACTAACTAAATATTTAATTACAGTAATAGTAACAATTTTTATGCGGTTTATCCGTTAAAAATGCATGTTTTAAATGTAAATTTTTGTTCTATGGTAGTTTAAAAGTTAAACAGCTTAATTTAGATCACAATTTTTAAATAAGTTATCCATTTCGGGTGGTAAAAAAGGGCGGCCTTTTTCGTTAACCGATGTGCCAATTACTCTAGCTTGAAGCATTATTTTTTCATCGCTTTTGCGAACGATTGCCTGCTTAAACGCAAACTTTAACCGGCTTATACGCTCAGGCTCTACCGACACATAAAATTCATCTTCAGGCACCAGTGAATGCTTGTAATCAACCTCACTGCGTATCACGACTAAGTTAACCTTTTGCTTGGCAAGCAGTGCAAAATCGACCCCATTCGCAAATAAAAACTCATGGCGGGCATGCTCTAAATAATTAAAGTACACACTGTTATTTACAATACCTTGCAAGTCACATTCGTAATGGCGCACTTTAAAATCAACTTTAAAGGTCATATTAGTAATCCTGATTATTTAACGTATAATCGCTGCGTTATAACACAAGTATTAAAATAATTGCTACCATACAAGTCCCTAAAATGGAGTTAAGTAACCTAATGAACTTACGTTTGTCTTTAATTACTGCGGCGTTGTTACCGCTAATTAGTACACCACTTATAGCAAACGCTGATGACAGCGACCTAGAACGAATTGTTGTTACCGGCGACTTTCAACGTGAAAGCATTCAAACATTAAGCGCGAGTGCGAGCCTATTTAGCGAATCTGAAATTAATCAACGCGGTGCAAGTTTCTTAGACGAAATGCTAGGTAGTACAGCCAACGTAAACTTTACTTCAGGTGCCTCTCGTGGTCGTTATATTCAAATTCGTGGTGTGGGACTTCGCTCACAATTTGTAGACCCAATTAATCCATCGGTTGGCTTGGTCATCGACGGCATAAATTACTCGGGTTTAGGTGGCAGCTCTTTATTATTTGATATTGACCACGTAGAAATTTACCGCGGCCCACAAGGCACTCGCTTTGGCGCAGACGGTATGGCCGGTATGATCCAAATGGAATCAGCACAAGCCACTGCCGATCCTAGTTTAAAATTGCAAGTGGGTATGGGCACTTACAACTCACGCGAAGCAGGCCTTGCGGCAAGTACTGGCTTAACCGATGATACAAGCGCACGTGTAAGCTACTTTCGCAGAAAATCAGATGGCTACGTCGATAACTTATATTTAAACGACGAAACCCAGCAACAAGATGAACAAGTAGCCCGTTTTAAATTAAACAGCCAACTTACTGAACATTTAAACACTGAGTTAAACCTACACTACATAGACATAAACAACGGCTACGATGCGTTCACGCTTGATAACAGCCGTAATAGCGTAGCCGACGAGCCAGGCCAGGATAACCAACAAAGCTACGCCATTGGTATTAACAATACTTACACAGGCTTTGATGCTTTTGACGTAAGCTTAAACCTTTCAGCCATTGATACTGAGCTACTTTACAGCTTTGACGAAGACTGGGTATGTAACGATGCAAGCGAGCCACAATTATGTGCAGCAGGCTTGCACCCTTGGGGTTATAGCTCTACCGATGTATACACGCGTGATCGTGACGATCAATCAGCTAATTTACAACTAAATTCTAAAACAGGTAACTGGGTTGCCGGTGTTTACTATCAAAACCGCGATGTAGATTTAGAGCGCGAATACACTTGGCTTGCAAACCCATTTGCATCAACCTACGAAACCAGTAACGTGGCTCTTTACGGCCAAGTAGCCACACCTATCGGCCCTAAAACCACGCTCATTACCGGTTTACGCGTAGAGCAATACCAAGGGGATTACACCGACAGTAACGGCTTTATTGAAGAGACAGACGACGTAATGGTAGGCGGTAAACTAGCACTTGAATACCAAGTGATTGATCGTACTATGATCTACGCAAGCATTACTCGTGGTTATAAAGCTGGCGGTATTAATTCAGAAGCATTAGCAAAAGCTAAAGATGAAGGCTTAAACCTAGATGCTGATTTTTTCCAGCAGCATACAAGCTTTGACCCAGAATACCTTTGGAGCGGCGAATTTGGCGTTAAGGGCTCATCCCTTGATGACAAATTTACCCTGCGTTTAGCCGCATTTTATATGCACCGCGACAACATTCAATTAAAAGCATGGCAAGTAGAAGGTCAGCAATTTACAGGCTACGTTGATAATGCAAGCTCAGGTAGTAACTACGGCTTAGAGGTTGAAGGTAGTTACCAACTAACCGAAGACTTATTCTTAACAGGTAGCGCCGGTTACTTAAATACAGAAATTGACGACTTTGTAACGCAATCGGGCTTAAATCAAGACGGTCGTGAGCAAGCGCAATCACCTAAGTATCAATACGCATTTAGCGCACGTTACAACTTTACTAATGAGCTGTACGGTATGATTGGGGTTGAAGGTAAAGACGATTATTACTTCTCTGATAGCCATAATTCACAAGCGCCTAGCAGCAATTTAGTAAACTTAAGCTTTGGCTACGAAGCCGACATGTGGGCAGTACGCGCATGGGCACGTAACGTATTTGACGAAGAAGTACCAACCCGCGGCTTTGAGTTTGGTAACAACCCACTTGATGGCTACGAAACACATACCTACGTACAATTAGGTGAGCCAAGAGTAGCGGGAGTAACGTTTACGTTAGAGCTGTAAATAAAGCTGTTAGTTTTAGCTGTTAGCTGTTAGCTGTTAGCTGTTAGCTGTCAGTTGTCAGTTGTCAGTTGTCAGTTAAAGATTAAAAAACACCGCGTTTAATTAAACCGCGGTGTTTTTTATTGGTAGGCGTGAAGCTTGCTCACGCAAAGCTGTTAAGACTCAATACGCGGCATAAAGCCACGACTACAACATGACCCTCTAAAGCGCAGCGTCTCCTAACCTCTTTGTGAATAAATCACTTAATATTTTGCACAATGAGAAGTGAAAGAGGAATAAATGAGAAAACATACAAGTAGCAGCG
>NZ_LKDV01000051.1:0-13791 GCF_001401875.1 Pseudoalteromonas sp. P1-13-1a | reverse complement strand
CCATTAAAAAAACATTAAGAGTACTTTGCTATGTGGCTCACTACCTCTGTGGGCACCACGACATCACAAGGCTCCAAATACGAGAAAGCTTTTACAGCAATGTGATGGGTTTTTACGTCTGAAGGAAAGTAATATTCGCATTTTCTTCTCTAAAGCGGAGCGTCTCTTAAGCGCAGCGCCTCTTTGTGAACAGTGTTTTAGTTATCCAACACATTAAGCGATGATAGGCAGCATCTGTTAGTGGCTCTCCACTGCTGTCGGCTCCTCGATATCGCCAGGCTCCAAATACGAGAAAGCCGCTTCAGAAATGAAGCGGCTTTTTTATGTATGCATAATAATGAAATGCGCCCACAATACACCCCTATCTAAACCAAGGGATAGAGTAATAATCAGATACTTATTTCGCAGGGACTTAGGAGGTCTTTTACCATTAGTAAAACAAGCTAAAGATAAATCGTAAGTGTTTTAGGATAATTAAGCCTGAGCGTAATTAGATTTATTGCCGAGCCAGCGATGAATTAAGGGGTTTATAAGGTCGGGATTTTGCTTTAGCATTTGCTGTGCAATAGGTCTTACTTGATTAAGAGTGTGTTTGTCGCGAGTAAGGTCCGCTATTTTAAATTCGGCTAAGCCAGTTTGTTTAGTGCCGAGTACTTCGCCTGGGCCACGTATTTCGAGATCGCGCTCTGCGATGACAAAGCCATCATTACTGTCCCTTAATACACCTAAACGCTTTTGAGCAGTATGAGATAAAGGGGCGTGATACAACAGTACGCAATGGGAAGCGGTGGCCCCTCGTCCTACGCGTCCGCGTAATTGGTGTAATTGTGCTAATCCTAAGCGTTCAGGGTTTTCTATGATAATTAAACTGGCATTAGGTACGTCTACACCGACTTCTATTACAGTTGTTGCAACAAGTACGTGAATATTGCCAGCTTTGAACTCGCTCATAATGGCTTGTTTCTCAGTGGCTTTCATGCGGCCATGGACAAGTCCTACATTAAGTTCTGGCAAGGCCTCTTTTAATTGTAATGCGCTATCTTCTGCTGCTTGGCATTGTAGGACTTCTGATTCGTCAATGAGAGTACACACCCAATAAACCTGCCTACCTTGTTCATTGCAGGCAAGCTTAACACGGTTTATTATATCGTCTCGGCGCGTATCAGGAATGGCCACAGTGGTAATTGGCGTTCTACCGGGAGGGAGCTCATCTATCACGGAGGTTTCTAAATCGGCATAGGCCGTCATAGCCAATGTACGCGGAATGGGGGTTGCAGTCATGACTAACTGATGAGGGTAACAATTACCAAACTTTCCTTTTTCTCGGAGTGAGAGGCGTTGATGAACACCAAAGCGGTGTTGTTCATCTATGATAACCAATACTAAATTATTGAACTTTACCTCGTCTTGAAATAGGGCATGCGTTCCCACTATCATTTGTGCTTCCCCTGAGGCTATTTTTTCAAGTGTACTAGTACGCTCCTTGCCTTTAGTTTTTCCACCAAGCCATGCAACGTTAATTCCTAAGCTTTCAAACCATTGCTTGAAATTTATCCCGTGTTGCTCGGAGAGAATTTCTGTGGGTGCCATTAGTGCAGCTTGGAAACCTTGTGCTATTGCTGTTAATGCACTTAATGCTGCAACCAGTGTTTTACCTGAGCCTACATCACCTTGTACTAATCGCATCATGGGGTAGGGGTGCTGTAAATCCCCTTTAATTTCGGCTACTACTCTATTCTGTGCTTTGGTCGGCGCAAAAGGGAGTTGCGCTAAAAATTGACTTTCTAATGTATTTGTAGGGCTTAGGGTAACTGCACTTACTTGCTGCCCTTGCTCGCGTACTTTTAACAAGCTTAAGTTTTGTGCAAGTAGCTCTTCAAACACTAAGCGTTGCTGCGCTGGATGAGTCCCTTGCTCAAGTGAAGTTACATCTACGTCATTAGGTGGACGATGAAGTAACAGTAAAGCATCACGCAATTGCATATGTGAAGGTTGCCATTTTTCAGGAATAAGTTCTTCTACTGAGTACTTGTGCAGTAAGTTTATTGCTTGCTCGCTTAAGCCCCTAATCGATAATTGCTTTAGCCCTTCGGTTGTTGAATAAACCGGTGTGAGAGTTGTTGCTGTTGGCTGTTCATTGGGTGTATCGCTTATACTGTATTCTGGGTGGCTCATTTCAAGCCCAACGCGCCCGCGTCTAATCTCACCAAAACAGCGAATTATTTTCCCACTGATAAACGCATTTTTTTGCGCAGCAGTAAAATTAAAAAATCGTAAAGTAAGCCTAGCTGTACCATCGTTTATTTGCACAACTAACATGCGACGTTTGCCAAAGGTCACTTGGCTTGTTTCTATTGTTGCCTCAACGGTGCAGTGGCTGTGTAAAGTAACATCGTTAATAGCATAGATACGGGTACGATCTTCATAGCGTAAAGGCAAATGAAAGAGCATATCTTGCACGGTAGCTATACCTAGCTTTTGTAGGCGCTCGGCCATTTTTGGACCGACCCCTTTAAGTTCTGTAATAGGGTACTGGCTTAAGCTAGGTTTAGGCAATGTGGGCTCAAATCTGTTTATTTGTGAATAAGTTAAGTGTACTCACAGGTTTGCTAAGCATCAAGCATGTTTTAAAGCGTGCCAAAATTGCTCGTTAGCGACTATTTCGCCTTCTTCATCAAGTGGTGGGTAAGGTAGGTTTTTTAATCTACATTGTTTTGCAATTACTGGGTGATAGCCTTCAAAATACATAGGGTGTTTAACCTCTTCACTTAGCATATCGCGCTTATATAGCCCTGCCTTTTCTCGTTGATGTTGTGCTTCAAATAAAATAAGTGCAGCCGCTACCGATACATTTAGGGATTGCACCATACCTTGCATAGGTATAATAATATTTTGATCTGCGTGCTTTAATGCTTGCTCAGAAATGCCCGTTTTTTCTTGGCCTACAATTATAGCCGTGGGTTTTGTGTAATCTATTTCTCTAAAATCTACTGCATCTTCGCTCAAGTGTGTTGCTAATATTTGTACATCTGGGTTGTGCATTCGCATCATTGTGGCAGCATCATCAATATTTTTATGAAGGTGTGTTTCTAGCCAGTTTTTACTGCCGCCAGAGGTATTATTGGTCAGCCATTTTTGGTTTTCTGGCCATACCGCGTGTACATGATGACAACCTACTGCATCAGCACTTCTTACAATAGCTGACAGATTATGATGTTTGTGTACGTCTTCTAGACAGACCGTTAAGTCTGTTTGGCGACGAGATAGTACGTCTTTTATTCGTTGGTAGCGATTTTGCTGCATGGTGATCCTCTTTTTTGATAATTATACGTAATTTTATCTATTAAGGCATTACTGTGCGGCTAATTGGATTTTGCAATGAAATAAGGGTTTCGGTTGATTGAATTGCTTCTATCGCTTGTATTTTATTAATCAATACATCTTGTAAGTGGTCTATAGATTTAGCCATAACTTTGATAAAAATGCTGTAGTTACCCGTGGTGTAATACGCTTCAACTACTTCTTCTAGTGCTTCTAGTTTAATTAGTGTTTCTGGGTAGTCGCGTGCATTATTTAAGTTAATACCAATAAAGCAACATACATCGTAACCAAGTTGCTTTGTACTAATGCTTAATTGGGTGCCGGTGATAATACCTGCTTGTTTCATTTTCTCCACACGCACGTGAATTGTGCCGGCACTTACAGCAAACCGTTTGGCTAATTCAGCGTAGGCTGTGCGGGCGTTGGCCATTAGAGCGTGAAGTATCTGTTTATCGAGATTATCGATTTGATAATTTTCCATTATTTTTGCTTACTTAAATTAGTGAATCTTCATTTTCATACCGTTTAAATTAATCGATTTTGCATATTAAAGCTATTTTTATTATTGGTTATTGAATTAAAAGTTTAAATCGTTACAGTAACTTCATTAAAGGCGCCCGCAGGGTGTTTTTTCATTAATAAGCAAGTAACAATAACTGGGAATGAGGCCATTTATTATGAGTTCACACTATGTGCAGCAACAGCAGCAAATAAGTAAAGTTAAGCAGTTTTTTTCACAGCAATTAGAGCAGCAACTCGGATTAGTTGAAGTTCAGGCTCCTATTTTGGCCAAAGTAGGTGATGGCACACAAGATAACTTGAGTGGTCACGAAAATGCAGTTGCTGTTAACGTAAAAGCAATTACCGATAGCAGCTATGAAGTTGTTCATTCGCTTGCTAAATGGAAACGTAAAACGCTCGCTACTTACGGCTTTTCTGTAGGTGAAGGTATTTATACGCAAATGAAAGCGTTGCGCCCAGATGAAGACTCATTAAGCCCAATACACTCTGTTTATGTTGATCAATGGGACTGGGAGAAGGTAATTTGCCAACGTACTGAGCGTACGCTTTCTACGTTACAAGAGACAGTTAAAGCCATTTACACTGGCATTAAGCAAACAGAGCAGTTTGTAAGTGAAAGCTTTGGTATTGCGCCATTTTTACCCAGTGAAATTACCTTTATTCACAGTGAGCAGTTGCGCAAAATGTACCCCGACTTTAGCGCAAAGCAACGCGAAAAAGCCATTGCACAAGAGTACGGTGCGGTATTTTTAATTGGTATTGGTGGTGCGTTAGCTGATGGCAAAATCCATGATGTACGCGCTCCAGATTACGATGATTGGTCTACCCAAACGGTTGACGGATACACAGGATTAAATGGCGATATTTTAGTGTGGAACCCCGTGTTAGAAGATGCCTTTGAAATATCATCTATGGGTATTCGTGTAAGCCCTGATGTATTAAAAGCTCAATTGAGCATAACAGGCGATGAAGAACGTCTCGCTTTTGATTGGCATAAAGCGTTATTAGAAGAGGCATTTCCACAAACAATTGGCGGCGGCATAGGGCAATCGCGCTTAGCAATGTTATTACTGCAAAAGCAGCATATTGGACAAGTGCAAGTAGGTGTATGGCCAAAGCAAACGTACGATACGGTAAGTGACTTACTGTAAATTATAAAGGGCGCTAAATGCGCCCTAATGTGTTTTAAAGTTTATTTCTACTTTATTGTTTTGTAAGTTTATATTGCAAGGCGGGTAGTTGCGGGTAGTTTTTAATACTTTATCAAAAATATGGATCTCTACCCCTGAGTGTAATGATGTATTAACAACAAGGTTTGCATCGCTAAGTAGGTCGTGTAGTTCATGATCTAGGCTAGATAACTTTTTTTCTAGCTGCTCTGCTTGTTGGCAGTAATGCTGCTGTGTTGCGCCAATTTTTTTAATGAGCAGATTTTTCTTTTCTATATCTTTTACTTTATCTGCTTTTTCTAGTGCTGCTTGAAGAGTATCAAGCTGCTCATCTGTTTTTGCTAAGTCTTTAAAGCAGTTATCTGTGTCGGCCGTTATTTCAGCACCTGACGCGGCTAAATTAATTGCCATTTTAGCACCTGATTCATTACCTATTTCGCCAGCTATTAATACAGTTGCATCGAGAATCTCTCCACCAAAAATTTTCCCTTTGGGTAACTCTGTTTGGCCAACTTGTAATAAGTGTTTTGCTTTAATAGTACAATGGCTGGCTTGGCGGTCTATAAAAATGTTTTTGCCTTGTATATAGCAATATTGTGCATGAGAAACATGAACATCTCCGTCACTTTTTATAGTGCACGTTAGTGTTTTATCTTCGAGTTTTTGATGGCCAATAATGCCTTGTTTTACAGTGATGTTTCCGCCGGCCGATAATTCGCCAGATTCAACTGTGCCAAAAACCGTAATGTCGCCTTTAGCCGTTACGCGCATACCTGGGTCAATGTTTTTAGTCACAATAACACTGCCTTCAAAATCAATATGACCGCTCTTAACATCCACATCAGAAATGGTAAAAATATCATCAACTCGCATACCGTTAGGTATTTCTACCGGAACACCCGCCGTTGTAGAAACAAGCTCAAGCGGATTTGTTTTTGATATTTCGGCGCCTTCGCCTGCTACTAACTTTTTATTTTCGCCAGGTTTAGCGGGTAGTATGTCACCTACTACAGTGAACCCTTCTTTACCGGGGGTAGCAGGTTGTTGGCGAATCAGAACAGTACCAGGCTCTACGCTCGCAAGCTTACCAAAGTCGCGCATATCTACACTGCCATCTTCCATCATTTTAGGTGTTTTTAGGCGATCTTTGAGGGTTTCTACCATAGCGACAAATTTTGTTGCAGTGCCCTCAGCTGGCAAACGGCCCTTGGCTAGAATCCCTTTTGCTACGGTTCCAGGGGGTAAGTTAAATTGTTTATCTAAAAGCTGCTCTAAAAAAGCTTGTTTGTAGCCACGTACAACCCCTGCTTTTATGAGTTGTTTTTTACCCTCTTCTAACGAAAGTACCTTACCACCATAGGCTAAAGTAAGCTCGCCTATGGCTTGCATTTTATCTTCACTTAACGTTACCACAAGCGATGCATCGTGTTTACTTGCTACAACCAAGGTTGGCTCATTATTTTGCGCTTTAAAAAAATTATCAATAGCCTCGTGGTCAATTTTGCATTCGCAAAACGTCGACTTCTCAAGTGCATCAATTATAAAAGCGGCGCTAGGTGGAGCGTGTTTACTTACATCAAGTAATACGTTCCCATTATTGGCAAGCTTAAACACTAGTTAATCCTTTTCTACTACTAAAGTTAAGATTGATTTTATTGCATGATTACAGAGTGCTAGATATTTTCATGTGAGTCAAGAAAGGGAGATAAACAAAGCTGAGCTGAAGAAAATAGAGCTATAAAGGGGGTTTATAGCTCTGTATTTGTTAGTTAGTTGAAGGAAGTTCCATAATGCCATCAATTTCAACTTGTGCGCCTTTTGGAAGCGCACGTACACCTAGTGCTGCACGTGCAGGATAAGGCTGCTTGAAATATTGGCTCATTACTTCATTCACAGTGGCAAAGTTAGATAAGTCTGTTAGGTAGATATTAATTTTAACAAGATCTTGGATTTTGCCGCCTGCTTCTTCGCACACCGCTGTAATGTTTTTAAATACTTGATGTGTTTGTTCGCTAAAGTCTTCTGAAACCATTTCCATTGTTTCTGGGACAAGTGGAATTTGTCCAGATAAATAAACGGCAGTACCTACTTTAACCGCTTGGCTATAAGTGCCGATAGCAGCAGGTGCTTTTTCGGTAGAAATAAATGCTTTATTCATGAGTTTCCTATTTTACTTTTTACGATAGACTCTTTGCACATCAGGCATCACGCGAATGCGGCGCATAATATTAGCAACATGGACGCGGTTTTTAACGGTAACGCCCAAGTCTATCACATATAAATTACTTTCTTTTTCGTCGGTCGTGATCTCAACAATGTTGGCTTGGGTTGTAGCAACAACATTTGTGAGTTTAGCCAAAGCCCCTTGGTGGTTAATTATTTCCACTCGTAGCGCAGCTATATATTCTTTTTCTGGATTGTCATCCCATTTTACAACTAGGTATTTTGAGCGTTCGTTTTCCCAGCCGCGAATATTTTTACATTCTTGGCGATGAACCGTAAGCCCTTTACCTTGGCTAATATGCGCAGTGATGGCATCCCCAGGTACAGGTCGGCAACACTTAGAATAATTAACCAACATGCCTTCGGTACCAATAATGGTTGCTTTGGCTTGTTTGCTAATATCTGACAAGTCGTCGCTTTCTTCTTGTAATAAGCGTTTAGCGATTAATACGCTCATTAAGTTACCTGCGCCTATTTCTACCAGTAATTCTAATACTGTAGATAGTTCGTGCTCTTCGAGTACGCGGGCTATGTTTTCATCGGCGATGCTGTCGAGCTTATTTTCACCCAAGGCAGAATCGAGTAAGCGGCGGCCTAATAACAATGCTTCTTCTTGGTGTTGGCTCTTAAGGTAGTTTCTTATCCCTAAACGGGCTTTACCTGTAACTATAAAGTTTAACCATGTTGCATTAGGGTGTGCTCCCGAGCTGGTTATAATTTCCACACTTTGCCCAGTATCTAAGGCTTTGCTTAGCGGGTAAGGTTTACGGTTTACTCTTGCCCCTACACAAGTATTACCTACATCAGTATGCACTGCGTAAGCAAAATCAACCGCGGTAGCGCCCATTGGTAGCTCTACAATGCGGCCATCGGGGGTAAATACGTATATTTCTTCTGGGAATAGCTCAGTTTTAACGTTCTCGACAAATTCGAATGATGAGCCGGCACTTTGTTGAAGCTCTAGCAAGCTTTGCATCCATTGGCGAGCACGTTGCTGCGCGGTATTACCTGCACCATCACCGGCTTTTTTATACATCCAGTGCGCAGCAACCCCTTTATCGGCCATATGATCCATATCGTGGGTACGTACTTGGATCTCTACCGGAATACCGTGTGGGCCCACTAATGAGGTATGCAAAGACTGATAACCATTTGTTTTAGGTACGGCAATATAATCTTTAAAGCGCGTTTCGATAGGTTTATACAGGTTATGTGCAACACCTAACACGCGATAGCAGGTATCCATTGCATCTACGTTTATTCTAAAGGCGTAAATATCCATTACCTCATTAAAAAGCAGCTCTTTATTCAGCATTTTTTTATAAATGCTATAAAGGTGTTTTTCGCGCCCAGAAACCGTAGCTTTAATTCCCGATTCTTCAAGGCGTGCTTCTATTTCGGTTTGAATGTTAGAAATAACTTCTTTGCGATTGCCTCGCGCTTTTGCCACTTCAGATTTAAGTGCGCGATGGCGCATAGGGTATAAAGCCTGAAAACCTAAATCTTCTAGCTCATTTTTAATATCGTGAATACCTAAACGGTTTGCAATAGGTGCGTAAATTTCAAGTGTTTCACGGGCAATACGACGGCGCTTATCAGGGCGCAGAGCCCCTAATGTACGCATATTGTGAGTACGATCGGCCAGTTTAATTAAAATAACCCGAATGTCTTGGGTCATAGCCATGATCATCTTTCGGTAGTTTTCAGCTTGGAATTCTTTTTTGTCTTTAAAGCTGAGCTTATCGAGCTTACTTACTCCTTCAACAAGTTCGGCAACCGTATCACCAAATATTTCGGCTAAGTCTTGCTGGCTAAAGTCGGTATCTTCAATAACGTCATGCATTAACGCGGCCATAAGTGTTTCATGGTCAAGGTGCATGCCAGCAAGAATTTGGGTTACTTCAACAGGGTGAGTAATGTACGGCTCGCCGCTTGAGCGAGTTTGCCCCTCGTGAGCCTCTCGGGCTACCACGTAGGCTTTTTGCACTAGCTCTACTTCAGCAGCAGGCAAGTATTCAGATATTTTCTTTTTAAGACCTTCAAAAAGATACATTCACACTCCAATGTTCTTGTGAAGCAATAAGTAACGGTAAGTAATAGAATATACGATGAAAAGAGGGGATTGCCAACGGCTAGAGTAGAAATACTGAGCCGTTGACTAAATCAAACCGGGTGGTTGATTATTGATTACCGCCAACAATAGCAGCAACCGCAGCTAATTCAGCTGCTTCTTGGTGTTGTTGTTCTTCACGGTCAATAACGTCCATTGATGAACTGTCAACTAAACCTTTTTCGATTTCACGCAGAGCGATAACGGTTGGTTTGTCATTTTCAGCGTCTACTAGTGGGTCTTTACCACCAACAGCAATTTGGCGGGCACGACGAGCCGCAACTAAAATTAAGTCAAAACGATTACCAATTGCATCTACTGCATCTTCAACTGTTACGCGAGCCATCTCAGCACTCCAAAATAATTTAAAAGCAAAGGCGTAGTTTACTGCAAGCAGCTTGTTTCGCCAATAGCCAGTGGTTAATTTTTACCAGTTTTCCCTGTAAAGGGCATAAATGGCTTATTTAAGTAAGTTTGTAATTAAATCGTGATGACGACTAGCTTGGGCTTTTAGCGTTAAGCGCTGCGCTAACACGATCGTTTCAATATTGCTAAGGGCGGTTTCAAAATCATCGTTAACCACAACATAATCATATTCATTGTAGTGCGATGTTTCTGATTGCGCTTTGGCCATACGCCCTGCGATGACTTCGGCAGAATCTTGGCCTCGGTTATTTAAGCGCTGTTCAAGCTCTGCTTTAGAAGGGGGCAATATAAAAATTGTTTGTACGCTTGGCATAATTTCGCGCACTTGCTGCGCACCTTGCCAGTCAATATCTAAAAATACATCAATACCTGCATTTAACTGCGACTCAATAGCCTGCTTTGAAGTACCGTAGTAATTATCAAATACTTGCGCCCATTCAAAAAAATCATCTTTGGCAATTAATGATTTAAATTCATCCGCACTTACAAAGTGATAATGCACCGCATTTTCTTCACCGGGACGAGGGCTTCGAGTGGTATGCGATACCGATACTTTCATATCTGCATGTTTTTTTAATAACGCCGTGATTAAGCTAGATTTACCCGCGCCAGAAGGCGCCGATAGAATAAATAAGTTTCCGCGAGTTTGAGCCATGTTTTTCTCTACTTAAAATAAACAGGCTTGGACTAAATCAATAATCCAAGCCTTTAATTACGCTATTGTACTTTATTTAGCTAATTGTGCTCAAGTAAGTAGCACACAAGTACGATTACTCTATATTTTGAATTTGCTCTCTCATCTGCTCAATAAGCACTTTTAGCTCCACGGCCGCATTAGTAATATCACTATTAATAGACTTAGAGGCTAGGGTGTTTGCTTCGCGGTTAAACTCTTGCATCATAAAATCTAAACGGCGGCCACATGCACCACCTTTATTAAGAATTTTTTTAGTTTCTTTAACGTGCGATTTTAAGCGGTCTAGTTCTTCGGCAACATCTTGCTTTTGCGCTAGGTAAATAAGTTCTTGCTCTAGACGAGATTCGTCAATATCAGTTTTTAAGTCTTCAAGCTTTTGATTAAGCTTTTCACGCTGCCACTTTGCTATTTCTGGTAAGTGACTTTCTACTACGGTAACTTGCTCAAGTATGGCATTAAGGCGAGTGGCAATCATTTCTTCTAAATTTGCGCCTTCATCGCTACGGGCTGATTTAAAATCTTCAACTACTTGGTCAAAGCCCGCTATAAGTGCTTTATTTACAGTATCTAAATCGAGCTCTTGTGCTTCCATTACGCCAGGCCAGCGCAGTATATCAACAGGGTTAATATCACCATTGCTTTGTTGCTGCACCCATTTAGCACTATTTATTAGTTGCTCAGCAAGTGACTCATTAATTGATAGCTCACCCACGTGAGCAGGGTTTGCAACAAACTTTAAAAATACTTCAACTTTGCCGCGTTGCAAATTTTTACGTAAACGCTCACGAATTACCGGCTCCATACCACGAAATTGCTCTGGTGCGCGAATAAACGTTTCAAGGTAGCGCTGGTTTACTGAACGAATTTCCCAGGTGCCAGTGCCCCAATCGCCTTTAATTTCGCGACGCGCATAAGCAGTCATACTGTGGATCATGGATAAGTTCCTAAAATTTATTAATACAATATTGCGATGATTATACCGTAACACTGCTTAACCTCTAGAGAAAATTTATTACGCTGAATATTTTACAATCAGCATGGCATCTACCCGCACATGCACTTATAATGTCGCAAATTCAGAATTAAGGGGATCGTCAATGCGTCCAAGCGAAAGAACACCTAACCAAATTAGACCGGTATCATTTACCCGTAATTACACATTACACGCAGAAGGCTCAGTACTTGTTGAGTTTGGTAATACCAAAGTACTTTGTACTGCAACGGTTGAAGCAGGTGTGCCACGTTTTATGAAAGGTCAAGGTAAAGGTTGGATCAACGCTGAATATGGTATGTTACCGCGCTCAACACATACGCGTAATGCACGTGAAGCTTCGCGTGGTAAGCAAGGCGGTCGTACAATGGAAATTCAACGTTTAATCGCTCGTGCATTAAGAGCTGCAGTAGATTTAAAAGCGCTTGGCGAAAACACCATTACAATTGACTGTGACGTAATTCAAGCCGACGGCGGAACACGTACAGCTTCTATAAGCGGTGCCTGTGTTGCTTTAGTTGATGCACTTACCCACATGCGCGCTAAAGGGATGATCAACTCAAACCCACTTAAGCACATGATTGCTGCTATTTCGGTAGGTATTTATAAAGGCCAGCCAATTACTGATTTAGAATACCTTGAAGATTCTGAAGCCGAAACCGATATGAATGTAATTTTAACTGAAACAGGCAAAATTATTGAAGTGCAGGGTACCGCAGAGGGTGAACCATTCTCGTTCGACGAATTAGATGAGCTACTTACATTAGCTAAGCATTCGATTCGTGAAATCATCGACGTACAAAAACAAGCGTTAGCATAAGCGAGTACCCCAATGAAAGATTATCAAAAAGAGTTTATTGAATTTGCTTTAGAAAAGCAGGTTTTAAAATTTGGTGAATTTACCCTTAAATCAGGTCGTACAAGCCCATACTTTTTTAATGCTGGCCTTTTTAATACAGGACGTGATTTAGCACGTTTGGGTCGTTTTTATGCATCAGCCCTTGAAGACGCCGCAATAGAATACGACGTTTTATTTGGCCCAGCTTATAAAGGTATTCCTATTGCAACCACTACCGCAGTAGCGCTGGCAGATCACCATGATAAAGATGTACCTTATTGCTTTAACCGCAAAGAGAAAAAAGCACATGGTGAGGGTGGTACATTAGTAGGCTCTGCATTAACGGGCAAAATTATGCTGGTGGATGATGTGATCACCGCAGGTACTGCGATTCGTGAATCAATGGAAATCATTGCCGATAACGGCGCAGACCTAAGTGGTGTACTAATAGCACTCGATCGCCAAGAAAAAGGTAAAGCTGAGCTTTCAGCTATTCAAGAAGTTGAGCGCGACTTTAATACCAAAGTGATCTCTATTGTAAAATTAGCTGATCTTATTAGCTACCTTGAGAGCCAAGGTACAATGGACGAGCATTTAGCATCAGTTAAAGCATACCGAGATCAATACGGTATTGCTTAATTAAAAAAGCCTCGCAATTGCGGGGCTTTATTTTGACCACAAATCATAGAGCTAATAATGAAAGATGTATTTAAACCTAATGGCCTTGGTATAAAGCGCATATTTAAAGCGACCTATTGTTCGTACCTTGGTTTTAAAGCGGCCTTTATAGAAGAAGCGGCTTTTAGGCAAGAGTTGCTACTTAGCATTATTTTGCTACCCATTTCTTTTTGGCTAGCTACATCGGTATTACATTGGGCTTTGTTAGTAAGTACATTACTGATCATATTGATTGTAGAGCTACTTAATTCAGCAATAGAAGCGCTCACTGATCGCGTTAGCACTGAGCGCCATGTATTATCGGGGCGTGCAAAAGATATGGGATCTGCAGCGGTAACACTCTCATTAATGATCCTTACGATCGTGTGGGGCGCTAGTTTGTATTTAAAGTTATTTTAGTAAACCTACCGTATAAACCAATTAATACAGCTTAAATGTTAATAAATTGCTAGTTATGTTGTGTTTTTAGCGTATTTAGCTCAAATACGCAGCGAACAGTCATTTATTTCAAGTTTTCTTAAAAAAAGGGTTGATCTGTTTTTGGATCTCCCTATAATGCGACCCCACTGAGACGGCAGAGCGCAACGCATAGCGATGAACGAGCTAATCAGTGAGTCGAGTAAAACTTCGTTTTAAAAACTTTAAAGTTTAACAAAATTAAGTGTTGACAAAAAAATAGGAAAGCGTAACATGCGCAGCCCTAGCGAGATAAAGCAATAGGCTTTAATCGCAACGTTCTTTAACAATATAAAGCAATCATCTGTGTGGGCACTCGTACAGATTGAGTTCTAACAGCCAAGCTACTTCGGTAGTGAG
>NZ_LKDV01000050.1:0-18418 GCF_001401875.1 Pseudoalteromonas sp. P1-13-1a | reverse complement strand
CGAATGCATGGGACGATTGGAAATGTTAGCCCCATACAATATGAATCAATGAATTAAAACCCCGTGTCTACTTTATCGGGGTCAGATCATTTTTCTGATAGCTGACAGCTAAAAACTGACCGCTGCTCTTTTACTCTGGCTCATACCCCAAGTTAGGCGATAGCCATCTTTCTGCCTCTGCGAGCGTCATATTAGTTCGCTTGGCGTAATCTTCTACCTGATCCTTTTGAATAGCTGCTACGGCGTAGTATTTTGCCTCTGGGTGTGAGAAATACCAGCCCGAAACAGCAGCCCCTGGCCACATGGCGTAGGAGCTAGTTAGCTGCATGCCAATGCGTTTTTCGGTATCGAGCAGCTGCCAAATTTTCTTTTTCTCGGTGTGTTCTGGGCACGCTGGGTAACCTGGCGCTGGGCGAATACCTTGGTAGTTTTCGCGGATTAGCTCATCGTTAGTTAAGTTTTCATCGGCTGCGTAACCCCAATACTCTTTGCGTACTTGTTCGTGCAGGTATTCTGCAAAGGCTTCTGCGAGCCTGTCGGCAACCGCTTTTACCATTATTTTATTGTAGTCGTCTTGCTTGGCGTCGAACGCATCGGCTAAGTCGTCTTCTTCTAAACCGCCCGTTACGGCAAACGCACCAAAGTAATCAGGTGTGCCTTTTGGCGCAATGTAGTCGGCCAAACAGTAATTAGCAAAGTCGGTTTTTTCGGTTTGTTGACGTAAATGGCACGAGATGGTTAACAGCTCTTTGCGAGTTTCGTCGGTGTAAATTTCTATGTCATCGCCCACGCGGTTTGCAGGGAATAAACCAATAACACCTAAAGGTTGCAAAGCACCTGACTTTTCAAGGTCGTCGAGCATGTCGTTAGCATCTTTAAATAAGCTACGTGCTTGCTCGCCAACGACTTCATCGTCCATTATGCGTGGGTATTTGCCAGCGATTGACCACGTCATAAAGTACGGGGTCCAATCTATGTATTTACGCAACGTGGCGATTGATACATTTTTAAACTCAGTCACGCCCAGTTTTTTAGGCACAGGAGGCGTGTAATTATCCCAATCAAGCTTGGCGGCGTTATCGCGGGCACGCTGTATGGTAACCGGTTTAGAACGTGGTTTTTTACGTGCTTGCTGCTCGCGTACTTTTTCGTACTCGGCTTTAGTTTTTTCTAAAAAGGCGGGTTTTAGATCGTTTGATAACAAGCTGGATACTACGCCCACTGCCCGGCTGGCGTTATTTACGTACACTACGCCTTTGTCGTACTGTGGCTCTATTTTTACTGCAGTATGCGCTTTAGAGGTCGTAGCGCCGCCAATCATAAGTGGTAACTCAAAGCCTCGGCGGGTCATTTCTTTGGCTACGTGTACCATTTCATCAAGCGATGGGGTAATTAAACCCGAAAGGCCGATTATGTCGGCTTTTTCGTCAATCGCGGTTTGCAATATTTTTTCGGCAGGTACCATTACGCCTAAATCGATTACTTCGTAATTATTACATTGCAGTACTACGCCCACAATGTTTTTACCAATGTCGTGCACGTCGCCTTTTACGGTGGCCATAACGACTTTACCGTTAGTGGCGCCTTCTTCTTTTTCAGCTTCTATGAATGGGTCTAAGTAGGCCACTGCGCGCTTCATTACACGGGCAGATTTAACAACCTGCGGTAAAAACATTTTACCTGCACCAAATAAATCCCCTACCACGTTCATGCCATCCATGAGCGGCCCTTCAATCACGTGAATAGGTTTATCGGCAGCTGCGCGGCACTCTTCCGTGTCTTCATCTATAAAGGTGGTAATGCCTTTGACAAGGGCGTGCTCTAGGCGTTTTTCAACAGGCCATGTGCGCCATTCTAAATCTTCTACGCGTTCGGCCTGTGCCATACCCGAAAACTTAGGGGCTATTTCTACAAGTCGCTCACCTGCACCGGGGTCGGTATTAAGGATTACATCTTCTACGGCTTTACGAAGTTCCTCGGGGATGTCGTCGTAAACCGCAAGCTGCCCTGCGTTTACAATGCCCATATCCATACCCGCTTTTATCGCGTGGTATAAAAACACCGAGTGAATGGCTTCACGTACGGGGTTATTACCTCTGAATGAGAACGATACATTTGACACCCCACCCGACACTTTACAGTGAGGTAAGTTTTGCTTAATGCGGCGTGTGCCTTCAATAAATTCTACGGCATAGTTGTCGTGCTCTTCTATACCGGTGGCTACAGCAAATATATTAGGGTCGAATATAATATCCTCCGGCGGAAAACCTATTTCATCGACTAATATTTTGTAGCTGCGCTCACATATTTCGTACTTTCTATCTGCGGTGTCGGCTTGGCCTTCGGTATCAAACGCCATAACAACAGCGGCTGCGCCAAATCGTTTAATAATTTTAGCTTGGCGTTTAAACGGCTCTTCACCCTCTTTAAGCGATATTGAGTTAACAATAGCTTTGCCTTGAATACATTTAAGGCCTGCCTCTATTACATCCCATTTAGAGGAGTCGACCATAATAGGCACTTTAGATATATCGGGCTCTGAGGCAATTAAGTTTAAAAACTTAACCATGGCTGCTTTTGAGTCCAACATGGCTTCGTCCATGTTTATATCAATAATTTGGGCGCCGTTTTCTACTTGTTCGCGAGCAACGTTAAGCGCTGTCTCGTAATCTTCTTCCATGATCAAGCGTTTAAACATGGCTGAACCGGTTACGTTAGTACGCTCGCCGACATTGGTAAATACTGCAATTTGTTGAGTCATTGTCGGCTCCTTAATTTAAGTTACAGGCTTCAAGGCCTGATAAACGCATGCGAACATCAAGCTCTGGTAAAGGGCGAGGTTTAACGCCTTCAAGCCCTTTAGCAAAGGCGCGAATATGCGCAGGCGTGGTGCCACAGCACCCACCCACAATATTTATAAAGCCCGATTTACCCCAATCTATGATCTCTTTTGCCATGTCGTCTGCTTCTAGATCGTATTCTCCAAACTCATTGGGTAAACCCGCATTTGGGTGCACTGAGGTAAAGGTTTCGCATACGCGCGAAAGCTCTTCTACGTATTGGCGAAGTAAATCTGGCCCTAGGGCGCAGTTAAGGCCAATTGAAATAGGCTTAATATGGCGGATAGAGTTATAAAATGCCTCGGTTGTTTGCCCTGAAAGCGTACGGCCTGAGGCATCGGTAATGGTGCCCGAGATCATCACTGGTAATGTGCGCCCGGCTTGCTCAAACGCTTCTTCTACTGCGAATGAGGCTGCTTTAGCATTGAGGGTGTCGAATATGGTTTCGATAAGTATTAAATCAGCGCCGCCTTCCATTAATGCAAGAGTAGACTCAACATACGCATTAACCAGCTTATCAAAGGTAATATTACGATAGCCTGGGTCGTTTACATCTGGCGAGATAGAGCAGGTTTTAGAGGTTGGCCCTAACACACCGGCTACATAGCGTGGTTTTTTTGGGTTTTGGGCTGTGAACTCGTCACATATAGCGCGCGCAAGCTTGGCCGACTCTAGGTTTACCTCACGACTTATGCTGGCCATGTCGTAATCTTCCATCGAAATGGTGGTTGAGTTAAAGGTATTGGTTTCAATAATATCTGCACCGGCGGCTAAAAAGCTACGGTGTATATCGGTTATTAGCTCGGGTTTTGTAAGGCTTAATAAATCGTTATTGCCTTTAATTAGTACGTGCCAGTCTTTAAAACGCTCGCCTCGGTAGTCTTCTTCTTCAAGCTTGTGAGTTTGGATCATGGTACCCATTGCACCATCTAAAATTAAAATACGCTGTTTTAGCGCAGCGCTTAATTCACTTTGCTTATTTTTGTTTGGCACGTTATTCGGCATAGTTGTTAGTCCTCACATCTTGGCTAACTAAATTAATATCATAAGGTGTAGTTTGGTACACGTAGTAGTTTAACCAGTTCGAAAACAGCAAAAAGGCATGGCTTTGCCACGTTTTTGAGGGCTTTTTACTTGCATCGTTATCTGGAAAATAGTTTTCGGGTTTTGGCGCATTAGGGCTTTTTTGTAAATCGCGCTCGTACTCTGCTTTTAGTGTGTCGGCATCGTATTCTGGGTGGCCGGTTATAAACACTTGGCTGCCCGACTTATTTTTCATTAAGTAAGCGCCTACTTTTTCAGAGCCTGCCAGCACGACTATATCGTCGCAGGCATTAATTTTATTTATATCTATGTGGCCATAACGTGAGTGCGGCACTAAAAAGGTATCGTCGAATCCACGCGTAAGCGCACCATGGTCAAAGTAACACTGGTGGGTAAACACGCCACAGAGTTTATCTTCTTTTAAATCACGCTTTAAATTGTAACGGTGATACAACGCTGCATGCGCCGCCCAGCACGAAAACAGCGTAGATGTAACGTGCTGCTCTGCCCAGTCAATAATCACTTTTAGCTCATCCCAGTAGGCTACATCGTCGTATTCAAGGTGAGCGAGTGGTGCGCCGGTAACGATCAATGCATCGTAGTTATTGTCTTTTACTTCTGAAAAATAACGGTAAAAAGTATCTAGGTGCTCTTCTGAATTGCTACTGCTGCGGTGCGTATCTAGGCGTAATAGCTCTACATTTACTTGCAAAGGAGAATTAGCAAGCAAACGAATAAACTGTACTTCGGTTTCTACTTTATTAGGCATTAAATTTAAAATAGCCAAACGCATTGGGCGAATTTCTTGCGTTTTTGCACGGCTTTTTGGCATTACAAACACGTTTTCTTCACGCAAACGGGCAATAGCCGGTAGCTCGTCTTTTACTGTGATTGGCATATTTTACTCCTACTCATAAAAACCGAGAATTTATACGCTCTCATTATGAACAGAATGCCAAAAATATCAACCTCTAGATGTATAGATGTCTAAATGAAATTTATTCATGATTTTATACTTTATCAACCTGCAGCCATTAGCGCTTTAAAACCCGCCATTCGTTGACTGTTTCACCCGTGAGCCACTACAATACAACATTGAAATTTTTATTATTATTTGAAGGCTTTCCTCCATGGTTTTACCTGATAAGTTTATTTTCTCGATGAGTCGAGTATCTAAAGTTGTGCCACCTAAGCGCACAATTTTAAAAGATATTTCGCTGCACTTTTTCCCTGGCGCTAAAATTGGTGTGCTAGGTTTAAACGGTGCTGGTAAATCTACATTACTTCGCATTATGGCCGGTGTTGACCAAGACTTTGAAGGTGAGGCACGCCCTCAACCGGGCACTAAAATTGGTTACTTACCGCAAGAGCCAGTACTGGATGAAAGCAAAACAGTACGCGAAATAGTTGAAGAAGCTGTAGGTGAAGTAAAACACGCCCTAAACCGCCTTGACGAAGTGTACAACGAGTACGCAATGGACGGCGCTGACTTTGACGCCCTAGCAAAAGAGCAAGGCGAGCTTGAAGCGATTATTCAAGCGCACGATGGCCACAACATCGATAACGTTTTAGAGCGCGCTGCTGATGCACTGCGTCTACCAGAATGGGATGCTAAAATTGAGCACCTTTCAGGCGGTGAGCGCCGCCGTGTTGCTATTTGTCGTTTATTACTTGAAAAGCCAGATATGCTTATTCTCGATGAGCCTACTAACCACTTAGATGCTGAGTCGGTTGCATGGCTTGAGCGCTTCTTACATGATTACGAAGGCACTGTTGTGGCAGTAACCCATGACCGTTACTTCCTTGATAATGTAGCTGGCTGGATATTAGAGCTTGACCGTGGTGAAGGTATTCCGTGGGAAGGTAACTACTCTTCTTGGCTTGAGCAAAAAGATGCGCGCTTACAACAAGAGCAAAAATCAGAAAAAGCACGTCAAAAATCAATTGCACAAGAGCTTGAATGGGTGCGTTCAAACCCTAAAGGCCGCCAAGCTAAGTCTAAAGCACGTATGGCGCAGTTTAGCGAGCTACAGCAGTCTGATTACCAAAAGCGTAACGAAACTAACGAGCTATTTATTCCACCAGGCCCGCGTTTAGGCGACCAAGTGCTTGAAGTGAATAACTTACGTAAGAGCTTTGGCGATCGCGTATTAATCGACGATTTAAGCTTTAGTATGCCAAAAGGCGCGATTGTAGGCATTATTGGTGCCAATGGTGCGGGTAAATCAACCCTATTTAAAATGCTAAGTGGTGAAGAGCAGCCAGATAGCGGCAGCATCAGCGTAGGTGAAACTGTAGAGCTTGCAACAGTTGATCAGTTCCGTGGCAATATGGACGAAAGCAAAACTGTTTTCCAAGAAATATCTGACGGGCAAGATGTGCTAAAAATTGGTAACTTTGAGTTCCCAAGCCGTGCATACGTTAGCCGCTTTAACTTTAAAGGTAACGACCAGCAAAAGTTTGTAAAAGACTTATCGGGTGGTGAGCGTAACCGTTTACACCTTGCTAAGCTTTTAAAAGCGGGCGGTAACGTGGTACTACTGGATGAGCCAACCAATGACCTTGATGTTGAAACACTACGCGCGCTTGAAAACGCTATTTTAGAGTTCCCAGGCTGTGTAATGTGTATATCGCATGACCGTTGGTTCCTTGACCGTATTGCAACACACATTTTAGATTACCGCGACGAAGGCCAAATTAACTTTTTCGATGGTAACTACACTGAATACGAAGAGTGGCTTAAAAAGACCTTAGGTGCAGAAGCTGCGCAACCTAAGCGTATTAAGTACAAAAAAATTGGTTAAGTGTTAACTGATACAACAAGCCCTGCATTTATGCGGGGCTTTTTTATGCCTTTTTTTATCGCTATGCGCTATTTCCCGCTATGCTTGTTTAAAATATTACAAAAAAGGCACTCGTTTTATGGAAAATCGTCGTCAGTTCTCGCGCATTCTTTTTTCAACTTCTGCACAGCTAGAATTTGCAGGGAGCACTTACCCATGTAAGTTGCTTGATGTATCGTTACACGGAGCGCTGATCACAAAATGTGACGCTTTTAATGGTAAAAAAGACAGCGACGCAACACTACGCTTTACTTTGCCACAAAGCGATATAGAAATAAGAATGGACGTTCTTATTTGCCATATTGAGCAAAAGCACGTTGGCCTTAAATGCCACCATATTGATATAAACAGCATTACCTATTTAAAACGATTGGTAGAGCTTAATTTAGCTGATGACAAACTACTTCACCGAGAACTTACTTCATTAATTGAAGACCCACAATAGACTGCTTTAGTTAAGTTTATTACCATAGCGCAAACTTTATTATTGATACAGTTATGCGCCTAAACCCTCACTTACCTTTGGTCTATCACAGTAATTACTCGTTTAGCTTTGACCCTAAGCACCGATTTGTAATGAGCAAATTTGCTCATTTGTATGAGCAGGTTAAAGGTTTAGGCATTGCGGGTGATAATTTAGTTGCACCTATTTTAGGCAGCCCCGAACCACTTGAACTAGTACACTGTGAAAACTACATTCACGATTTATGGCATAACCGCCTAGACGAAAAAGCCATGCGCCGCATTGGCCTACCTTGGTCGCAACCATTAATGAATCGTACATTCACCGCTCCACAAGGCACGCTGCAAACTGCACGCTTAGCATTAAAGCATGGCTTAGCCTGTCATTTAGCGGGCGGTACACACCATGCACACACTGATTTTGGCTCAGGTTTTTGCATGGTGAACGACTTAGCATTTACCGCGCAAACATTAATACAAAGCGGTGAAGTGACCAATGTGCTCATTTTTGATTTAGACGTACACCAAGGCGATGGCACAGCGGCAATGCTTGCACATCAGCCGTATGCGTACACTTGCTCTATACACTGCGAAAAAAACTTCCCGTTTAGAAAATCCCCCAGCGATTTAGACATAGGCCTTGCTAACAATATGCAAGACGCAGAATACTTAGGCATTGTGGATGATACCCTGCAGTTTTTACTAAAAGAACTCAACCCCGATTTAGTCCTATACGATGCCGGTGTAGATATTTGGCAAGACGATGGCTTAGGCAAACTAGATATAAGCTGGGACGGTATTAAACAGCGTGATCATTTAGTATTTAAGCGCTGCCTTGAACATAACACCGCTATTGCTAGTGTTATTGGTGGCGGCTACGACAGAGACCATACGCGTTTAGCGCAGCGCCATGCAATCGTGATTGAGCAGGCTGCTGGTTTTTAATGAAATGAAATAACTTAATTCACGTTCTTATTAAACTCACTATTAAAAAATAATAAGAACGAACCATGAGAAAACTAATTACTGCCATTACACTGATTTTATTAAGCTTTATAAGCTCTGCACAGCAACTCGCTGATGATGACTCATTACCACTATTGCCTGCAATAACGTTAAACATGGCTGATGGTTCAACCGTTCAAACGCACGATTTATTAGGCCAACCTTACGTTTTACATTTTTGGGCTACGTGGTGTCCATATTGTAAAAAGCTGCAACCAGCACTTGAAAAAATAAAACACAAAGGCTTAAAGGTCATTGCGGTAAGCTTTAAAGAAGACGACGATGCCAGCCCCGCCAAAGCAATAATTGATAGAGGCTATACATTTAAAACAGCTATTAAAGCCGATGCCATAGCAAAACAATTAGGAATCAGAGGCACACCCACTACCTTATTTATTAATAAAGCTGGGCGTGTAATTTATTTAACCAACACTTCAAACCCTGAAGACGAAAACTTACACGTATATGCCAGGACTTTATTACACGAAGTGAACAACTAAGTGCATAAATACATCTTAATAAATAAACTTACTTGCCCTAACAATAAATCACCAGCTTAGCGCACTTTATACTACACTTTTACCTCATAAATTAATTGAGATTATTATGCGTTTACTTCTTACTTTGTTGATCATTACTATAAGCGGATACGCTTTTGCTGAGGAAGAGGCAGCAGAATTGCCACCACTCAACCCCAAATACAATGCTGAGCATGCAATAGCACTGGTAAATAAAGGTTCAGGAATTTATGCGTTTAATTTACCCAGTTATAAATTACCGTACGATATACAAGTAGTGTATAGGATTAAAAACCCTGATGTTGCTTTTTTAGATGTTGTTCGCAACGCAGAGCTAATAACCCTAAAGCCTAAACCGTTTAATATTCAACGCTTAATGCGCGGTGAAGCAATAACCATTATCGCCGATGTGTACGAAGGCAATTACAAAAATGCAGGTAGCCTAATTTACACAAACCGAACAATAGAAATGAATAAACAGCTGTATTCTCGCCAGTTAAAAGATTTAGCTAAAGCCAGCCCCTGGCAAGAATACGACATGATAGACCTAGGCGGCACTGAGCGTATTTATATTCATAAAATTAGCCAAGCACCTAGTTTTAACCACCTAATTTTTGTGGATTTGGTAAATGCCTGTATGCAAAAATTTAGAACCTCAACTCTCCTTCCTGGCCAGAATGAGTTAACGTATAAATTTATAAACTGCGGCACCCTAAAACCTTTGTTTTACGAAGCAGAAAGTTTAAAAAAATAGCTTAATAAGCATACTCAGCAATGATATTTAATCCCTTTTGCATGGCTTCCTCCGACTGCCCTGCAAATCCTAGGCGCAAGTAACTAAAGTGTTTAGGTTTTAAGCTTCTATAAGAATCGCAAAAATAAAACTCTGCTTCTGTTTGCAAATAAATACTGTGCTTGTGTAGGTGCTTTTTAATATTAGCCGTATCTATGTTTAAGTTAACCCACATTGCCATCCCACCATCGGGCTTTTTATACTCAAGTGATAAACCTTTCGCCTGCAGTGCTTTTAACGACTTATCCATTGCTTCATATCGCTGTTTATAAAGCTTTGTCATACGTTTTAAATGACGCTCAAATGCGCCTTCTTTCATAAAGTGTGCTACCGCTAATTGCATTACCACATCGTTTTTATGATTCATGAGTTGCTTCCATGCACTTAATTGCTCAAGTACTGCAGGTGCAGCACATATGTAGCCTATACGGGCTGCCGAAAACATAATTTTAGAAAACGTAGAGAGATAAATCACTATACCTGCTGGGTCATCTGCTGCCATAGGTTGTAACGGGTGGCATTGATAGTGAAACTCATGGTCATAGTCATCCTCTATAATCATTACCCCATGTTGGTAACATAACTGATAAATTTGCATACGCCGTGTAGGCGATAAAGTAACAGTTGTCGGGTACTGATGCAGCGGTGTTAAGTACAACATTTTAATTGAGAAGCGACTAAATTGTGTTTTCAAATCATCAATACATAAGCCAAATTCATCTTGTTTTATATCTACTATTTGTGCGCCACATGCCGCAAAAGCTTTACGCGCTGGTGGATACCCTAACGTCTCAACCGCAACAAAGTCACCTTTACTTATAAAAGCTTTTGAGATTAAAAATAATGCCTCCTGAGAGCCGTTACATATCAGTAAGTCATTAACTTTAAGATTACGTGCTTTGTATAAATAACTACTTACTTGGTGCTTTAACTCGTTCGCCCCGCTTATATCGCCATAATGAAACTTACTGGTATCTACATGATTAAATACATAACTTAAAGAACGTTTAAATTCTTTATATGGGAAGCAATTAAGATCAGGGAGTCCACCTGCAAAGTTATATTTAAATTCATTTAAATTCATAGCAGGCGCGGGCACTGCTAACTTTTTGGTAAATTTGTAAGGTTTAGGGTCAACAACAGGTACTTGCTTTGTGTTAACACTGCTTTGAATTGGTAAGGTTTGTGTTACGTTATACCCGCTGCGCTCATTAGATTCCAACCACCCTTCAGCTACCAATAACTGTAAAGCATTCATTATTGTATGGCGGTTTAACTGATAAATTTTTGCCATTTCTCTGGCTGAGCTGAGCTTTGTGCCCACCGCTATGTCGCCTTTAATAATTGCGCTGCGAAGTGCTTGCGCTAATTGCAAATATTTTGCTTTGCGTTGCTCATTAAATTCAATACTTAACGGCTGCATATATTCCCTTTAATCTGGTATAGGTAAAAGTTATATTCTGGTTGTTTTTACTATGCCAAATAAGCGTACATTTATTGCTCTTTAATAGCAAAAAATGGAGCCAGCAATGTTTACTCTGCAAACGCACAAAACAAACAAGGTTATTCTTGAGCCATTAAGCCATAAACACTTAAATGGGTTATATAAAGCGGGCCAGCACCCTATTGTGTGGCAATGGGTACTTATTAACTACACTAAAAGTCATGATATTTTAAAGGAGTGGTTTTTAACCCAGGCACAATTTAATAAAAACGAACAAATTGTGTTTGCCATTATCGACAAAGATACTCAGCAGGTAGTGGGTACAACACGATTATTTAAATTGGATAAATTCAATTTGAGTGCTGAAATTGGCCACACTTTTATAAGCAATGACTGGCAGCGAACTTACATAAATACACACGCTAAATATTTACTGCTTAAATACGCGTTTGATGAGCTTAATTTAGTGAGAATTACATTTAATACCCATGAAAAAAATCAAAAATCACGTAACGCAATTATTCGTTTAGGTGCTCACTTTGAAGGGCTCGCTTATAAAGATAGAAAGCTTAGTGATGGTAGCTATAGAAACACAGCAAAATTTAGCATAGTTGATGAGCAGTGGCCGGATGTAAAATCACAACTAGAAGAGAGGCTTTAATGTACCCACCGATGCATTTTCAGGAAAATGATATAAAACGCTTAAAGGCATTGGTTAGGCAATTTCCGCTAGCGAGTATTTTAATGCCCAACTCGCAAA
This sequence comes from Pseudoalteromonas sp. P1-13-1a, assembly GCF_001401875.1. Taxonomy (NCBI): domain Bacteria; kingdom Pseudomonadati; phylum Pseudomonadota; class Gammaproteobacteria; order Alteromonadales; family Pseudoalteromonadaceae; genus Pseudoalteromonas; species Pseudoalteromonas sp. P1-13-1a. The sequence goes on along the minus strand of NZ_LKDV01000050.1, from coordinate 6,709 downwards.
GTGACTTAAATACTATATGCCAAGTACCTGTATTATATGAGCCCTCACGGAATATATTTATGGCTCACGTAGCAAAAAATAACCCTCTGACGCATTGTGATAAACACTCTGTAAAATTACTTTTTAATGGTGACAACTGTTACCTATCTCCCTCTTATAGCAATAATAAAACACTGCCGAGCTGGCTTTACGCATCAGTGCAAATAACTGCAAAGGTAGTGATTATTAAAAGTGACATTGAGAAAGAAAAAATAATGAATCAACTAACAACCCATTTTGAGCAAACCTTTAAGCCCATGTGGAATATTAATGATATGCCTATACGCAGTCGCCAAGCAATGTACCAACAATTAAGTTTTATAGAGTTTACTCCCACTCATTGGAGTGGAAACTTTAAGCTAAGCCAAAATAAATCAGCAGAAATTAGAGCCCAAATAAAAGAAAACCTAAAGCAAGCTCATAAACACTCTATTGCCCAGCTATTTTAGGCATAAAAAAAGGCCCTTTCGAGCCTTTGGATTAACTTTGGAAATGTAAAGTTTTAAAATTATATTAGTGTAAGCAGTTGTGGCGCTGCACTGTGGTAGTCAACGGCCATGGCTATACTGAGTGCTGTAATATTTATAATAGAAAAAGCAAACACTTGGCGTGCCCAGCTCGTTAAATTAATATTACGGCGATAGCCACGCAGTGCCATAAGTAACCACCAAAAGCTGGTAATACACGCCACGGCCATAAAGGCAGCGCCGGTGTAGCCACTTATTGGTAATAGCATGACAACTAAAGCGTACACAGCAATATAAAGTACAATATGGCGCTTCGCTTTATCAATACCTTGCGCTACGGGTAATACGGGGATACCTGCGGCTTGGTAATCTTTAAAGCGAAAAATAGCAATGGCATATGAGTGCGGCATTTGCCACAAGCTAAACATAACCAATAATATTAACGCGCCAATATCGAACTGCCCTGTTACAGCGCAGTAACCTACCACAGGAGGCACAGCGCCTGAAAGACTGCCTACAAACGTGCCATAAACAGAGTTGCGTTTCATGTAAAGGCTATAAACCCCAACATAAATGACATAGCCAAACGCTGCAAAAAATACCGCGGCTTGTGTGGTGTAAGCAATGAGTAACCCAAAACCTACAACCCCCAACAAAACACCGTGACTCAGTGCAGCAAAGGCCGACATTTCGCCTGTTACTGTCACCCGCGTACGCGTACGTGCCATGGCTACATCTATGTCTCTATCAATTACATTATTGATAGCACAGCCCGATGCAACCACAAGTGACAAGCCAATAAGCGTAACAACCATTAACCATGGGTCTATATCTCCGCGCGAGGCAAGTAAAAAACCGCCTGCCACGCTAATAAGGTTACCCATAATAATGCCCGGCTTAGTCACTGATAAATAACGACGAAACATCTTTAACTCCTAGTACATCATCATTGCGTTAGATTCGTAAATTATCCAAACCGATAACCCAACAACCATGACGATAATTAGGGCGCTGAATAAAAATGAAAAGGTACTTGCACGGCCATCTTCTGTCGTAAAATTAAGGTGTAAAAAGTATTTTAAGTGCACCCAAATTTGTACAATCGCTAAAGTCACAATGCTCCAAAGCGTCGTTACTTTTGAAAAGTCGCCTTCCATTACCATGTAAAACGGTATGGCGGTCAAAATTATTGATAGCACAAAGCCTATTAAGTACGTTTTAACGCTGCCATGAGACTCATCATGGTGCTCGTTTTGCATTTGCTTTAACGCGTGCGCTTCGCTGTGGCTCATTACATTGCTCCCATTAAATAAACAACGGTAAATACACAAATCCAAACAATGTCTAAGAAGTGCCAAAATAGGCTTAGGCAGCTTAAACGCGTTACGGTTGGTTTACCTAAACCACGTTTAGCCACTTCTATCATCATAATACTCATCCAAATTAGACCCGCTGTTACGTGTAAACCATGTAAGCCTACTAACGAGAAGAATGAGGTTAAAAAAGCACTTTGTTGCGGGCCGTTACCATGCACAATTAGGTGGTGAAATTCGTAAATTTCCATGCCTATAAACACAGCGCCTAAACAAAAGGTGATAAACAACCAGGTGAGTGTGAGTGCCTTTTTTTGCCCTTGTGCGGCAATCATGGCAAAGCCAAAGGTAATACTACTAATGAGTAGCGCCGCTGTTTCTACAGCGACAAAGTCGAGTTCAAAAATGTCTTTACCTGATACACCACCGGCTGTGTTCATAAACAGCACGGCGTAAGTGGCAAAAAACGAGGCAAACAATAGGCAATCGGTCATTAGGTATAACCAAAAGCCAAAAATTGTATCGCCAGAGGTATCGTGATGCTCATGTGCATGATCATCGTGCGAGACTGAGTCTAAATGGGCAGTTTCTACATTCGCAGATAGTGTACTCACGCGCTTAGCTCCTTATTTCCACTAGAATTATACGCAGCTTCAATACGTGCAATTTCATCAGGTTGTATATAGTAATCAACATCGCTGGTGTAACAACGCTTAATAAATAAGGCAATTGCGCCAACAAAACCTACAGCGGCTAACCACCAGATGTGCCAAATCATGGCAAAACAAAATGCTGTTAAACTTGCTGCCATAAATACACCCGCTGAGGTATTTTTAGGCATATGAATTGGGCTGTAGCTTGCTTTTGTTTTATACGCTTGGCCTTTTTCTTTCATGTCGGTCCAGGCATCAATATCATCAACGTGTGGAATAGTGGCAAAGTTGTATACTTGCGGTGGTGAGCTGGTTGCCCACTCAAGGGTATGTGCGTTCCATGGATCGCCTGTTGTATCGTCAAGTGCTTCGCGGTCTCTAAAGCTAACGAATAACTGCACGGCTTGGAAAATAATACCAAACATAATAATGACAGCACCGCCTGCTGCAATGTATAACCATATGTTCCAATCTGGGTTATTAGTGTGGTTTAAGCGACGAGTCATACCTAAGAAACCAAGTACATACAACGGCATGAACGCCACGAAGAAACCAACTATCCAACACCAAAAAGACGCTTTACCCCATTTTTCGCTAAGCTTAAAGCCCATTGCTTTAGGGAACCAGAATACAAAACCTGCAAGGTAGCCAAATACAGCGCCACCAATAATTGTGTTATGGAAATGCGCAATTAAGAATAAACTGTTATGCAACACGTAATCGGCACCCGGAATAGCCAATAGTACGCCGGTCATACCGCCTACTGTAAAGGTAACCATAAAGCCTAATGTCCAAAGCACCGGAACGCTGATGCGTAAACGGCCGCGGTAAATGGTAAACAACCAGTTGAATAACTTAACGCCAGTAGGGACGGCAATAACCATGGTCATTACCCCAAAGAACGCATTAACGTTTGCACTCGACCCCATGGTGAAAAAGTGGTGTAGCCAAACAATAAAACCTAAAATAGAGATTGCACCGCTGGCATACACCATCGATTTGTAACCAAATAAACGTTTACCGGCAAAGGTTGAGATAATTTCAGAAAAAATGCCAAACGCAGGCAGTACTAAAATATAAACCTCAGGGTGACCCCACGCCCAAAACAGGTTGATGTACATCATGGCGTTGCCGCCCGCTGCATTGGTAAAAAAATGAAAATCAAGGTAACGGTCAAGCGTTAGCATGCCCAGCACAGCAGTTAAAATAGGGAAAGAGGCTGCAATTAAGATATTTGCCCATGTACATGCCCATGTAAAAATTGGCATTTTCATTAGGGTCATACCTGGGGCACGCATTTTAAACACAGTAACTAAAAAGTTTACTGCCGTTAAAAGCGTACCGAGTCCGGATATTTGCAAGGCCCATATATAATAATCGACCCCCACCCCAGGGCTAAAGGTCAGCTCCGAAAGCGGCGGATACGCCACCCAACCTGTTTTTGCAAACTCACCAAATACAAGCGACAAGTTAATTAAAATGGCGCCGCTGGCTGTAAACCAAAAACTTAAATTATTTAAAAATGGAAAAGCAACATCGCGAGCACCAATTTGCAGTGGCAATACAATGTTCATTAGGCCAATCATAAATGGCATAGCCATAAATATGATCATGATAACGCCGTGCGCTGTAAATATTTGGTCGTAATGCTCAGGAGGTAAATAACCTGGCGCACCACTGGTAGCAAGTGCTAACTGCGCACGCATCATAATGGCATCAGAAAAACCACGAAACAGCATTATTAATGCTAAAAAGATGTACATTACGCCTAAGCGTTTATGATCAACAGAGGTGATCCAGTCGTGCCAAAGCACGCCCCACTTTTTATATTTAGTAATAAGCCCGGCGATAATAAGCCCGGCAATCGCTATCACCGTCATGGTAACCATTATAATTGGCTCATGAAACGGAATTGCGTCGAGTGAAAGTTTACCTAAAAACGACATTATTATTCCTCGCCCTGGCTGTGAGATAAAGGCATTGCGTGTTTATTCATTTCATGGTGCTTTTTGCTCATTTGCCCATGTTCGCTCATCGCTTGATGTTTTTTGTTCATATCGCCATGTGCCTGCATATACTTCATCACAATGGTATGAAATAGGCCGTCGTCGACCTTGCCATAATAGGCAACAGGATTGTTTTCACTGGCTTTTGCAAGCTCAACATAATTGGCATGAGTGAGGTTGTTAGCATTGGCTTTAACGCTTGTTACCCACGTGTCAAAATCAGCTTGTGTTGGGGTGGCAATGGCATTGAACTTCATACCGGTAAAACCTGCGCCACTGTAATTAGCAGAAAAGCCTTTAAATGTACCCGGCTCGTTTGCGATTAAATGAAGCTTGGTTTCCATGCCTGCCATAGAATAAATTTGACTACCTAGCTGAGGAATAAAAAATGAGTTCATTGTGCTTTGTGAAGTGATTTTGTATTCAACAGGTACATTAGCCGGAAATACCAATTCATTTACCGTTGCAATACCTTGCTCTGGGTAAATAAATAGCCACTTCCAGTTTAATGAAACCACCTCTACAGTGAGGTGCTCGCCTTTACCTTCAATAGGTTTATAGGGGTCTAAGTCTTGGGTAGACTGCCAGGTAATAACACCTAAAATAATAACGATAACAATAGGAACAGCCCAAACAACGGCTTCAATCTTATTTGAATGAGCCCATTTTGGTGCATAAATTTCATGATCTTGTGTGTCTCGGTATTTCCATGCGAAATACAAAGTCATCACAATAACGGGGATTACTACGAGCAGCATAAGGACAGTAGCAATGATGATTAAGTTTTTCTCATCAATACCTATTTGGCCTTTTGGATCGAGTATCCCGCCTTTACAGCCTGACAACGCCAGCACCGTACTAGCTAAAGCAATATTACAAAGGTTACGAATTAACAAGGGAGTATCCTACAAACCTAGAGTTTTAAATTTGCTGCTTTGAATAAAAATTAAGCAACGATTTTTCAATAAAAACCCAAGTTAACTAGCACTAAATTATAAAAATAAAGGGGACTGAACCCGCTGCAAGTGGATGCAAAAAATACCTAGCAACAAACCCAGCTTCTAAACGCATTTATATAACGTAATAAAAGTTAACTTGGGTGAGTGTTGGTTGGCTGACGTGTTTAAAACACGCGGCTACATTGCTAATGCAAACTTTAATTATTTACAGCAAGAAAAAATAATTAAAACCAGCAACAAGTGAAGCCTTACAGACAACCTGTAAAGCTAGGTGGAGCACGACAACCATGTGCAGCGGACACAGGTTGGTGTACTTTTGCCTCGCGAAAAGCGAAAGCGGCTTTACGAAGGATTATTCCAGCACGACGCGCCGGAAAAATATGGAACAATAACCAGCAAAGGCCAATGAGTAACTGACTAGATATGATCGGATGAGCTAAAAATTGCGTAATGTGCAGCAAAACAGGCTCAACAATAGAGCCATTGCTAAACAGCGCTTCAAGCTGAAAGGCATCCTCTAATGCACCACTTAGCAGCATTACCGTATTAAACACTAATAATGTTATAGCGACACACACGCCCTTGCCCGCTTTATTCAAGCGCTCACACGTTTGCGGTTTGCTAGAAGCAAAAGCCGTATTTGTATGATGCAAAGAAAGTGTGTTCAAAGACATTAACCTACTAAATGACTAATAACAAAATTAGAGTAATAAAGCGCGCAATGGAAAAATTAAAAAAACATTGCTGCTGTAAGCCCTAAAACGAGGTGCTAAATACAATCAAACCCGGCTAGCACACATTTACCTAGTGAGAATTGATCCGTATCAAATAAACTTTCAAAACTTACTGAAAGTTCGATGCTGAGTATAACAAAGACAGTTTTCGGTTCAACAAAAAATATAAAGTTTTGCGTTAAGCTTTCGCAGCTATTTTGTTAATAAAAAATAACATAATAAAAATAATAACTTAGTTTATAAATATTTTATATTTAGGAAGCTTGAGGAGTAGAGATAAGGGGGGATTAATGAAGTTAAAAATAAAGCCGCACAAACAAAAACAGCCCAAATTCAGTCACCACCGAACTTGAGCCGCCTTTCACACTGACAACATCTTCACACACATATAAAGATTCTTGGTTTACACTGCGTGGCAATTGTAGGGAATAAAAACAACTCAAAACCGGTCACCACCAACCTTGAGTTGCCTTTCACACTGACAACATCTTCACACACAATATAAAGATTTTTGGTTTACACTGCGTGGCAATTGTAG
>NZ_LKDV01000049.1:0-19932 GCF_001401875.1 Pseudoalteromonas sp. P1-13-1a | reverse complement strand
AAAGAACGCAACGACCACCTCAGTGCTCAGTGAATCCCATTAAAAAAACATTAAGAGTACTTTGCTATGTGGCTCACTACCTCTGTGGGTACTACGACATCGCAAGGCTCCAAATACGAGAAAGCTTTTACAGCAATGTGATGGGTTTTTACGTCTGAAGGAAAGTAATATTCAGCATTTTCTCCTCTAAAGCGGAGCGTCTCCTAAGCGGAGCGCCTCTTTGTGAATAGTATTTTGGCTATCAAATTCATTGACCGGTGTTATTTCAGCATCTGTTATGTGGCTCTCCACTGCTGTGGGCACTACGACATCGCCTGGCGCCAAATACAAGAAAGCCCGACTTGCAATAGTTGGGTTTTTTTACGTCTGAAGAAAAGTTATATCCAGTATTTCCTTCTCTAAAGCGTAGCCCCTTTGTGTAAGGGTTGGTATCAATTATTTTAAGGGTATGGAAGTGTCGCTATCTGCTTTTAAAGACTCTAATTTATAACAACTAAATAGTGAGTTTTTACTGACATTGATTCTTTTTTAAGCTTCAAAATAGATTACTCCATTAAGCGAATTGGTATTACAGTACACGCAAGTCTCTTAACTTAACTAATCTAGTAAGATGTATAAAAATAATAACTTATAGTTCAGACTATTTTGATCCACTCTCATTAAGTTTGACTATAGTTATACCTCATAATAATTATTCTGCAGAATTATAAAATGTCGTTACTTTTTAATATTCAGCGCTTTTTTATATAGGTTGCTGAATGTCTATGCGAAATAAAATATTTCAGATATTCGTTTTAATCGTGGGCCTACATCATTTACCAGCTAAATCGGATGAGTTTGATTTTTCGGGCTACGCGCGTGTTATTGGTGGTTACTTAGATGAAAGAGATGTTGAATATAGAGGTTACGACGACACTCTTAACTTTTCACCATCAAGCTTAATAGGTCTTCAAGCTGAGTATCAGTTTAATAAAAACTGGTCAGTGACAGCACAAGGGGTACTTAGATCCGATAGTACAACGGTATCTGGTGAGAGTGGACTTGAATGGCTGTATTTGACTTATACACCGACAACCAATTTGCAGATAAAAGTCGGTAAGCTGCGCACCCCATTTTTTACAATGAGCGACTTCTCTGATGTAGGGTTTGCCTACCCATGGATCAATCCGCCACAACAAGTTTACGACACGTATTTATTTAAAACATTTAATGGTATTGATGCTATTTACAAATTTGGCTCAGATGACTTTGATATCAGCATTGAAGGGTACTATGGCGAAGAGTCGGGAAGTATTGGTATAGGCCCTTTTAAAACAGGCTTTGAGGTAGATAATTTAGTGGGTGTTATAGGGAAGTTGAACATTGAAAATATAGAGTTTAGAGCTTCAAGGTATAACGGTAATATAGCGCTAGATCTTAAATCGATTAACCAATTACAAGATACTTTAGAGAATTTTAATTTTAGCCTAAGTGCAGCGTCACTGACGACACAGGGCAGTGCACATGCAGATCAGCTTGGTGTTATTTATGATAATTTAGATTATTTTTTTAGAGGTGAGTGGGTAAAGATTAAAACACAGCTGGATATAATTCCGATTATACAAAGCTATTACTTAACCGTAGGCTATAACGATGCACCTTTTACTTATCATTTGACCTTTGCAGATAGCGATGTAGAAATTAACGCTAATCAGAATGAGATCCCAGTAGGCGTTAGTGTAGAGTTAGATCAGCTGGCACAGGCCTATAACAGCGTATTTTCAGAATCGGCGCCCGACTCACTAAAAACATGGACACTCGGTATACGATGGGATGTATTACCTAATCTGGCGTTAAAAGCGGAGGTATCTGCTTTAGAGGGCGATGAGGTTAATAATTCTTTTTTTGTTATCCCTGAGGATACCAACTTTAATAGAAAAACGAATCTTTACCTTATCGGCTTAGATTGGGTATTTTGATGATGCACTCTAAGTTAACTTACGTGATTAAACACATAATTCTGGTGTTTATTTTTACTTGGTCATTATTGTGTATTAGCGTACAAGCCTACGCGGATAATAGCCATACATCTAAAGTGATCATTGTTGTTAATACGGCCAATAAAAGCTTGGCTTTGAGTAAGCAGCAAATTCGCCATATCTATATGGGCGGCGCGTTGAGTCGTCAATTTAAAGCAGTAAATTTACCTGCCGGAAACCCGTTACGAATCGACTTTAATACAAAGTTGGTTGGCTTAACCGAATCTAGGATTCAGGCTTATTGGGCTCAGATGAGATTTACAGGGCGTAGCAAGCCACCTATCGAATTTAGCTCGGCTAAAGAAATTATTGCGTACTTGTTGAAAGAAGAAAATGCAGTTGCTTATTTACCTGCTGATACAAAAATTCCTGACGAGCTAACCGTTGTAACGCTAACGCCCTAGTAGCGCTGACTTATTTTAAAGTTAGCGCTTTAAATGCCTCTTTTGCTTGGGCTTTAGCTGCTGGTATGTGGGATAGGGCTACAGGCTTTGCAAAATAATATCCTTGCATTTCATCACTGCCATTTTTAATTAGGTAGTTAGCCTGGCTGGCTGTTTCTATACCCTCACTGCATATTTTTAAACCTAGGCGTTTACTTAAATCGAGTATGGCCTTTAATACCGCCGCATCCTTTTCTGAACTATCAAATTGATTAACAAACATACGGTCAATTTTGATGGTATCGATATCTATTTTTGTAAGGTAGCTTAGCGATGAGTACCCCGTTCCAAAATCATCAAGGGCTATAGAGCCGCCCATTTTTTTTATTTGGTTAAAGAATTGATTGGAGTTTTCAAAATTATCGAGATAGCTTGATTCGGTAATTTCAAACTGGATATTTGCAATGTCGACGTTGTATTTAACCAACTTATTTTTTACTATATTAATGAAGTGGTTATCTTTAAGATCATGGCTCGATAGGTTTAAAGAAACGCGTACATGGTTACCTATAGATTGCTTTAAAGTGGGTAAATCTTGAAATACCCTAGAGATAACCCACTGTGTGATTGCTTTTATTTTACCTGCTTGCTCTGCAATGGGTATAAACTCACCTGGTGAAATAAAGCCAAGCTCTTCACTTTGCCACCTAATAAGTGCTTCAAGGCCATTAGCCTCACCATTGGCGGCTATTTTTAACTGATACACAACTTCAAATTCATTTTGCGCAATTGCATGACTAATTAAATTAGCAACTTGAGCCATTCGCTTACTGTTTTCTAGCATCTTTTTATGAAAAACGGTGAACGATCCTTTCCCTTTTTCTTTTGAGGCATACATTGCGATGTCTGCATTACTAATTAATGTATTAATGTCAAACTCAGCTTCTTTAGCGTGGGCAATGCCAATACTTACCCCAGTGGGTATATCCCACTGATTAATAGTAAAAGGTGTTTGCATTGAGTTGATAATTTGCTCCGCAATATTAATAACGTCGGTGTAATTATTTATATTACGCAGCATTATTAAAAACTCATCCCCTCCTAAGCGAGCAATAACATCATTTTCGCGTAAGTGCTCTTTGATATTACTGGCTACCGCCTTTAAAAGTAGGTCGCCCGTTTCATGGCCAAGTGTATCGTTAACACCTTTAAAGCTATCTACGTCGAAAAACATGATTGCTAAATCTTGATGGTTGCTTTTACAGCGTGTTAATTCTTCTTTTAGTAAGGCCATAATGAACATACGATTTGGCAAACCAGTTAATATATCGAAGTTAGCTAAGTGCTCCATTGATTGTTTTTGCTTTAAAAGTTGTGCGGTGTTTTTTTGATTAGTAACCACTTGGGCGTTAATAGTGTTAAGTAAGTTATTAATATCTTTACCAAGTTGCGATACTTCATCGTTGCCCGAACCTTGGTATTGAAGTTGGTAGCTTCTTGTTTTTTCTACTTTTTGCGTGAACTTAGAAAGTTTTAATAGCGGGCTTAATAAATGTTGGTATATCCAAAAAGAGATGATGATGGTGATCACGATACTAAAAATAACGATAGGGGCCGCACTATAAAATAAGCTCGCTTTGCTTTCATTAAGGGGCTTATTAAAATCTTGAACAATTAATAAGTAGCCTATAGGGAACTGTTCCTCACCAATTGTTTTTAAGGCAACTAAGCCTTGGTTAGTAACACTGACTGTACGGGGCAAGCTTTGCGGTTTGATCCCCTGTAGCTGTGGAGTAAAATCCTCGTACTTTAAGTAATTAGGGTGCACGTAAGACTGTATTAGCCGCCAATTGCTATCAAAGACATTTACAAATTTTATGTGCTCGTACCTATCTAACCCCAAAAGCTCAGTTGTGATAGAAAATAAATCTATCTCTTGCGACATAACACGTAACAAATTATCTGAAATATTTGATGACATGGCATCGAGGTTTTCTTCAACTGATTGGCGGTATAAATCCTCGTGCTCATTAATTGCTAAATAAAAAACAAAACTAGCGCTTAGTACGATTAGACAAGTTGTAATAATAATAAATTTGTTACGAATACTATGAAACATTTAGCCAAATCCCTTCTTACTGCCGTGCTCTATTACTAAAAGAGTTATTACTTATTGGTGCTATCTATTAATAGAAGGCTTACGCGTAGCGCTGATGTTACTTACTAAATGTGTAAGTAAAAGAATGTGTTTAAATTCATGGAGTAACTATAGCTGGTTATTTTATTTTAGGCAGACTTACTTTGTTGCAATTTCATTCTTGGCTTAATAAGTGACCTGTGTAAGACTAATGCGGTTATTTATTAAATCAGGTGACATGAATGTCGAATATAAAAGCTTGGAAACTTATGAGCCTGTTTTGTTTGTTTGCAGTGCTTATGGGTTGTCAATCTAAAGAAGAACAACTACAACAAACAATTCAAGAGTCTATTAAAAAGGCAGATGTTGAGCTTGCACAGCTTGGTACTGCGCTTGATAATGGCACTATACGTAATGCTGTATTGCTTAAAGAATATGGCAAACTCCTTAAACAGCAACAGCCAGAACTGAGTCAGGTTGTTGATGTAATTACCCTTGATGCTACAAGGCAGGGTGCACTTTACAGTGGTTTAACACAACGACTTAAAGATATTAAAGGCACTTATTTAATTCCTCCCTACGAAGACACGCTACACAGTATTGATTTACTACGTGAGGCGGCTAAGCCTACGCTGTTTTCTGACGCGTTAACTGACCCGATTAATATGTTGGCGGATATGTCTAAGGGCAGCCTTGCGCGCGTCGGTGCTATTAGTCAAGAGGCAGAGGGCGCAGGCGAAGGTAATCAATTGGTGGGCAACCCTAATTACGGTAACTGGCAAACGAATAGTAATGGTATTAGCTTTTGGCAGTGGTATGGCATGTACCGTATTTTAGGCGATGTATTTGACCGTGTTGAATACGGACGTTGGAGCAGCCGCCGTAAATATAGCTATTACAACGATTACGGCCGCTATCGTTACTCAAGCCCTAAACAAATTAAAACGCAAAGTGCGTTAGAAACGCGTACGCGTCAATCGTACCAACGCCAAGGCAAGCAGTTTACTAGCCCTTATGCGAGCAAAAAATCGGGTGCCTCGGGTTTAAGCCGCAGTAGTTATACACCGCCTAAAAGCCGCAGTAGTTACTCGCGTTCGAGTAGTTATAGCAACAGCTCTGGATCGGTACGTAATAGCGGTAGCAGAACCTCTCGTGGCGTGAGCCGTGGTAAGTAAAGAATAAGTTGGAGTTAGAAATATGTACGAATTTAATGGAATAACTATGTGGTCGCTACAAGCTTTGGCGATTGATTTTGCAATTATAGTGTTGTTATTTGTAAGCCTAAAATACATTAAGGGCTGGGTTTCAAACCTTCATGCAAATGATGAAATAACAGAGCGCGATAACTTTGCTTTTGGTATTAGCTTTGCGGCAGGCTTAGTTGCACTTGCCATTGTATTAACGGGTGTGAGCAGTGGTGCTTTTGCTGCCTCTTTACAACAAGAAGCCCTGCAAATGCTAGGCTATGGTGTATTAGCCATTGTACTGATTAAATTAGGCCACTTTTTTCAAGATAAGGTTGCGCTTCGCAAAGTCAGCCTGCACGACGAAATTGTAAAAGGTAACGTAACGGCCTCTATTATCGACTTTGGTCATGTAGTAAGCGTGGCGATTGTGATTCGCTCTGCACTTTTATGGGTAGCAACAGAGGGTTGGCACGGGCTGCCTATCGTTATTGCGGCTTTTATTATTGGCAGTGTTGCACTACTGCTTGTAAGCCAATACCGCGTACAATTATTTAAGCGTACCAATAAAAGCGGTGATTGTTTACAACAAGCCATTATTGATGGCAATTTAGCGGTAGGTATACGCTACGCTGGCTTTTTAGTAGGCAGTGCCTTAGCTATTACTGCGGCATCAGGTATTGCACCGTATGCGGCCGATAACATTAATGCCAGCCTGCTTTATTGGGCTATTAGCGCGATTGTAAGTTTAGTGACATTCATCATTTTACATTTAATCACCATAAAAATAATTTTATCAGGTTGTGATATTTCAGATGAAGTAAACCGTCAGAAAAATGTAGGTGTAGGTGCTATTTCTGCTGCAGTGTCGTTTGCTGTCGGTATTACTATGGCAACCTTACTAGGCGCATAATCAGTGTCATCAACTACAACTAGCCCAAGTAAATCGCGTTTACTTGGGCACGATATTTTACTCATCACTGTTATGGCCGTACTCGCTGGGTGCGGCCTTATTTATGAATACTTACTTTCGCATTACGCAGGGCGTGTACTGGGCTCTGTAGAAAGTGCTATCTATGCCATGATTGGCACCATGATAGTTGCCATGGGCTTAGGCGCATTTTTAGCCCGTTGGTTTAAAGATGCTTTTACCGCCTTTGCTTGGCTGGAAAGTATTATTGCCCTGATTGGTATGGGCTGTATTTTGGCAATAGCCGGTGTAATTGCTGTAAGTTATTCTCTTCCTCATTTGTTTTCTAGTATTTTTAATTTACCGCCAGATATTGTGCTTAACGGCTATGTATTTCAAAAGCTGCAAGAGTGGTCACGCTTTTTACCTTATGTGTTTGGTTTAGTACTGGGTTTGTTTATTGGTATGGAAATACCGCTTATTGCGCGTATTCGCCAACATGTGTACGGGCGCTTTTTAGAAAACAATGCAGGCACCATTTATGGTGCCGATTATATTGGCGCCGGTATTGGTGCGGCTATTTGGGTAAGCATTATGCTGGCGATGCCTATAATGCAAGCTGCAGCGTGGACAGCACTTTTTAATATATTGGCAGGGCTCGCCTTTTTATGGCGCTACCATGCTCATGTGCGCTTTGCTAAGGCACTTTTAGTTTGCCATATAGTATTACTGGCACTGTTTGGGTTTATTTTAGTGATGGGAAGTAGCTGGATGAACAGCTTAAGTAATGTGCTTTACAAAGATAAAGTTATTTACTCACAAGCAACTAAATACCAGCATGTCGTATTAACTGAGCGCTTAAGCAAAAACCAGCCAGTGCCTATTACCGATTTATATTTAAATGGGCGCTTACAGTTCTCAAGTATTGATGAGCAAATATATCATTCAATGCTGGTGTATCCGGCCATGCTCGCATCAAACCGGCACGATAACGTATTAATTATTGGTGGTGGTGACGGGCTTGCCCTTAGAGATGTTTTAAAGTGGCCAGTGAACGAGGTAACGTTAATTGATTTAGATGCACAGCTGCTCAATTTATTTGGCCATAAAGACGGAGATTTTACACCGCCTGAGTCTATAAGTAAGCGATTATTAGCGCTAAATAATCGTTCAATGTTAGACCCGCGTGCAAATATTATTGTGGGCGATGCGTTTTTAGAGGTTGAAAAGTTGCTTGATCAAGGTAAGCAATTTGACACTATTTTAATTGATTTACCGGACCCAAATCACCCCGATTTAAACAAAATGTACAGCGACTATTTTTATAACCATGTACGTCAACTTTTGGCCCCCGATGGCGCAATGGCGGTGCAGTCAACCTCGCCTTATCATGCCAAAAAAGCATTTTTAAGTATTGCTAAAACGGTAAAAGCGGCTGGTTTTGATTATGTTGAGCAGTACCAGCAAAATATTCCTTCATTTGGACAGTGGGGGTGGACTATTGCCACTAAAATGGGTCAACCAGCCAGTGGGCGAATTAAAAATATAAGCGCTATGCCGGTGCCATCAAGGTGGGTAAGCAAAGAATATTTATTAGCCAGCTTTGTATTTCCTAACCAGTATTTTGAACAAGTTAAAAGTATTGAAGTCAATAGGTTAGGTTCGGGTCAGCTATATGATTACTACCGTAATGCGTGGCAAATAGAAAGCGAATTGTATAAAAATTAATAAAACATGGTTGACATATTATGTCGACCATGCGAATCTTAACTCAGACATAATATGTCAAACAGCAAAAAGGCAGAGACATGGAATTAAATGAACTTTCAATAAAATTAGCTTCTTTTGAAACCGAAGGCGCTAACTTTGAGTCTTTCTTGATTGCCAATCCTGGCGAGCAAGATGTTTTACAAGTCATAGTTGATGGAAACGATGAGCTTCCAATTTTTGTTACGCAAACACAAGAGCAGTTGTTATGTATTAGCTACTTGTTTGGCGAAGATGAAGTAAAAAGTGAATTACGCAACGAGTTAAACGAAACACTACTGCGTTTAAACGTGCCAATTCCACTGAGTGCATTTGCTAAAATCGATAACAAATACGCGATTTTTGGTGCACTGTCGGTAAATTCATCATTAGATGATATTACCCACGAACTAGTGACACTAGCAGACAACGCTATTGACGCACTAGAAGCCGTGACCTTGTATTTAAACGATTAGTAACTAGTTAGTGGAGTTAAGATTATGAGTATATTAAAAAAATTATTTACAGCAGTACGTGGCGGCGCGCGTGAAGCGGGCGAAGCAATTGTAGATGCAAACGGTATCCGTATTTTTGAACAAGAAATAGCAGATGCGCAAAATGCACTTAATCGTGCTAAAAAAAGCCTTACAGAAGTAATGGCTAAAGAAATGCAAACTAAGCGTAAAATTAGCGCGGTAGATGCCTCAATTGCTGAGCACGAAGCGTATGCAGGCCAAGCTCTTGAAAAAGGTAACGAAGCCTTAGCATTAGAAATTGCAGAAAAAATTGGTGATTTTGAAGCTGAAAAAGCAGAGCATGAGCAAGTCTTAGCAGGCTTTAGCAACCACATTGTAACGCTTAAGCAGCAAGTTAAAGACGCTGAAAAGTCGATTAAAGAAAACCAACGTCAGCTTACTATGGTTAAAACCACAGAAAGCGTACAGCAAGCAACAATGGCTGTTAACAGCACGCTTAATACTAATAGCTCGTCTATGACCTCGGCTCGCCAGTCGCTTGAGCGTATTAAACAGCGTCAGCAAGATCGTAGCGACCAGTTAGGCGCTGCAAAGCAACTTGAGTCAGATACAAATGGCGACGATTTAAAAGCGAAAATGGCTGAAGCCGGTATTGGCGATACAAGCCCAAAAAGTGCTGATATTTTAGCGCGCATTAAAGCCAAGCAAAACGGCTAATAGTTAGTACATTATTTACAAAAGGTAATTAAGCTTAGCTTAGTTACCTTTTTTGCTTAAGGGATGTCTCATTATGTTTAATTTTTTCAAATCAAAAAAAGAGCCAGAACGTCAGCTTAACCATGCGAGTGAGCTTAAAAAAGGTGACATGTTTAGCGTTATAGACTCATTTGCATATCCGTCGTGGTTAAAAGGGCAAACGCTGCGTGTTATTGATATTCAAACTTATCAATATCAGCACAGTAGTGATACTGAGTTTGTGCTAGAGACGAACAGCGGACAGGTGGTATTTTTACAAATTGAGCAAGATGATGGTGAGCAGTGGGCTAATTTTTCAATCAAAATTCAGCGTGACGACGTAGAGCAAATATTTGGTCTAGACGAATTTGCGCGCATTTTTGATGAAGAGTCGTTAACCCATATACAGGTGCAAAATACGCCTGAGCAGTTTATGCAGTTTTTAGCTAAAAGCTATCAGCAAAGTGAGTCGCCATATGTGTGTTATTTCCATAACAAAGATTTTCGTGGTCAGTCATTGCCGCGTTATGAGCAAGAGGGTGGCGAACCTTGTGAAATGATTTGTTTAGCATCGCCGGACGAAGGGCACGGCTTAAATATTGAAATATGGGATGGCGGTGAGACCGAAGTGTCACTGACGCTAACACGCCCAATTACTGATATAGTCGACTTGTTTCCAGGAGATGCGAAGTGAGTGACGCTAAAGACAAGTGGTTACGTCAAGAGCAAGCTGTGCGTGCCACACAAATGGCATTTGATTTAAGCAGCGAAGTACAAAAGTCGATAAAAAAGCAGGCCATAGACCAAGAGCTTACGCCCTCAGATATGATCCGTAAAATTTTAGGCTTAGATGTAAAATCTAAAAAAACACGTCAGCGCCTATCGTTTAATTTAAACGATGATGAAATAGCCCAGTTAGCAACACGATTTAATGTTCAAAGTGATGATAAGCGAGCTGTAAAACAGCAAGTTGCTGAGCTTTTAATTGCCCACACAAAAAAAGCTAAATAGTGCATCAGCGCTTTGGGTTACTAACCACTTAATATAAGTGTGGGGCTCAATAAAAGCAGTGTTTTGCGTTCTTTGTACTAAGCCCTTACACTAAGGGCAACAACTATAAAGAAGTACTGCTTTGAATACTATACTGATTACTTACCTTATTATATTTGCTTTGTTTGGCACTGCCGCCAGCTATTTTGTGCGCTTTATTTATGCGTACTGGGTAAAAAAAGAAATGCCAATGAAGTACATTGTTAAAGCAGGAATTTGTGTGGTGTTGGTGGTGGTTATATCAGCGCTAATTCCGTTATTAAATTAACGCTTAATTTAAGGTTTAAATAGTGTATAGCTATTTTATATCAAACGCTTGGCATTGCTGATTAATACACAAGGTTTGCACTTCAAGCACGGGTGAGCAATCGGTTAAACCTTGCGCTTTATTTTGTGCTTTTTGTTGCTGTGTAATTTTATGGGCCACTTCTTCGGCGTGCTCTTGAGAGGTGTTAAGTGTTGAATACACAACATACTTACTTGGCCCACCACACGCGCGTGCACCTACTTCGAGTACCTTACATTGAAAGCTTGCGGTGCAACTATTATCACTAACAATGTTATTAAGGTCGTAGTTCAAGTCAGACAAATTCTGATCTTGTTCAGTACTTGATGATGTGCTCGCACAGCCGCTAAGTAATAGCATAGCGCTGGTGGCAACACTCACAATTGATAATTTAATTGCTGATGGCAAACAACTCATAACCTTGTCCTTAAAATACACTTACCGCTGAGCCTTCAAGTTTAACACATTTATTTTCAACACACTGCGTGCTTGGAGAAGTTAAATGCTGGCATGTGCTCATCATTTCATTTTGTGTGTTGTAGGCTTTTTCAAGCGTTGTTATTTGCTTTGCAAGCGAACTGACTTGCCCCTTTTTAGCTGCTTTTGTTGAATAAATAACATAATCACTTGGTCCGCCGCAGGCTTTGCTTCCTATTGGCATAACTTTACATTGTGCCGAGGTATCGCACTGTGTATTGGCAATTAACGTATTAAGCTCGCTTTTTGCGGCTTTAATATCGTTAAGTGATACTTCTTTTAAAGCGGTTTTTATTGGTTGAGATGCATCAGTAGAGGGTGTGTGCTTGTTTTCCCTATTGGTTTGTTGAGGTACTTCTTTATGCGGTACTTCTTTAAGCTCGTTCACCGAGTGAGTGGCTGCATCTTGCGATGTTGTTTCTAGGCATGCGGTTAAGCAAAGTGGTAAAAGTAGGGCTAACAGTGGAGTACGCATAATAAACCTTGATAGTGATGAATTATTCATCACTATCATACACGGTGCATTTTTAACGGCAATAAAAACTATATTATCAAGTAATTAAAGCCGTTTTAGATTTACCTTTATAAACCGCCTTGAGTAAGTTTAGTGGGGTTAAGCAGCTTTTCTAATTCACCGCGTGAAAGGTCGGTTTCTTGCTCTGCCACATCAATGATGGGGCGGGCTTCTTTATACGCTTGCTTAGCTATTTTGGCTGCTTTTTCGTAACCGATCACCGGATTCAGCGCAGTCACTAAAATTGGATTTTTAGCCAGTGCTTTATCAATATTGGTTTGGTTTACTTTAAAACTTGCAATGGCTTTATCTGCCAATGCTTGTGCGCTATTAGCAAGTAGCTCAATGCTTTGTAAAATATTATGTGCAATAACCGGTAGCATGACGTTTAGCTCAAAATTACCCGCTTGGCCTGCTACAGTGATGGTTGCATCGTTACCTATAACTTGAGCGCTTACCATAGCTGCCGCTTCTGGGATCACTGGGTTAACTTTGCCAGGCATAATCGACGAGCCAGGTTGCAGTGCTTCAAGCTCTATTTCGCCAAGTCCAGCAAGTGGGCCCGAGTTCATCCAGCGTAAGTCATTAGCTATTTTCATTTGTGCTACGGCCAATACTTTTAGCTGACCTGAAAGCGCTACAATGGCATCTTGTGAGCCAATGTTGTAAAAAAAGTTACTGCTTGGTTTAAAGCTTATACCCACATTTGCGCTTAAGTTTTTAGCAAATTTTGAAGCAAATTCACCATCTGCATTAATGCCGGTACCAACAGCAGTCCCGCCTTGAGCAAGCTCGCACACTCGCTCTAAGCTATGGCGAATACCAGAGGCAGCATTATTTACTTGTGACTGCCATGCGCTTAGCGTTTGCTCAAACGTAACGGGCATGGCATCCATTAAATGCGTACGCCCTGTTTTAACTATTTTGCCAACGTCTGCCTTTTTTTGCTCTAAGCTCTGCGATAGTTTTTCAAGAGATGGCAGTAATTCATAAACCACGTTAATAGCACTACTAAGGGCTATGGCTGTCGGTACTACATCGTTAGAGCTTTGGCCCATATTTACATCATCATTAGGGTGAACTGGCTCATTACCTATACGGGTTGCAAGGGTTGCGATAACTTCATTCGCATTCATGTTCGAGCTGGTGCCTGAACCAGTTTGAAAAATATCAACGGGGAAATGCTCATAATGCTCGCCATCAATAATTTGTTGGCATGCTTGCTCAATAGCGTTGGCTTTACTTTTACTTAAGTGATTTAGCTCAAAGTTACTTTGTGCAGCGGCTTGTTTAATGTATGCAAGCGCTGTTACAAATTGTTTTGGCATGGCTAAGCCACTAATAGCAAAGTTGTTAACTGCACGCTGGGTTTGTGCTTGATATAGCGCATCACTAGGGACCTGTAATTCACCCATGCTGTCGGATTCGGTTCTAAAATTGCTCATAAGTCGCTCCTTAAAAAGGGTTAAATTCGTGACTGAGTACGCGAGCTTCGCGCTCAAGTTTTAAAAATTTTTCAGTATCGTTATGTGCATAGTAAAAGCGTTTTAATGCCAATAAGGGTTTATATAACTGCTCAAGGCATTGCTTGCGAATGGCATTGTGTATTAGAGGGTCGCACATTTTATTGATAATTTCATGGTGAGTGCGTAATAAATATAACTCTTGTAGTAAGGGGTTACGCTGTTTTTCAAAGCTTTTAGCAACGTTTAAAGCGGTTTCTATGTAGTGAGCTACCACCATAGGCGCATGTAAGCCTGGGCGTAAGCAGTTACAAGCAAGTTCATGATGATAAGGCTGTAATGCCTGAAAGGGAGACATAAAAAAACCGATTCAAGTTAACGATAATAGTTATCATTACATTTAATCGGTTTCAGTGTAAACAGTTATTATTAAATTTATTTGCAGCGTTTAATTGAATATCAATTATAGCCAAGAATGAATATTTGGTCTGTTTCATGTTTTTTTAGCGCCTGTTGATTTTGGTTACAGTGAGAAAGTAAGTCGATTACAGTGGCTCTACTATCACAGGTACTAATTGGTTTTTCGGTGGTTTTTTCTGTCACTGAGACAACAGCGTCTACAGCGGTGTAAGGGGGAGTATGCATAATTTTATCCTCGTATTTAATATTGGTAATACACCCTACTTAGGGTTGATTAAGTTAAAGCATAATACATACCATCGGCTTATTTTTATTTTAGTGCCATGAATTAACTCACTTTTATAAATTATCTATAAAACTTTAATTGTTCAGTGTCATTTTTTTGCGTTAATGTTGTGCAATAAATTTCACTATTGGTGCAAATCATGAATAAACCTTTCTCACAAGCGTGCGAAAACAATAAGGGTCCTATTTTAGAGGTGCTTAAACCCGTTTTTGATAAGACAAAGTCGGTACTTGAAGTCGGCTCGGGTACGGGGCAGCATAGTGTGTTTTTTGCTGAGCAATTACCGCATCTACAGTGGTATACAAGTGATCGACGTATAAACCATGAGGGCATAAATTTATGGCTTAAGGAGGCAAATTTAACTAATTTACACGGCCCTCTTGAGCTTGACTTAAATTATGCATGGCCGGTAAATAACGTGGATGCCATTTACACGGCAAATACGTTGCATATAGTAAGTTGGCCGTTGGTTGAGCAGTTTTTTAAAGGGGCTGCAACGCACTTAGCAAGTCAGGGTGTAGTGTGTATTTATGGCCCTTTTAAATACCAAGGACAGTTTACAAGTGCAAGTAATGAAGAATTCGATCGCTTTTTAACGCAACGTGACCCACTTAGCGGTATTCGTGATTTTGAGGCTATAGAGCAATTAGCAACACAAGCAGGTCTTACACTCATAAGTGATACAGCTATGCCAGCTAATAATCAGTTATTGGTTTTTAAACGGCAGTAAATCAGCGCACTGCGTTTTATACATTGTCATATGTTGGCGCTCTCGCTTTAGGTAGTCGTTTATTGCTGCTCTAAAATCGGGTTCAACAATATAGTGGCTGGAGTAGGTAAAAACAGGCTCAAACCCACGAGGTATTTTATGCTCACCTTGAGCGCCCGAGTGAAAGCAATGTAAATTATGCTTAATCGCAAATTCAATCCCTTGGTAGTAACACAGCTCAAAATGAAGGGAATCTATTTCTTCGTTGGCGCCCCAATAGCGGCCATACAAGGTGTTTTCGCCCTGTAAGCTTAGCGTTGCTGCCACTATTTTGTTGTCTTTTTTGGCAAGCATAACAATTAGCTGATCGCCCATTAGTGCCTGTAATAAAGTAAAAAACTCAATATTTAAATACCCTAAATGCCCAGAACGCTTTAAATAAGTACGTTGATAAAACTCACAAAATAGCTGCATTGTTTCAGGGCTTATGTGCGAGCCTTGTAGCCATTCAATGGTAATACTTTGCTGTGCTATTTTAGCACGCTCTTTTTTTAGTGTTTTTCGTTTGCGTGCGGTGAGTGTATTCAAAAAATCGTCAAAGGTTTTAAAGCCTTTATTAAACCATTGAAACTGCACGCCCACACGCTGCATTATATCGTCAGTACACAGGGCTTGAGCTTGCATCTTTGGGCAAAAGTTAACATGCCAGCCAGACCAACCTTGCTCTATACTCGTTAAATTTAATTGCTTTTTTATGTACTCGTATACGCTTTGTGTATTCGCATGAGCAATGGCAATACGTTGGCCTTCAATGGGGCTAAAAGGCACACCGCTTAGCCATTTAGGGTAATAGGCTAATCCGTGTTGCTCAAAGGCCTCTGCCCACGCCCAATCAAATACATACTCGCCGTATGAGTGGCTTTTTAAATACCCAGGCGCGAGTGCGACTAACTTGTCAGCTTCATAAACCGCTAAGTGATGAGGCTGCCAACCGGTTTCTTGGTTTACACAGTGGCTCTGCTCTAATGCATATAAAAATGCATGGCGGGTAAAGGGCTCATTACCAAATAAACGAGTCCACTCGTGTGCGTCTATTTGGTTAATATTATTAAACCATTGGTGGGTAAAAGTTGCCATTACTGCTTACCTTGGGCTGCTTTATTATGAGTGCATGCATTTTAAGCCAAAATTAAAACACCAGTGTGTTTATTTACGTATTGTTGTACTAATACTCTTCAATTTCAGCGTATTGCGCTAAACATGCGGTTAGCCTAGTTAGGTCTAGTGGTTTTGCAAGATGCTGATTAAAGCCAACAGCTTGAGCATGGGCTTTGTCTTCAGGCATAACATCGGCGGTCAGCGCGATAATAGGCAGTTCTTGCTCGTTTTTAAATTGCCTAATGAGTGCGGTGGCTCTGTAACCATCCATTACAGGCATTTGGCAGTCCATTAAAATTAAGTCAAAGTGTTGCTCTTTTACTATATCTACTGCCGCTTCGCCATTTTCTACCATGTGCGCAACAATGCCTAGTGAACCTAGCATAGCTTTAATAACCATTTGGTTTACAGGGTTATCTTCTGCGACAAGTATTTTTAAGGCTGCCAATTTAATGCCCGAGTATACGAGCTCGGCTGGTTCTTGAGCGGGACTTGTTTTAAGTATAACGTCAAATTTAAACGTAGAACCTACATTTGGCTCACTTTGCAGTGTTATATTACCGCCCATTAATTTAGTGAGTTCTTTTACAACAGTTAAGCCTAGACCTGTGCCGCCATAGCGTCTTGATGTTGAGTCGTCTGCTTGAGTAAAGGCACTAAAGAGCTTGGATTGCTGAGTTGGTTTTATACCAATACCGGTATCTGTCACGGTGACTGTTATTTTGACTTTGTCAGTACTGATAAACTCTCCATCAAAAGCCACCGCTACTTTACCTTGCTCTGTAAATTTTATAGCGTTGCTACAAAGATTCAGCACTACTTGCTCAAATCGTAAAGGGTCGCCTATATACCAAGTATCTACCGGAAGTTGGTTTGTAACCTGCCAGCCAATCCCTTTGTTGGCTGCACTGGCTTCAAACATTGTGTTAATACGCTTTATAATTGTATCTAAGTCGAACGCTGTGCTTTCGAGCTTGAGCTTATGTGATTCAATTTTTGAAATATCGAGTATGTCATTAATCAAGTTCAGCAAGCTTTTAGATGAAGAGTTTATTTTATCTAGGTAACCAATAAGTGTTTGTGCGTTATCTTCTTTACGCGCTAATGATGAAAAACCAATAACTGCATTTAATGGTGTGCGTATCTCGTGACTCATATTGGCTAAAAATCGACTTTTGGCCTGATTAGCTAAGTCTGATTGCTTTTTGGCTTGCGCAAGCGAGTGAGTGCGCTCTGCAACCTTTCGGGTAAGGGCTATTTGTTGCTGATTAAAAAGTAGTAAAACAGTTAAAATTAAAGCACATACAACTAACTGTAAGGCCATTAAAAATAGTGTTAGTTGGTTACTATGTGGGGCAAGGTATTTTTCTTTTAAAGCCAATTGTACATTCCACGTTTGCCCTCCAAAGTTAAGTTTTAGCCTCATAATACGGCTGCCCTGTGCAATACTTAAACTTTTGCCGTAGTTACTGTAAAAGGCGGGCTTATTTTCATCTTCATAGAGTGCAATAGAAAACATTTCTGATTGTTGTTCGCTAATCGCTTGCTCAATAATATTACGTACTAAAAACACACCTGTTGCATAGCCTTTTATAATAGTTTTTTGCTGTTGATGCTCGTAAACGGGTGCAAATAGTAGGTAGGCTGGTTCTGGCTCAGATGTTTGCACTAGCTGAATAATTTTTGTGCTAACTGGCTGGTATTTAATTGCTGGGTTGATTAACGACGCTTTTCTATCTGGGTTTGAATATACATTAAAACCAACCGCTTTTTGGTTGCCATTAAAAGGGGCAATGTACTTAACAATAACCATAGGATCGTCTGGCTCAAGAGGTTCCCCCACAATTTCAAAGTCTAGATGGTATATATTGGCAACTTCTTGGGTAAATGAAGCTTGCTCACTTTGCGCTATTTTTTGATTCCACGAAAGCGCTTTAATAAATGAATGCTGTGCTAATAACTCACTAGCATAGGCATAAAAGTCTTGTTGATTCAAATTTGGGGTAGATTGCACTTGGCTGGCTAAGCTTTGCACCGCGATTAAGCTTTGGTTGATATAGCGATATAAACTACTTTCTATCACCTGCGCTTCACGTTCAGCGACTTTAACGGTGTTTTGCCTGTTTTCTTGGTTATAAAGTTGAGTGGTTATAGCAACAGATATAAATAAAATACTACACACCGCTAAAGTAGGCAGCGGTGTTATTGGCCTATTTTCCCCTTTAATCTGAGTTAAGACCAATAGTAGCGGGGTAGCAATAATGACCCCTAATGAGTCTCCTAACCACCAAAATAAAACATTTTGCCAATGATCTTTAATATCGTACGCGGGATTAAATTGGCTTAGTGCAAATACCCCAAAATTTGCAGAGATTAAGCTTACCCCAATCCCTACAACAAAAATAAAATAAATGATACTTGCGCGTTTTTTAAAAAATAGCGGGTGACCCAGCCAATACTTTAGTAAGCCAGCCCCCACCATTGCCTGCAATACAATACCAATCGCAATATAGGTGGCTTGGCTGAAAGTGTTGCCAACCAACACCATATCGTGTGCTGAACTATCAAAAATATTAAAATTAAATGCAAAGGCTGCTACAAAAAGCGCTGGAGCAAAGCGCCACCACCAAATATAGCATCCGACTAAAGCAATGCCTGCAGGCAACCATACGGGAATAATTTGAGTATTAAAGGCGAGTTTTGTAAGTGAGATCCCAATTAAAAAGTACGCTAATGAAAAAACTATGTAAAAGACAACAGAATGATATTTTGAATTAAAATTTTTCACATAGCTTCCTGACTTTTCAAAAGGGCTTAATTTTAAATATCAGTATAGCGAACAGTATGTTATTTGCGGTATTTTTTATACATGTTTTACAAAGTGCAGGCTGTGTAACCTGCAAGCAGTTTATGTAGCCGTTAAGGTTGGTTGCTAAGTTGTTGTTTTTGTTGATGTAAAATAGAAACTTGTTGCTCTACGGCGCTAATGAGTGCGTTATAGCGGTTTTGAATGGTCGCAGTTTTGGTGGCAATTGCATCGGCTATTGATTCGGCGCCCATTCTATTAGCTTGGTCTTGAGTAATATAGCTGGCTTGTTGGGTCGCGTTGGCTAAGTCTTCTTTATAATTTTTAATAGTAAGCTGGTGGCGTTTAATTTCACGCTCGATTCTTTGGATCTCTATGTAGTTATCTACAGAGGCGCCAGGCATAGTCGGTGAGTTTGCATTATTGCCGTATTTATCGGCAATCATAGGTTGCTTTAGTTTAATTACTTCTGCATTGTCAGCGCATGGTGTTTGGCTAAATGTAGCGACCCCTTTGATTGTGCATTTGTATACCGTAATGTCTTGGGCTGCGTGTGTACTTAAAGCGACAAAACCTATTAAAGGTGTTATTAGACGAAACATAATTAAACTTACGCGACTGTTGATGTGATTAATAATGCCGTAACTACAAAGTGTATTCAATGTGTTTTATTTTTCATCGCAACAACGTGGCTTTAATAATTCCAGTAACCCTGATTAAGGTTTATTTTGAGGATAGGTAAACGTGTTGATAGCTAGGAAAAAGTTTACTATTTAGTTGTTCTTGGCAATTGCTCCTGCATTGGCCTAACTTCTGCTTCCATGCAGTCGTAAATGAGAGCTTTTAACTCTGATAGCGGCATTTATCCCTCTAAAAGTAATTAAGTAATTACGGATTGATAAAAGTTATGGTGGAGAAGGAGGGGTTAGCTTAATTACATCTATGTAATTAATTGCGTCGCAACGCTTACGGCGGCTTAAACTATTCCATACATTTTATCGAACCCTAGGATAGTTCTCACCCTCCTTGGTACATTGGCTGTTAAATTTTAGGCACAAAAAAACCGCAACTAAGCGGTTTTTAATAAGAAATGGTGGAGAAGGAGGGATTCGAACCCTCGATAGAGCTACAAACTCTATACTCCCTTAGCAGGGGAGCTCCTTCGGCCACTCGG
>NZ_LKDV01000048.1:0-21284 GCF_001401875.1 Pseudoalteromonas sp. P1-13-1a | reverse complement strand
TTATTCTTACATGGATGTAAGTCATTAGAATAACGCAGGAGCAGTTATCGAGCCCACTAGGTTACAAACCTCGCGCCGCGATTTAATCGTCCCTAGATTGAACAAATTTCAATCCGCAAAGATCAACACGCCCTAGTTCAAATATTGTATTCCAGCATGCCGATACGCTTTCAATATCCCTTTGGTAATCTTTACGTGACACCAAGCGACCTTGCTGGTTTAGGCTTAATACGTGGTAACGCGAGCGATAATCAATATACGCTTGAATCAACTGCTGCTTTTGCGCTTTAGTGATACACCCAATCGCAGCAGCGTCTGTAAGTATTCTCACGTTATCAGAAAATTCCGTTAACTGGCTAAACTGAGGGGCGTTTTTAAGCACTAAATATTGAGTTATAAATTCAATGTCGGTCATGGCGCCTACATCTTGTTTTAAATCAAATTGCTCTGCGTTTCCCTTCGCTAAGTGGTTCCGCATTTTTTCGCGCATTTTAAGCACATCTTGCTTAAGTATATCTACATCGCGCGGGGCACATAATATCTCTTTACGAATTTGAGCAAAACGCGCTCTTAGCTCATCTTGACCTAATATTATGCGGGCGCGCACAAGCGCTTGATGCTCCCACGTCCACGCTTGGGTTTGCTGATAATGATTAAAGCTTTCTAAGTTAATAGCCAATAAACCAGAAGCACCTTCAGGGCGCAAACGCGTATCAAGTTCATACAATATCCCCGAGGCAGTGCGGGTATTAAATAAATGCATTAAGCGCTGCGCAAGTTTTAAATAAAACTGGCGTGAAGTAATCGATTTATCGCCATTGGTACTGCTATTACCGTCGTGATTATGAACAAATACAAGATCTAAATCAGAGTCGTAGCCGACCTCAAAACCGCCTGTTTTACCGTACGCAATAACCGCAAACCCTTTATGCTCGTCATCTGTATTTGGCGGCATACCAAAACGCTTAACCGTGTTATACCACGCTATATTAACTGCTTGGTCTACCACTGCTTCTGCAAGTGCAGTTAAGTGATCGCTTACTTTCATAACATCAATCACACCGGTTGCATCTGCAGCCGCAATACGTAATTGATGTGTTTGCTTAAACTGCCTAAGCGCTTCCATTTGCAGCTCTAGGTCGTCGTGCTCTATACGTAAAAAGTATTGGCGTATTTCATCTTTATAGGCGCTCAACGGCGTAGGTTTGTAAAGCGCAGCAGGGTCTATTAGCTCATCAAGCAAAATAGGATAACGAGAAATATGCTCCCCTATCCACTTACTGTGGCAGCACAATAATACTAACTGTTTAAGCGCGCCTTGGTTTTCGTACAGTAATTCAAGGTAAGCTGTACGCGATACAATTTTATTTAAAATTCGGCATACCATGGTAAATGTTTCACCGCTGGCATTAAAATCGCTCAGCTGTTTGAGTAATAAGGGCATGAGCTTATCGAGAATATCACGCCCACGATTACCTATATTTACCTTACTTAAACGTTGTTTAAAGTCATGAAGAGGCACTTGCCATTGCTCTTTTATATCGTTTAAAAAGCTCACATCACCATGATCCCACGCACTTATAAACGCACCTTCGCAGGTATCAAGAGGGACCGTTTCCTCCCCTATCACCAGTAAAAATTCATCGTGAATTTTAGTCATAACCTGCTCAATGTGCGACATAGTATGATTAAAGCTTTCAGATTCGAGCAAATAATTTAGCCGCGCTTGATTGAGCTCATCATCTGGCAGGGTTTGTGTTTGTTGATCGTCAAACATTTGTAAATATTGCTCAACCTTACGTAAGTGCAAGTAGTTATGCTTTAACTCATTTGCTTCTTGTTCATCCATCGCTTGGTTTAGAATTAACTGCTCTAGGGCATACAGTAGCGATTGAGTTTGTAAGTTTGCCTCTCGCCCACCGCGCACCATTTGCAAAGCCTGGACAATAAATTCAACCTCACGAATACCACCTGCTCCTAACTTTATATTATTAGTCAGGCGTTTACGTCGCACCTCTTGAGCTATCATTAGCTTCATTTTTCTCAGCGATTCAATCACCGAAAAATCTATATAACGGCGATAAACAAAGGGCTTTAAAAGCTGGATAAATTCATCCCAATACTGATTAGGTGTGCCTATTAAGCGCCCTTTTAACATGGCGTAGCGTTCCCAATCGCGGCCTTGCTCTTGGTAGTAATCTTCTATAGCGTGAAAGCTCATCACTAAAGGCCCACTTTCGCCAAATGGACGCAAGCGCATATCAACCCTAAATACTTGGCCATCACCAGTGACTTGGTTAAGTGCATTAATCAGTTTTTGCGCTACCTTTGTGTAGAACACTTGCGCTTCAACAGGTTTACGCCCACCTTGAGTAGGTACATTGCGCGGATAGGCAAAAATTAAATCTATATCCGATGAGTAATTAAGTTCGTGACCGCCCAATTTACCCATGCCTAAAACCATTAAGGGCAAAGGGTTACCTTGCTCATCGAGAGGCTCACCTGCTGTTTTTGCAGTTTGTGCATGCGCCCACCTATTGGCGCTACTAATCAACATATCAGCCAATAGGCTTATGTATTTAATACTGTCACTAATTGGGTTATCGCAGCATAAATCGAGGTAGGCAACTTTTAGCCAGTATTTTTCTCGGTACTGGCGCAAAATTTTATTACACTGGTTTTCATCTATCTGTAGCAGATCAAGGCCGTCGAATGGCGCGGGAACGTCTCGGCTAAATTGCTCGTCTGGGTTTATTAACCAGTCTTTTAATTGAGGTTGCGACTCTAAACTACGAAAAGCAAAGTCGCTCAGAGCACATAATTTTACAACTTCTTCTTGTATAGGTTGCTGCGGATAGAGCTGTGCAAAGCGGGCTGAGCCAAGTTTCTGTAATTGAATAGGAAGTTGCATTTTATTACTCATCAATCCTCTCTTTTATATATTTACTAACCATACTAGAATAACTAAAACCAAGAAAGGTTATCTCTACTTAGGATCAGCATGTCATATTTATCATTATCTAACACCAGTTTAATTGCGATTGCTATTAGTTTTGCGGTTATATGCATTACGATTTTTAGCCTGAGAATTGTTGCTCAAGTAAAAGCAAAACAAGCACTTAAAGATGAGCTAGCGCAGCATGATAACTTTGCCATGGGTATTAGCTTCGCTTCAGAGATTACCGTGGTTATTGCCACCATGGCATTTTTATTTGATGAAATTAGTATGAGCGCAGCACAACATAATCCCTTAAAAGTGATTGTTTTAATTGTTCTGTTATTTACATTTATTAAAGCTGGTCATTTAATTCACAGAAAATGGATTTTGCACAGATTTAATGAAGAAGAAGCCATACTAAAGCAAAATGTATGTGCCGCAATGGTGGATTCTGGCATGTTACTAGCCAACTGCATTATTGCACTGGGACTTTATACATGGACCCATGCACAAGGGTTTAGCAACTTACTCATTGCTTTTGTAAGCTTTTTTACGTTACAAGGGATGTTTGCACTAGATAGTAAGATACGTGAATACCGCTTTGCTAAAGCAAACCAAGGTGCCTCGCTGCAAAGCAACTTTAATTTAGAAAACACCTCTATAGGCATTAGATATGCAGGAAAATCAATAGGTTTAGCACTCGCTGTTTACGCAGGGCTATCAAGTGCTGCCTTTCAAAATGGAAAAATGGTCGAAAATATATTTACACTGGTAATGCATTGCGGTGTAATGTGGGTGTTATTATATTGTTTAAGTTTTGTAATAAAAGCAATTTCATTGCCCAATATTGATACTGCTTTAGAGGTAGACCATCAAGACAATATAGGCATAGCATGCATTGAGTTTGCTGTTTTTTGTGCTATAGGCTATTTACTTATTAGCATGTTTTCACTTTAACGCCACGCTATTAAATAAGTCGCCAAGCGCCCCGTATTTAGTTAACTGGCACAACACATTTGCATAAAGCAACGGGGCCCTATGTCATTTGAAGTAACTAACTATTTGTTAATTGATATAGACAACGAATTTAGTCGCACATTTGCTGAATATTATTTTAAGCACGCCACACCCAATACACCCAGCACCTTAATAGTTGCAGGCAGTAACACCCGTAAGCTGGTTAAAATGATGTTTGACGAGCTTATTAAAGATTACTGTTATTGCGATTTAGAAAACGAAATTAGCGTATCTGAGTTGGCCACTTACCTGCATGAGCATCACGATATACAGGGGGTGTTATTTAATAACACCGACTACCTGCTAGCCGACGAAAAACAACGTTTTATTTATAATTCTCTACATGAAAAACGCTATGTAGTCAGTGCTGATGATAGCGGCTATACATTCGATCGTATTACTGACGAAGGCTTTAAAAATCACTTATCGTGCGACACAGATATTGCTGAAACACCCAAAGATTTAGTCGCACTAGCCAAGACACTCAAATAAATAATTGCGTACAACGCCCTGCTTACTTACCATAGCGATATACACAATTACGCTATACGATAAGTGATTCCCATGCGAGTACCTCATATTTATCAGGCATCGAGTATTGCCTTAAACACCCCGGTTTCTTTAAACGACGATGCAGCGGGCCATATTGGCCGCGTATTGCGCATGAAAGTAGGCGAACATGTGTCTATTTTTAATGGTGAAGGCGGTGAATACTTCAGTGAAATTATAGAGGTCACTAAAAAGTCAGTTGTTGTTATGCCACTACGTTTTGATGAGCATAATGTCGAATCTGAGCTTAACATTCATTTAGGCCAATGCGTATCACGCGGCGACAAAATGGACTTTACCATTCAGAAATCTGTTGAGTTAGGTATTAACGAAATCACCCCTATTTTTAGTCAGCGCTGTGGCGTTAAACTCAGTGGCGACCGGTTAGAAAAAAAACACCAACAATGGCAAAAAATTGCAATTTCAGCCGCTGAACAATCGGGACGTAACTATGTGCCAGTTGTTCATCCACCGGTTGATTTAAAGCAATGGCTTGAGCAACATACAGACGAAATTAAGCTCACCTTGCATCCGCGAGCCGAGCACAGTATTAAAACAATAACCGTTCCAAGCGCCGGTGTACGCTTTTTAGTAGGCCCTGAAGGGGGCTTCACTGACGAAGAAATGGCGCAAACTAAACAGCAAGAATTTGTTGATATTCGTTTAGGGCCACGTGTTTTACGAACAGAAACAGCCGCTTTAACGGTCTTAAGTGCATTACAGTTACAATTTGGCGATTTAGCTAATTGAAATAGCTCAATGGCACCCTCATATTAAAACTATTAACACTCTAGTAGTAATTATAATTAGATTAAGGCACAGCGCATGGCGATAAAGTTAGGTATTATTTCTGATCCTATTAGTGGATTTAACATCAAAAAAGACACCGGTTTTGCAATGATGATGCAAGCGCAAGAACGTGGCTATGAAATTTATTACATGGAGATGGATGATTTATCACTTCGCCAAGGTAAGTCGTATGCAACCGCAGCAAAAGCGCAGGTATTTAATAACACGCAAAAGTGGTACGAACTTGAAGAGAAAACCACAATAGCACTTGCCGACCTTGACGTTATCTTAATGCGTAAAGATCCCCCGTTCGATACAGAGTACATTTACGCAACGTATATATTAGAACGTGCAGAGCAAGAAGGTACGTTAATTATTAATAAGCCACAAAGCCTGCGCGATGCTAACGAAAAGCTATTTACAGCGTGGTTTAGCGAGCATACGCCCGATACATTAGTAACACGTAGCCAAGCGCAAATACGCGCATTTTTAGCTGAGCATAAAGACATTATTTTAAAACCACTTGATGGCATGGGCGGCGCGTCTATTTTTCGTATCAAAGAAGATGATGCAAACATTGGTGTTATTTGTGAAACGCTCACTGAGCACGGTAGCCGCTTTGCTATGGTGCAAAATTACCTTCCAGAGATCAAACAAGGCGACAAACGCGTATTGGTTGTTGATGGTGAAGTAATTCCGTATTGTTTAGCGCGTATTCCACAAAATGGTGAAACCCGCGGTAATTTGGCGGCAGGTGGTCGTGGTGAAGCCCGCCCACTTAGCGAGTCAGATCTTAAAATAGCGCAAGCAGTTGCCCCTACACTTAAAGAAAAAGGGCTAGTGTTTGTAGGCTTAGATATTATTGGCGACAAGCTCACCGAAATTAACGTAACTGCACCAACCTGTGTACGTGAAATTGAAGCCGCTTACGATATATCTATTACCGGTATTTTGTTTGACGCCATTGAGCGTAAGCTAGCTAAATAAATACCATTTAAAAGTCCATTAATTTAAGTATTTCATACAATTAATGGACTTTTTATACGCTACATATATCTATGCCATACTCAAAGTTCAATAAGTATTCATAAACTAAAAGGGTGAAATCTATGCAATCATTAGAAAATCATTTTTTAATCGCTATGCCGTCGATGCAAGACCCTTTTTTTAAACGTGCCGTTACCTATATTTGTGAGCACAATGAAGATGGGGCTATGGGATTGGTGATCAACCAGCCTATTGATGTAACCGTTGGTGAGCTTTTAGATAAAATAGAAATAGACAACGACAAAACTCAACAAGCTGCGCAAGTCTCTGTGTTTGCAGGTGGTCCGGTTAAAACCGACCGGGGTTTTGTACTTCATTCACCTCAGCCTGGTTATTCTGCAAGCCAAAAGCTCAGCAGTGATATAATGATCACCACATCAAAAGATGTACTTGCCAACCTGACCACCGCCCACGCACCTGAGCAATTTATTATTACGCTTGGTTATTCGGGATGGGAGCAAGGACAACTTGAGCAAGAGCTTTTAGATAACAGTTGGTTGATCATTAAAGCCGATCCGAAGATCATTTTTGATACGCCGGTTGAAAAACGCTGGGAAAAAGCAGTTTCAATGCTGGGCTTTGATGTCAGCCAGCTTTGCAGTGAAGCTGGACACGCTTAAAGAACCATAATGACGAAAAAAAACCTTAAACCTCAAGGCCAACGTACCGTAATGGGTTTCGACTTTGGCACAAAAAGTATTGGTATTGCTATAGGGCAAGAACTCACTGGCAGCGCCTCTAGCCTCAAAGCTGTAAAAGCCCAAGATGGTATTCCTAACTGGGAGCATATTGCAGTTCAAGTTAAAGAATGGCAACCCGACTTAATGGTGGTTGGGTTACCGCTTAATATGGATGGCACTTCGCAAGAGGTAACCTTTAAAGCTAAAAAGTTTGCTAACCGCTTGCACAACCATTACGGCATACCGGTGCAAACACAAGACGAGCGACTCACAACTGCCGATGCAAAAGCGCGTTTATTTGAGCACGGTGGCTATAAAAATTTAGGAAAAGGAAATGTCGATAATATGTCGGCCGTGATTATTTTAGAGAGTTTTTTTGAAGCCAGTTATGGTGAATAAGTCATTTTATCCCTAAAAAAAGCGCCTACCGGCGCTTTTTTTAAGGATAGAATGCAGTGTTAATTGCTGTTTTTATCATCGAGTCCATCAATGGTGACACCTTGTAAAAACCCTGCACCTTGTTGCTCGTTGTTGCGCAGTTTAATCATTAAGCGTAAATCATTTGGCGAGTCAGCATGATGCAGCGCATCGGCGTAGTTAATACGTTGCTGTTTGTATAGCTCAAATAAAGCTTGGTCAAAGGTTTGCATGCCCATTTCTTTAGATTTAGACATGGCCTCTTTAATACCGCCAATATCGCCACTTTTTATTAGCTCTGCCACCATGGGGGAATTTAGTAAAATTTCTATCGCGGCAACACGCCCTTCCCCATCAGAGGTTGGAATAAGCTGCTGAGCTACAATAGCGCGTAAGTTAAGCGCTAAATCGTACTTAAGCTTATCGTGCTTTTCTTTGGGGACTAAGTGCATAATACGGTCAATGGCTTGGTTTGCGTTATTAGCATGCAATGTGGCTACACATAAGTGGCCGGTTTCAGCAAAGCTCAGTGCGTATTCCATGGTTTCTTGCGAGCGTATTTCACCAATTAATATTACATCTGGAGCTTGACGTAGTGAGCTTTTAAGTGCCGATTCAAAGCTGTCGGTATCAAGCCCTACTTCGCGCTGAGTAATAATACTTTTACGGTGCTCGTGTACAAACTCAATCGGATCTTCAATGGTGAGTATATGACCACGCTGGTTGCGGTTTCTGTAACCGATTAAGGCAGCCAGTGAGGTTGATTTACCCGTACCAGTACCACCCACAAACAACACTAACCCACGCTTTGACATAATTACATCGGTAAGTGTAGAGGGCAGCCCTAAATCACTTACATCTGGTATTTGCGTTACAATACGGCGAATAACCATGCCCGCTCTATCACGCTGCCAAAAAGCCGATATACGAAAACGCCCTTCGTCTGTGGCTATCGCAAAATTACACTCTTTAGTTGAGTGAAACTCATTTTTTTGTTTATCACTCATTGCTGACTCTACTAGCGCGAGCGATTGCTCATCACTCAACTTATCGTCACTAAGAGCGATAAGCTCACCATTAATTTTTGCGCTAACAGGTAACTGACTAGATACAAAAAGATCAGAGCCTTTTTTCTCGATCATAATTTGTAAAAAGTGATTTAAAGATAAATTCATAGTAAGTCCTTAGCCACCAAACTGTGTTTTGTCTTGGGCTTTTTCTTTCGCGGCTGCAGTAGTCACAATACCGTGATTAACTAAATTATTTAAACATTGATCCATGGTTTGCATACCGTGTGATGCACCCGTTTGAATAGACGAATACATTTGTGCAATTTTATCTTCACGTATTAAGTTACGAATCGCCGGCACACCAATCATAATTTCGTGCGCGGCCACTCGTCCACCGCCAATTTTTTTAAGCAGTGTTTGCGAAATAACGGCGCGCAGCGACTCAGAAAGCATTGAGCGCACCATGTCTTTTTCTTCACCTGGGAATACATCAATAATACGGTCAATGGTTTTTGGTGCCGAGGTGGTGTGTAGCGTGCCAAACACTAAGTGACCGGTTTCAGCGGCGGTCATCGCAAGGCGAATGGTTTCTAAGTCACGTAGCTCACCGACAAGTATTACATCGGGGTCTTCACGCAGCGCGCTGCGCAATGCATTAGAAAAGCTGTGCGTATCACGGTGCACTTCACGTTGGTTTATAAGGCTAAGTTTATTATCGTGTACAAATTCGATAGGATCTTCAATGGTGAGGATATGGTGATGTTTTGTTTGATTTATATAATCGACCATAGCCGCAAGGGTTGTTGATTTACCTGAACCCGTTGGGCCGGTAACCAATACTAAACCACGCGGGTTATCTGATATTGTTTTAAAAATATCTGGCGCACCTAAATCCTCAAGCGTCAGTACATCGCTAGGGATGGTACGAAACACCGCTGCAGGGCCGCGGTTTGAGTTAAATGCGTTAACACGAAAACGCGCAAGGTTAGGCACTTCAAACGAAAAATCCACTTCTAGGTTTTGTTCGTAGTCCTTGCGCTGATTATCGTTCATAATGTCGTAAACAAGACTGTTTACGTCTTTGTCTGCAAGTGCAGGTATATTAATGCGGCGAACATCACCATCTACGCGTATCATAGGTGAAACACCTGACGATAAGTGTAAATCAGATGCTTTGTGTTGCACACTAAACGCTAATAATTCGGTAATATCCATTTATGACTCCACAACTAACTGATAAATATATGGTTACAATAGCAGAACGACTCACATCCGCCTACGCTAGAATTGCCAGCGCGGCCAAAAATGCTAAACGTAGTAGTAATGAAATTACCCTACTAGCAGTATCAAAAACAAAACCATGCGACGATATTATTGCTGCTTACAAGCAGGGCCAACGCCAATTTGGCGAGTCTTATGTTCAAGAGGCTGTAGATAAAATAGCTCAACTACACACATTTAGCGACATCATTTGGCATTTCATTGGCCCAATTCAATCAAATAAAAGCGCCCTTGTTGCCGCTAATTTTGACTGGGTACAAAGCGTAGATAGAATAAAAATAGCTAAGCGATTAAACACTCAACGCCCCGCTGATAAAGCCCCTTTAAACGTGCTTATTCAGGTAAATATAAGCGCAGAGGAGGCAAAGTCGGGCTGTAGCATTGAGCAAATACCCGAGCTGGCTGAGTTTATTGACCAATGTGAACAGCTTACTTTACGCGGTTTAATGGCTATTCCAGCTAAAAGCGACGATCCGAGTGAACAAAGTCAATCTTTTGAGCAATTACACGCTTGCTTTGATAAACTAAAGGCCCAATATCCTCATATAGATACGTTGTCGATGGGGATGAGTAATGATGTTGAAGCCGCCATAAGCGCAGGCTCAACCATGGTGAGGATCGGCACAGATATTTTTGGAACGCGAACTTAAAAGGTGATAACAGACATATGTCAGATAAAACAATCGCATTTATAGGCACAGGTAACATGAGCTACGCCATTATTGGTGGCATGGTAAAAAACGGTTTTAATGCAAACAACATCATTGCGACAAACCGCAACCAAGAAAAGCTTGCCAAGGTAGCAGACGATTTCAAGGTGAAAACCACCAGCGACAATAACGAAGCCTTACGCGATGCTGATGTCATTGTATTGTCTGTTAAACCACAAATGATGGGCGATTTATGTAAATCGTTTCAAGATTCGGGTATCGACTTTAGTGATAAACTGTTTATTTCGGTAGCGGCGGGTTTAACCGTTAAGCGCCTGCGAGAAATGCTAGGCCAAAACGTTAAAATGGTACGTTGTATGCCAAACACCCCATCGTTACTTGGGCGTGGTGTATCGGGTTTATTTGGCGCAGATGAAACAGCTGAAGAGCACGACTTTGTACAACAGGTATTTGAGTGCACAGGTATTGTTGTGTGGGTTGAGCAAGAGTCACAAATCAACGATATAATAGCCGTAACAGGCTCATCGCCCGCTTACTTTTTCTTATTTATGGAAGCAATTGAAGAAAAAGCGAAAGCACTTGGTTTTACCGATGAAGATGCACGCCGCTTGGTGCAGCAGACAGCGCTTGGCGCAGCCGAAATGGCATTGAGCCAACCAGAGATAAGCATTTCGCAATTACGCGCTAATGTAACCTCTAAAGGCGGCACTACCCATGCAGCTGTTGAGCATTTAAAAGGCGAAGGCCTAGTGCAAACAGTGAGCGATGCAATGGATGCGTGTATAGCGCGTGCGATGCAAATGGAAAAAGAACTTTAAAACTACTTTTTATTGAAGGTTACACTATGAATGCCATGCAATTTTTGATCAGTACCCTGTTTGATTTGTTTTTAATGGTGGTGCTACTGCGTTTTTGGCTACAGTGGGCAAAAGCCGACTTTTACAACCCAATGAGCCAATTTGTGGTTAAAGCAACCTCGTTTGCGGTCAACCCATTGCGTAAAATAATACCTGGCCTAGGCGGGCTCGATTTAGCCTCTCTATTGCTGGCATTTATAGTGGCTGTAGCCAAAATTAGTACTTTAATGCTGGTTATATATGGCGCATGGGCTGCACAACCTGTGTTTATACAAGCGCTTATTACCGTATTAAAAGAAGGCTTAAACTTAGTATTTTGGGTATTGATCATACGCGCTATTTTAAGCTGGGTAAGTCAAGGTTATAACCCTATAGAAGCGGTTTTCCATCAGCTTACTGAGCCAATGCTCAAGCCACTTCGTAAAATTATTCCACCAATGGGTGGCTTAGACTTATCAGTGCTTGTACTAATTATTGGTATTCAGTTTTTACAAATGCTGCTGATGGACTTGTTAGCCTAAATTTTTGTTATAAGCAAAAGAGGCCCTTTGGCCTCTTTTTTATATAGGACACCACAATGAACCGTTTAATTAAGTTTTGCTTTATTAGTTTTTTAGCCTTTGCTTTTAATGCCCACAGTGAAGAGATGCAAGGTGCACAATACAAAGAGCTAGGGCCTTGGCAAGTGCATTACATTGCTTTCCCATCTACTTTTATTCAGCCACAAATAGCAAAAACCTATGGCCTTGAACGTAGTGGTTATAAAGGGATTGTTAATATTTCAGTACTAAAAAATAACAGCGATAAAACCGCGCAAACTGTAAAGCTAAGCGGCACAGCAAAAAACCTACTTGGTAATAAACAAACCCTCACTTTTAAAGAAGTACAAGAAGGTGACTCAATTTATTACCTTGCCCAAGTAAATTACACCAACGAAGAAATTTTACGTTTTGAAATTGAAATACAACAAAATAATCAATTTCAAAAATTACAATTTCAGCAAAAATTTTATGTAGATTAACATCATGACCAAAACATTAGTGCTTGCCACAGGCAACCCAGGTAAAGTAAATGAGCTGGCAAACATGCTCAGCCCGCTTAACATAAACGTCGTTCCACAAAGCGATTTTAATGTAGGCGAAGTGGCCGAAACCGGCACCACCTTTGTAGAGAACGCGATAATTAAAGCCCGCCATGCAGCTAAAATTACCGGTATGCCAGCCATTGCGGATGACTCGGGCTTAGAGGTAGATGGCTTAAATGGCGCACCTGGGGTGTACTCAGCGCGTTTTGCCGGTGAAAACGCCAGCGATCAAGATAACATAGACAAACTGCTTAATGATTTAGGTAGCAACCCTAATCGTAAAGCGCGTTTTTGGTGTGTATTAGTATTAATGCGCCACGCCGATGACCCTACCCCACTTATTTGCAGCGCAAGTTGGGAGGGCGAAATTACACAAACCCAAAATGGCGAAGGCGGGTTTGGTTACGATCCGGTATTTTTTGTTGCTGAGCAAAACTGTACCAGCGCCGAGCTCACCAAAGCGCAAAAAAATGCAGTGAGCCACCGCGGCCAAGCACTTAAAAAGTTACTATTAGAGCTTAAAAACAAAGGCGGCCTGTGAACCTTCCACCATTGAGCTTATATGTACACGTACCTTGGTGCGTGCAAAAATGCCCCTATTGCGATTTTAATAGCCATGGGCAAAAAGGCGATATTCCTGAAGCTGAATATGTTCAGCATTTAATTGACGACTTAAAAGCCGATTTGCACTTGGTGCAAGGGCGTAAGATTCATAGTATTTTTATTGGCGGCGGTACACCAAGCTTATTAACGGGTGATGCTTATACCCGGTTATTAAGCGAAGTTGATGGCCTAATTGGCCTAAGCGACAACTGCGAAATAACCCTTGAGGCGAACCCAGGTACAGTAGAAACGAATCGCTTTAAAGAGTACGTTAAAGCGGGCATTAACCGGATTTCTATTGGCGTGCAAAGCATGCAAAACGACAAGTTAAAAGCACTTGGCCGTATTCATGGTGCCGACGAAGCGCACTACGCTGCAGAGCAAGCTAAGCAAGCCGGATTAAATAGCTTTAATCTTGATTTAATGCATGGCCTACCAGGGCAAAGCCTTGACGATGCACTAAGCGATTTAAAAAAGATTATTGCTTTAAATCCGCCACATATATCTTGGTATCAGCTTACTATTGAGCCAAATACTCAATTTGCATCCAAGCCGCCAACTTTGCCACAAGATGAAACCTTATGGGATATTCAAGAGCAAGGCCAAGCACTCCTTGCCCAAGCAGGTTATATTCAATACGAAATATCCGGTTATGCAAAGCCTGGCTTTCAATGCCAACATAACTTGAATTATTGGCGTTTTGGCGATTATCTCGGTATTGGCTGTGGCGCTCATGGTAAGGTGACCGATGCAAAAACCGGTGTAATCACACGCACCGAAAAGGTTAAACACCCACGTGGTTATATGGATATGTTAAAACCATATATGTACAAAAATTGGCAAGTAGAACAAGACGATTTAGCCTTTGAATTTTTTATGAATCGTTTTCGCTTAGTAGAGCCTTGCCCAGTTGAAGATTTCAGTGCGCTGACTAGTCAGCCGCTACAAAGCCAGCAAGCGGCTTTAACTAAAGCAATAAATGCAGGCTTGTTAATACAAGAAAACGGCCACTGGCAAGTAAGCCTTAAAGGCCATCGTTTTTTAAATGACCTGCTAGAATTGTTTGTGTAGTGGTTTTTGACCACGCGCGATAAACATAAAATACAAGCAAATAAATATAATACACCCTAATGGGTTTCTAACAACAAAGGGAAAACAATGCGTAAACTTACCTTTATTGCAGCTGCCGTGAGCGTTGCTATTTTAGCCGGCTGCCAGCAGGCACCACAACAAACAATGCCAGCGCCTGCAGTGCAAGTACAACCTGTGCAAAGCGAAATAGACAAAGCGAATGCGTTTTTTGAAGATACCTTTAACCGCGATGTAATGAGCAGCCCGGTTTACCAAACTTACATGGGTATTAAAAAAGACTACGATAAATGGGATGACGGCAGCGAAGAGCGCAAACTAAAAGACTTAGCACAAGCAAAAGCCGATTTAGTTGAGCTAAAAGCCATTAATCGCGACCTACTCGATGATGCCACTAAAGTAAGTTACGACTTAAAAAAACAAGACCTAGAAAGCTCGATTGCTGATTTTAAATGGCGTTACCATAACTACCCAGTTAACCAAATGTTTGGTACGCACTCTATGGTGCCTGCGTTTTTAATTAACCAGCACTCAATTAGTAACGTTAAAGAAGCTAAAGATTACATTGCACGTTTAAACGGCGTACCTGCAGTATTTGATCAGCTTATTACTGATTTAGAAACCCGTGCTGATAAAGGTATTATCGCGCCTAAATTTGTGTTCCCACATGTGATAGATTCGAGCAAAAACATCATTCATGGTGCGCCGTTTGATAAAGGCGAAGACTCAACACTATTAGCCGACTTTAAACGTAAAGTAAGCGCCCTTGAAATTAGCCAAGATGAAAAAGATGCCTTAATCAGCGATGCAACTGATGCATTAAAATCAGCCGTAAAGCCTTCTTACTCTAAGTTAATTAATTACTTAGCACAGCTAGAAAAACGCGCTGATAACCGCGATGGCGCATGGAAACTGCCTGACGGTGAAACGTTTTACAATAACGCACTTAAGCGCACCACCACAACTGACTTAACCGCTAAAGAAATTCATGCTATTGGCCTTGCTGAAGTAAAACGCATTCATGATGAAATGCGTGAAATTAAAGACAAAGTAGGCTTTAAAGGTGATTTAAAAGCGTTTATGCAGTTTATGAAAACGGATAAACAATTTTATTACGCCAATGACGAGGAAGGTAAGCAGCGTTATCTAGATGAAGCCACGGGTCTAATCAACACCATGAAAACTCGCCTAGATGAGTTATTTATTGTTAAGCCAAAGGCTGACCTTAAAGTTAAAGCCGTTGAAGCATTCCGCGAAAAAGCAGCGGGTAAAGCATTTTACCAACAACCTGCGCCAGATGGCTCACGCCCTGGTATTTACTACGCAAACCTTTACGACATGGAAGCAATGCCAACGTACCAAATGGAAGCATTAGCGTACCATGAGGGTATTCCGGGTCACCATATGCAAAT
Source organism: Pseudoalteromonas sp. P1-13-1a (assembly GCF_001401875.1). Classification (NCBI taxonomy): domain Bacteria; kingdom Pseudomonadati; phylum Pseudomonadota; class Gammaproteobacteria; order Alteromonadales; family Pseudoalteromonadaceae; genus Pseudoalteromonas; species Pseudoalteromonas sp. P1-13-1a. The sequence continues at coordinate 5,840 of NZ_LKDV01000048.1, read as the reverse complement.
TGCTATTTCACAAGAGCTTGAAGGTGTACCTAAGTTCCGTAAGTTTGGTGGCTACACAGCATACATTGAAGGTTGGGGTTTATACTCAGAGTACATTCCTAAAGAAATGGGCCTATACTCAGACCCTTACTCAGACTTTGGTCGCCTTTCGATGGAATTATGGCGTGCGTGTCGCTTAGTAGTTGATACCGGTATTCATGCAATGAAATGGACTCGCCAAGAAGGTATTGATTACTACGTAAATAATACGCCTAACGCCACATCTGACGGTGTTAAAATGGTTGAGCGTCACATTGTAATGCCATCGCAAGCAACGGCTTACAAAGTGGGTATGCTTAAGATTTTAGAGCTGCGTGAAGATGCTAAAAAGCAACTAGGCGATAAGTTCGATATTCGTCAGTTCCACGACGTTATACTTAAAAATGGCCCTGTACCACTTAACGTACTAGAGAACTTTGTAAACGAGTGGGTAGCAAGTAAAAAAGCTTAATACTTGGTTATAAATAGAAAAAGGTCGCTGATGCGGCCTTTTTTGTTTTATAGTAATAAAAACGCTCAAAGGTAGAGTTAAGAATGGACTTAAGCATACAGTTACTTAATGCGCGCATTGCCAAGCATCAGCTAGACGAGCTTGATAACGACTTTAAACAGTTAACCCCTGCGCAACAAACATTGCAGCTAAACCACCTTTACGAAAGTGCCTTGCGAATGAGTATCAAATACGATTTTATGCAAAATGTGGCAACACGTATTTTAACAACCAACACCTTACCAACACCTTTTATAAACCAATTAACAACGACTGATGCATTAACGTTTTTTACACCGGCATTAAAAGAAAATAACGGCTTTTTAGCACAAGACAGCCGGGGAAATAATGTGCTGCACAGTGTATTTAAACACGCCCATGCTCACAAGCTGCCTTTTAACTACGTACGCTCATTAATGTTATTCGAATCTAACGATGGACTAGCAAAAGCCTTAGCACAAACTAATGCTAACGGCCTTACTCCTGTTGCCTGTTATATTGCTTATGCTGATAAACCTAGCACGCCAGTAAAGCATGAGTTTTCAGCCTTATTAGCGCTTATGGAAATAGAACAAAAACAAACCCCAACCGCTAAACAACAATTAGTAAATGTTTTAAAAGGCGCAAACATTAACGAAACCGGTATTTTACTTAGTGCAGCTTATCTGCAACGTTCAACAGCACACATTGCCCACCTAGTGAGAGCGATTTAGTCACTTAAATAATACTCTACACTGGTGACCACCCTCACCTTTTTAATGTGAGGGGTATTAGAGTCGCGATTACTAATACTAAATTGCCCTTGGCGCGCGGATTTTATTTTGCCAAGTGTTGAGTTCGAATCCTTAGCAAATTTGTTAGCGACTTCTCGGGCTTTTTCTGTAGCCTCTTGCACCATTGCAGGCTTGATATCGTTAAGGCCGGTAAATAAATATTCGACCCTGGTTTCGTAACTATCCTGTACTATTGCGATACCTTGCTTCGCCAGTTGGCTTACTTTGCCTAATGCATTTTGGACTTTGTCGGGCGCGTTAGAATAAACAATAATGTTAGCGCGGGCTAAATAACGAAATTTTTGATTATCGTTACCATATTCACGGGCCTGTTTATCAATAATTGACTGGCTGCCGGTACTTATTTCGTCATCATCAAAGCCATGTAACTTTAAAAAAGCAATCACGGCACTATTTTTTTGCTCAACTCGACTAACCAATTTTTCTAGGTTATTGTCTGCATCGGTGTATTGCAAGGGCCAAATAACCGTATCGGCATTAACCTCACGCTCAGCTAACCCTTTTACCTGCACACTTCGGTCCATACTTTTTACATCAACGGCAGCACTTTTAATAATAAAGCCAAATAAAACTAAGCCTATACTTAAACAAATAGCAGCAATAACAGTGTAAAAATGGGGTGTTTTATTCACAAAAATCTCCTTGATTGATATCAATAATAAGCATTTACGCGCTCGAAATAACACAGCAAACAGGGTACATTGTGAGTATAAATAACGCAAAACATTATCAGCCAAGGATATAGCATGAGCCTAAAGCGTATTAGCCAATTTTTTAATCCGGCCTCGGTAGCTGTTATTGGCGCCTCGAATACCTCTACTCGCGCGGGGTTTGTGGTTATGCGCAATTTATTACAAGGCGGATTTAAAGGGCCAATTATGCCCGTCACCCCAACCCATAGTGCAGTACATGGAGTGCTTGCTTATCCTGATATTGCAGCGCTGCCCAAGGTGCCCGACTTAGCCGTTATTTGTACTAATAAAAATACCTTACTAAGCATTATTGAGCAGTTAGGCCAGCTTGGCTGTAAAAGTGCGATTGTGATTGCCGATGGACTTTCATTGTGCCAAAAAACGGCCTTGAAACATGCAGCTAATCACCATAACGTTACCTTGCTTGGACCAAACTGTTTAGGGCTACTTATCCCGCATATTGGTCTCAATGCCAGCTTTTCACACACCGTAGCAGCACCGGGAAAACTGGCATTTATATCGCAATCTGCAGCGGTGTGCTCCACTATTTTAGATTGGGCTAAAAATAAAGAAATTGGCTTTTCGTATTTTGTATCTGTGGGTGATTGCCTAGATATTGATTTTGACGAGCTACTCGACTTTTTAGGCCGTGATGCAAAAACCAAAGCGATTCTGCTCTACATAGATAATATAGAGGATATCCGCGGGTTTATCTCAGCAGCACGCGCGGCTGCATTTAGCAAACCCGTCATAGCCATTAAAACGGGTAAAACTGGCGCAGGCGCACTGGCCGCCGAAATCCATACCGGTGGCAAACAAAGTTCAGATGCGGTGTACGATGCGCTTTTTCAACGTGCTGGTATGCTTCGGGTGAGTGACCTGCGCGAACTTTTTGCGGCCACGCAAACACTCGCCATTCACCCAAAACTGTTAAAAGTTGAGCAGTTAACCATTTTAACTAACGGCGGCGGACCGGGTGTCATGGCGGTTGATGAGCTGATTTTAAATTCCGGTAAGCTTGCCCAGCTAAGCGAGCAAACCCGAGCGGCACTAAATAAAGTGATCCCCCAGTCGGATACTACATCTAACCCTGTTGATATTTTTGGCGACTCTGCACCAGCCCGTTACAGGCAAGCATTAGAGATTTTACTACGCGCCGAAGAAGTTAAAAACTTACTTATTATTCATACTCCCTCAGCTCTTGCAGCCAGTGAAGACTACGCCGATATGATAGTGCAAACCTTACAAAAAATACCAAAGATGGCGCGCCCTTATGTCATGACCAACTTTATGGGGGAAGATGCAGCTTATGCCGCTAGGCGTGTTTGCTCTAACCATACTATTCCAACCTATCGCACGCCCGAGGGTGCCGTTGGCGCATTTATGCACTTGGTCAGCTATCGTCGTAACCAAAAGCATTTAACGCAAACTCCGGAATCAAACACTGACGATGCCAAAATAAATAAAACTGCGGCCACTTCACTCATTAATGAATTTTTAGAAGAAGATCAAAGCTACTTGCCCACGCATCAAGCAAGCCAAATCCTTAGTCATTATGGTGTTGAGTGTATTAAAACAGAAGTGGCCTACACGCCCACAGAAGCGCGTGAGCAAGCAATTGAATTAGGCTTTCCCGTAGCATTAAAGTTGATTAGCCCAAGTATTGCCTCAAAATCAGAAGTAGGGGGCGTGGTTCTTAACTTAAACGATGCAAACGAGGTTGAACAAACCGCCTTTGCCATGCTGATACGCATTAAAAACACCTATCCAGATGCTGTTATTGAAGGGTTTTCATTGCAAAAAATGGCGCCGCGCGCCGGCGCTAATGAACTGCGAATCGCCATTAAAACCGAGCCTAATTTTGGCCCCGTTTTATTACTTGGTGAAGCAGGTAATGGATTAGAGTATGCCCAAGCAGCCGTTGCTTTGCCGCCACTTAATATGAACTTAGCTAAATACCTCATTGCGGCAGCAAACGATAAAGGCGTATTAAAAGATCGTATCCTGCCAGAAAAAGTCGATAAATACCGCCTGTGCGCCCTGCTCACACGTATATCTCAACTTGTTGTCGATCAACCTGACATAAGTGCCATGGAGCTAAACCCTATTTTAGCCAGTAACGGCCAATTTTTAGTGCTTGATGCCACCATTACTGTTAACCGTTATCAGACACGTAGCGATCGTAAACGTTTATGTATACGCCCTTACCCTATTGACCTTGTAGAAGAAGTAACCCTTAAAAATAACACACGTGCTACATTAAGGCCTATTCGTCCAGAAGATGAAAAAGCCCACCAAGAGTTTGATCAATCCCTTAATAAAGAAGATCGCTACAAACGCTTTTTTGGCGAACTCCCCCAGTTTAATCACGATCAACTCGCAAAAATGACACAAATAGATTACGACCGAGAAATGGCCTTTATTGTTTGCCAACGCTTTGAAGGTAAAAGCCGCACCCTCGGTGTAGCGCGGGTTATTATGGACCCTGATAATTTACATGCGGAGTTTGCCACAGTGGTTCGCTCTGACTACCAAGGTTTAGGTCTTGGTAGGTTGCTGATGAGTGCTGCAATAAATCACTGTAAGCGCCAAGGCGTAGAAGTCATTGAAGGCATAACACTACCAGAGAACACCGGCATGATAGAACTAGCCCGTAAGTTAGGCTTTACTATCAGTCGTGATTTTGAAGAAGGCAGTATTAATATGCTGTTAAAGCTAAAAAAATGAAAAACACAGCACGGAAAACTTTAGCGCAGGTATTTGAAGGAACCGGTGATTACCGAACAGCAGGGCATATACTTGATACTGCACTAATTGCTTTAATTATGCTTAACGTTGTTGCCATTGTGCTTGAGTCAGTACCAAGTATAAATAAGCTTTATTACCCGCAATTTTTACTATTAGAAGTAATTTCAGTGGCTATTTTTAGCCTTGAATACCTCGCAAGACTTTGGGCCTGTGTCGATAAAAGCAAATACGCAGCTATAAAAGGTTCAAACGTAAAACGTCGGCTGCATTATTTTTTATCACCTTTAGCTCTTATTGATTTAATAGCCATTTTACCGAGTCTATTAATGTTCATGTTTCCTCTCGATTTACGTTTTTTACGGGTATTAAGGCTGCTAAGAGTGTTTAAACTTACTCGCTACTCTCGTGCAATGCAGTTGCTATTACAAGCATTTAAAGACGAAGCAAGTTCATTACTGGCCGCATTTTTTATAATGTCGGTGGTGCTTATACTCGCCTCGTGTGGCATTTATTTATTAGAGCACGACATACAACCCGATAAATTTGGCTCTATCCCTGCGGCTATGTGGTGGGCTATGGCCACGCTTACCACGGTAGGTTATGGTGATGTTGTGCCCATTACTCCTGTAGGTAAGCTATTTGGTGGGGTGATCACCTTGGTGAGCATGGGAATGGTGGCAATCCCCACGGGTTTGCTTGCTTCAAGTTTTTCAGAGCAAATACGTAAACGTCGTCAGTTTTTTGAAGACGCCGTACATGAACAAATCCATGACGGCAGCCTAGATGACTCACAGCGCATGCACTTAGAGGAACTTCGCTATAAACTGGGATTGAGTAAACTTGAGGCCAATAAAGCAATTAAAACTCAGCTTAATCAGCGTAACAGCCATTTATTTTGCCGTCACTGTGGTAAACGCCAATAAGCTTATTTTTACTAGGGGGGGTTACCTTTGCGGATTGAAATTTGTTCAACCTAGGGGCGATTAAGTCGCGGCGCGAGGTTTGTAACCTAGTGGGCTCGATAACTGCTCCTGCGTTATTCTAATGACTTACATCCATGTAAGAATAAGTAAAAAC
>NZ_LKDV01000047.1:0-21541 GCF_001401875.1 Pseudoalteromonas sp. P1-13-1a | reverse complement strand
TTTAACGGTACCGTGTGAGTCTAGCGACTCCTGCACCACTTTTCTTTTAAATTCCTCTGTATGTTTACGAAACGCTTTTACTTTCATGAGAACTGACTCCTAAATAGGTGTCTACTTTTATGGAGTCAGATCAAAACAAGAACGAGCCTATGTGGCTCGTTTTTTGTGTGTATTTTAAAAAATCATCAAGGGCTATTAGCGAGTAGCTCATCTACTTTTTTTATAACATCTTTTGGTTTTGGTTCAGTCGTTTGTTGTTTTAACCAATCTATTATTTCTGAGCTGACTCTGTAACCTTTTTTAATGCAGTAGTGTTGAGAGGTAACCCATACATCTGGGGCTCCTCTAGTGCTGCCACTGTAAGAGTTACAAATAATATAGCCTTCACTTTTAATTTTACTTTCAATAAAGTAAGTATAAGTAGGAACTGAAACTAATAGTAAAATTAAAGTAATCCCACAGAGCTTATACCATTTAATTAGAAGCTCTGGCTCTACTTCAGTGTTTCTTACTTTTAATAATATTAGTCGAGTGAGCATAGCAAATGCTGGCGTGCCTAAAATTAAGCTCGGAGCAAAACTCTTTTCCTTAAAAATCATCGGGTGATTATTTAACGCCTCAAAGACAAATGCCACTTCATTATATGATGCAATCGGTAAAACTAAGGTGATGATAAAGAATAAAACAAATAAAAAAACACCCTTTATATTTTCACTTAATGTTACTCTGTCGTGTTTCATTAAATTCTCTTTAATCATCATTTAAACAAGGTAAAAAAAAGACGTCGCGGCTACACTTTATACGGCTTCGACGTATGCATTATTGGCAACTCTTAGACTAACTACAATTTTTTAGTTATCTAGTATAGTATATAAATTAAACACATAGCTACTCCTGCAGCAAGAGCCCCTATAAGAAAAATAAGCTAGATTTCACTTCAAATCTTTTACAATGAAAAACGAAGTAGCAGGCTTTGTTTAGGTTAAAAAAGTAAAGTGTCTTAGATTGATTTTAAAAAGCACCAAGTAAGTTTGGTTTATATAAAATATTATCATAGTATCTCGCGATGTGCTTTTTTATGATACTTCAACCCATGGCACCCAAACTTGGTTAGCCAAAAAAAGTAAAAGCAAACTTGTTTTATTCGCAGGAACGTTATTTAATTTTCGCTTTGAGGTTAAACAAGTCAGATTAGCCTTTCAAATCAATTTTTAGGAACAGGAAGCTAAAATGCATGGATCGCGTATTATTAAAACTCATGAAATCAGCTTGTTTAAAAGAGCGCTAAATTTAGCTTTATTATTTACTCATATAATTTTTTTATTTGGTATAGCTGCCATCGCATTCGATCGTGAGAGTTTTGAGACGATAAGTAACGTAAAATATGGCAATAGCGCTCCCTTAGTGCAATCTAAATTAGCAGATATATTTGTATCTTCTTGGTTTGCTTATTTGTGCTTAGTTTTGATCCCAATAACTATAATGAAAGAGCGCTTTATGAAAAACTATGACGTTCGAATTTACTCAAATATACTGGCTTCGTTTATATGCGGATTAATAATCTATGTATTTATTAATAAGCTGTATAGTTTATAAGGTTTATTTAATGTGATTTTTAGCTTCTTTAAGCTGAAAATTTATAACTTAAAAGGAAAAAATATCTAATGGAAAATATTTTTTGTGGGTATTATGATGAGGAAGCGGAGCAGGATGTTCCATTACAACCAAACATTAGTGAAGCTATAACCTTTTTCAAAGGTTTTATTTGGGGGAATGAGAGTTCAGAATCCGCCATGAAAATTTTATTTTTTCAATCCTTAGGGGATAATGAGGCTTCATTGCAAATAAGTTGCCTAGAAAAAAAATTATGGTGCATTTCTGCCAGTGCCTCCATCCGAAGGCGCTTTCTAGGGCCATTCTTTAAGCGTAGCACCTTTAAAATCTTTATAGATAAAAATGAAGATGAAACAGAAAATATAATACGTCTATTTTATGATAGTTCGCCTCACGAATTTGCTGCCTTTTTAAAAAATAGTAAAGGCTAAGCTTTAAGTGGGATTACATTCGTACTCCATTGATTTAAATCAATAAATATTTATTCTTTTAGGTTATTAGATATACTTTGCCTAAAACTCTAATACATTTAATCTCTTTATAAATCTATTCTATTACTTTAGATAAAGGACTATTCATGAAGTATCTAAATTACATCTTACTTTGCATATCTCTACTTTTCACATCGAACGCATTTGCGCTTGAGCAAAAGTATCATGAGAGTGTTTTACCTGTTATTGCTGCTTTTAAAACGCAGGATAAAACTGAGATTGCTGCGCATATTCGCTACCCTCTAAAAAGGCAATACCCATTGCCTGACATTAAAAATGAAGCTGAGTTTATTAACCGCTTTGATGAAGTGTTTGACGATGAACTTGTTGCCGTTATTGGCAGCTCTAATATTAATACCGATTGGGATAGCGTAGGTTGGCGAGGCATTATGCTAAATAGCGGCGTGATGTGGATTGATACTGACGGTAAAATTATCGGTATAAATAGCCACACAGCTAAAGAGCAGGCATTTGCTAAACGCTTAATTGAACAAGACAAGCAATCACTTCATTCAAGTATTAATACGTTTGAAGAGCCAATACTTGATTGGAAAACGGCTAGCTACCATATTCGCGTTGATGATTTAGGTGATAGAAATTACCGTTATGTAGCGTGGGGTATTGATAAAAAGCCAAGCGATAAGCCCGATATGGTTTTATTAAACGGTGATATTACCTTTGAAGGCACTGGCGGTAATCATCATTATACGTTTAAAAACGGACGCTATAGTTACATACTACACGTTACTATCATTGGCTGCGATACATCGCCACCTGGTTGGCTTGAAGTTTATAAAGATGATGAGCAGTTATTAAAAGAGCGAGTTATAAGCGCTAAGTAGAGTCAACAAACCCTTCTTATGTATACCCAATAAGCGGTCACTTAATAACGGCTATTAATTAGCAGTTCGCCGATAAAAATTTCAATAAAATTGATCTAAGTGGTAGGCTAAAAATGTAGCAATTATTCAAACCGTTCTCGCGCAACAAGGCATTCCTTTAAAGCGCTTTGCCAAGGAGTTAAATATGATCACGCTTACCGTTAATGGTAATAAACATGAGTTTACAGGCGATCCGTCAACGCCGGTGCTTTGGTATCTTCGAGATGAATTAAATTTAACCGGGCCTAAGTTTGGCTGTGGGATGGCGCAGTGTGGTGCGTGCACCATACATATTGATGGCGTAGCGCAGCGCTCATGTGTATTACCGGTATCGGCTGTAGTAGGGCGTAATATTACCTCTATTGAAGGGCTAAGCGAGCAGGGCGACCACCCCGTGCAAAAAGCCTGGGTTGAGCATAAAGTGCCGCAGTGTGGGTTTTGTCAGTGTGGGCAAATAATGCAAGCGGCAAGCTTATTAGCCGCTAACCCCAACCCAACTGATGATGAAATAGTGAGTAATATGTCGGGCAATATTTGCCGTTGTGGCACTTATCCGCGTATTCATAAAGCGATTAAGTCGGCAGCTAAAACTATTGCGGGCGTTGAATATTTTGACCCTAATGAACAAGGGGAAGAAGTATGAAAAACAGCAATACGTACTTTGACCTAAACCGCCGTCAATTTTTAAAAACCAGCGCAATAGGTGCATTAGTATTAGGTACTTATTTTGTGGGTAGTGCGCCAAAAGCGTTTGCTGGCGTGTTAGAACAACCCTCTGAGCAAGCAAAACGTGCCAACTTATTTATAGCACTGCGCCCCGATGGCATGGTTGAAATAACCTGCCACCGCTCTGAAATGGGCCAACAAATTCGTACCGCCATTGCCCAAATTGTGGCAGACGAAATGGAAGCGGCGTGGGACAAAGTAGTGGTTATTCAAGGTAAGGGCGACCCTAAATACGGGGATCAAAATACCGATGGCTCGCGCAGTATTCGCTACAACATGCAGCGCCTGCGCGAAATGGGCGCAAGTGTACGTTATATGATGCAGCACGCAGCTGCTAAATATTGGAACGTTGAGCCACACACCTGTACAGCTAATCAGCACGTGGTTACCCACAGCTCAGGGAAAACGCTTGGCTATAAAGACTTAATCGACCTCGCGCTTGGTATTACACCGCCAGAGCCTGACAAGCTAACACTTAAAACACGCAAAGAATGGCGCTATATCAATACCGGTATGGCGCACATAGATTTAACTGATTTAGTAACCGGTAAAGCTACATTTGCTGCCGATGTACGCGAACCAAAAGCGCTGGTGGCGATGATTGAGCGCCCGCCGGTAGTAGGTGGTGTGGTTAAATCGTTTGATGCCAGCGCCGCTAAAGCAATTAATGGCGTAGTTGATGTTATTGAAATGCCTGTTCCAAAAGGTGCGCCGCAATTTCAGCCAAAAGGCGGCATTGCTATTGTTGCTAAAAATACCTGGGCTGCATGGCAGGCGCGTAAAGCACTAAAAGTAGTGTGGGATGATGGTAAAAACGGCGATTATAATTCAGAAAACTTTAAAAAGTCGTTATTACAAACAGTGAGTGAGCCGCAAGCGCATGTGCGTGAAAAAGGCGATGCCACCAACATATTGGCTAAATCGAGCAATACGTTAGTAGCAGACTACTATGCGCCGCACCTAGCTCAAGCACCAATGGAACCACCGTGCGCTACGGCGATGTATCATAAAGACCGCGTAGATATTTGGGCTGCAACGCAAAACCCGCAAGCAGATATGAAAACCGTAGCCGCATTACTGGGTATGGACGAGAGTAAAATTAACGTACATGTCACCATGCTAGGTGGCGGTTTTGGGCGTAAATCAAAACCTGATTTTTCGGCAGAAGCCGCATACATTTCAATGAAAGTAGGGCAACCTATTCGCGTACAATGGACGCGAGAGGATGATATACAACACAGTTTTTATCATGCGGTATCGGCTCAACATATTGAAGCTGCACTAGATGAAAAAGGTAACATAGAAGCTTATTTACATCGCACGGCGTTTTCGCCAATTATGTCTACCTTCCAAGAAGGGGCAACGTCGCCTGCAGGTTTTGAGCTGCGCTTAGGCTTTACCGATAACCCTATTAACTCACCTAATTTAAAGCTAGAAAATGGCGAAGCACCCGCTAAAACAAGAGTAGGCTGGATGCGCTCGGTATCAAATATTTTTCATGCTTTTGCTATTCAGTCATTTATTGCTGAAGCGGCGCACAAAGCAGGGCGCGACCAAAAAGACTATTTACTCGAAACCATAGGCCCTGATCGTATTTTAGATGTAACCGAGCAAAATGCCTCGTACGATAACTATGGCGCCGATAAAGACGTTTACCCATTAGATATTGGCAAGTTACGCCATGTTATTGAAAAAGTGGCTGAGATAAGTAAATGGGGCCGAAAGCTGCCAAAAGGTCGCGGGTTAGGTATTGCAGCGCACCGCAGCTTTTTAACCTATGTGGCTACTGTGGTTGAGGTAGAGGTATCGGACGCTGGCGATTTGAACGTGATTAAATCGTGGGTGGCTATTGATGCAGGTACGGTTGTAAACACCGATACCGTTAAAAACCAAACCCAAGGTGGCTCTATTTACGGTATTACAACCGCAATAAGCGATGGTATTACCTTTGATAAAGGCCGCGTACAGCAAAGTAACTTTCATGATTACCGCGTACCGCGTATGAGCGATTCACCACTAGAGGTAGAAGTAGAAATAATACAAAGCGATGCACCACCTGCTGGTGTAGGCGAGCCCGCAACGCCGGTTTACGCCCCTGCATTGTGTAACGCTATTTTTGCCGCTTGCGGTAAGCGTATTAGGCAACTGCCTATAGGTAACCAATTAAAAACGTAAATAATTACCTTTATTAGCCATAAAACAAAAAAACCGCCAAATGGCGGTTTTTTAGAAGTTAGCGATTAGTGAGTTTTTTCAAACTCATCTACTTCACGCTCTGCTTCTTCTTTAGATTTACCGTACTGCTGCTGGATTTTACCCACTAGCTCCTTACGGCTACCTTCAATTTTGTCTAAATCGTCGTCAGTAAGATCGCCCCATTTTTGTTGCGCCTTACCTTTAAGTTCGTTCCAATTACCTTTCATACGATCGCTGTTCATAAGTTTCTCCTTACTTAGATTTAATTAACGTTCACTATAAAAGGAGCAAGGCGTGTACCAATAAATTAAATTTAAATTTTGTATTTATAATCATACTGTTATGTTTTATTGGCGCAGTATCAATTAATATAGCGCGCATGTTCTTAAAAAATGTACAGAGCGGTTTGTAATTATTTCTGATTATGGTGCCCTTTATAACCACACAGCTTTAGCGGCGCGTTTATTTTTGGTTTTTGTTACAATGCATACAAAGCAATTTTGGGTAAATAGCAGTGCTGCCGGTTCAAAACATATATCAACAACTAGTAACTACATTACAAAGTAACCCTATAACGTTATTACAAGCACCACCTGGTGCAGGTAAATCAACCTGGTTACCGCTACAACTTATGCGCGACGGCCATTTTAAACGTATTGTAATGCTGGAGCCGCGCCGCTTAGCTGCACGTAATATTGCCAATTACCTAGCGCAGTGCCAAAACGAAAATGTGGGGCAAAGCGTTGGCCTGCGTGTACGTGGCGAGAGTAAAGTAAGTAGTAATACGCGCCTTGAAATAGTTACTGAGGGCATGCTTACTCGCATGTTACAAAACGATCCAGAACTTAGCGATATTGATTTACTGATTTTTGATGAGTTTCATGAGCGCTCAATTGCAGCCGATACCTCACTGGCCTTTGCTTTAGAGACCCAAAGTGCGCTGCGTGAAGACTTAACCATACTGCTTATGTCGGCAACCCTTGATACAGAGCGCTACACACAGTTTTTTGATTGCCCAGTTATTCAGTCAAGTGGGCGAAGTTACCCCATAGACGAAGTATACGTACCCATAAAGGATGAAAGCCGTTGGCTTGATGCTATTCCCGCTTTAATAAAACAAGCACTAAACGAGCAAAGCGGCAGTGCGCTGGTGTTTTTACCTGGGCAATTTGAAATATTACGTGTACAGCAAGCGCTTAATGATTTGCCAGGTAACTGCCTAGTTGCCACGTTATTTGGTGAGCAAGATAAAGCCAATCAGCAAGCGGCGATTGCTCCTGCGCTTGAAGGAATGCGCAAAATAGTGCTTACCACCAATGTAGCCGAAACCAGCTTAACCATTGAAGGCATTCGCATTGTTATTGATAGTGGTAAACGCCGCGCCGCAACGTTTAACTTAAAAACAGGTGTAACGGAGCTTACAACACAAAGTATATCGCGCTCCTCTGCCGTGCAGCGAGCAGGGCGTGCAGGGCGAATAGAACCAGGTGTGGTTTACAGGCTTGGCTCAAAGCAAACCTTTGAGCGACGCAACAGCCACGATAGCCCCGAAATACTCACATCAGACATAAGCCAACTTATGCTTGAAGCAAAGCAGTGGGGCGCAAATATTAGCGAACTCACCTTGCTTGATATGCCAACAACGCAGCAATGCACACAAGCAATGAGCTTACTGACTATGCTTGAAGCCATCGACGCCAAAGGCAAGCTAACCAAGTTGGGCAGCAACATGCTGGGTTTTGGGGCGGATATTCGCTTAGCGCATATGCTTTTAAAAGCGCAGGCGCTTGAGGTTGAGATCCCTGGTATTTATCGTTTAGCAATTTATTTAGTGGCGCTGCTTGAGAGCAGAATAAACACCGCCAACGAGCTAAGTTTAGCGCTACATAGCCAGCAGCAAAGGCCACACCCTGTATTTAAGCAGCAGTTAAAATACTGGCTAAGCCGCTTAAAAGTAACCGACAGTAATAGCGAACTAAACACCGAGTATTTAGGTTTGCTGGTGGCATTAGCTTACCCCGACCGCATCGCAAAAAAACGCGGTAATGGCTATTTACTTGCCAATGGTGCGGGCGCTGATTTAAACCCCGATTACTGGCATAACGATGACTACCTTGCTATTGCTACCATGGGCGGCCATAAAGGCACGCGTATTTTTGCAGCTACAGCGCTTAGCCCATTTGAGCTACAAGGTTACTTACCGCATTTGTTTACTACGCTCACCCGCTGTGAATTTGATGAAAAAACCGCGCGCTTTATCCACCAAGACGAAGTAAAGCTCGGTGCTATTACCCTTACAAGCCAACCAAGCAAACAAAAGCTTGATAAAACAGAGCGCGCTAAAGCGTGGCTTAATTTATTTACTAAACACGGCTTTGCATTATTTAATGAACAACCCGATGCACAACAATTATTAATACGCATGAGTTTAGCCAGTCAGTTTATGCCCGATACGTTCCCGTCAATAAGCGAGCAGCAACTTATCGAAACAGCTGACGATTGGTTGGGCGTGTACTTACAGGACATAAAAACACTCGATCAGCTTAAAAAGTTTAACTACTTTGAAGCACTGCAAAATTGTTTTGACTGGACTCAGCAAACAGCCCTAAAAACACTGTTACCGCTTAGGTTAACGGTACCGAGTGGCTCAAATATAAAAATTAATTACCAACTAGATGGCCCTGCAAAGTTAAGCGTGCGCATGCAAGAAGTGTATGGCTTAACCAGTACGCCAGTGCTTGCTAATGGCAAGCTGCCACTGCTTATGGAGTTACTATCGCCGGGTAAGCGTTCTTTACAGCTTACGCAAGATCTTGCGCACTTTTGGGCTACCAGTTATCGCGATGTACAAAAAGAAATGAAAGGACGTTACCCCAAGCATTTTTGGCCAGACGACCCAGCCAACAGCGTGGCAACTAATAGAGTGAAAAGCAAAATGTAGGTGTTAGTTACATAATGTTATTTGTTTGATTATTGAACGTTCTAAGGTAATGTACCTATAAAATATATTTAGCTACAGGGAATAGTCAATGAGGTTACTTTTAACATTAGGTTTGGTATTGGTTGCTAGCTTTACAGCCGGAGCTGAAGAGTCATTTGATTTAAAAACATTTGCGCAGCATTACTACAAAACCATGACCGCCACGCAAACCCCTAATGCAGGAGCTAAAGAGCTTGAAACCTACCTTGCTTTATTAACAGACGATGTAGGCAGCCAGCATATACCTTATCAAATAGATGACTCTCGCACTGCTGATGGTAAAAAACAAATGCGCAAAGGGATGAGTTTTTATTTAGGCGCGCATACCCACTATAAAAGTGAGTTACTCAATACCTTTATATTTAACAATAGCGGCTTTGCGATTCGTTATAAAAACCACGCTAAAGGTATTCACCCACAAAGCAAACAGCCAATAGAGTACACATCAGTAATGATGGAAGTAATAGAGGTTGAGAATGGTAAAGTGGCGATGATCCGCAAATACCACGAATAACTTTTTTGGTTAAACCTCTTTGCCGCCGTGTTGCTCTGCTAAGTCATCAAGCTCTGCAGAGGTGTAATCAAACCCGCTTTCATCATACTCGTAAGTAACTTTTACACTGTCGCCACCATTAAATAAGCGTGTTTTAACTTGGTTTACGGGCCAATCTTTTAGTACATGCACAAAACGGTTGGCAACTTGCGAGGATTCAAAACGGTAGCGAATGTCTGTTTTCATAAAAAAGGCTCTGTCATTATATGGCTTAGCTAAAAGTGAGTAGTAAAGTTACACATTTAATGCATTACCACCTCTCATGGTCTTTAGTATACCTTTAATCAATAGGCTGATATAAGCCCGTAACACAGTATGTGAAGCAAAAATTTACCCACAACCGCTATAAGTGGCTCGCTATTGAAGTAAATAATAATTGTTGACCCAGCTTTTTATCTAAAAAGTTAAAACATCTTTATTTCTGCATAATCCTAGTATTGAATTTACACATTAATAACTTTTTCACTAAATTACCTACCTAAAGCGCCAAGTTAAAATATTAAGCTATTGTAAGTAAAGTTTTTAATACACTTGATAGATGTGGATGATTGACCCATTACTTAATATTTAACGTATTGAATCACCTTATTAAATAGTGACTTTAAAATAAGGTTTTTGTTCTAAAAAATAAAACTATTTAAAAATTTAAACAAAAACTAAACATTTAGGTTGATTGTTAGTTATTTGTAATTAGAATAGTCGCTATTACAAATAAGAATGATTCACATACAATATTAGGATTCAACATGAATTTGCGTAAATCTCTCCTTGCTAGTGCAGTAATTACTGCAACTTTGGGTTTAACTGCGTGTGGTGGCTCAAGCTCCAACGATAGCGATGAAACACCGACCACACCAACAGTGACTAATTCGGCACCTACTGCAATTAGCTTATCAACATCAGCTGTAACAGAAGATGTAGTTGGTGCAGTTGTCGGTACTTTAAGTGCTACCGATGACGATGCAACAGGTATGGTATTTACGCTAGCTGATGATGAGCAGTATTTTGAAATTAACGACAGCAATGAATTAACGCTTAAAAGCGCATTAGCGCTTAATGCTGAGCAAGTAGAAACCCTAGATGTAACAGTTACCGCAACCGATGCCGGTGAGTTAAGCTTTACGCAAACATTGAGCGTATCTGTAACAGATATTGAAGCGCAAGATGGCGTAAATGTTTACGAATTTGCTTCAACAGTCGATACAAGCAATTCGGCTGTAAGTTACACAGGGCAAGTGGCTCGCCATGCGCTTTCGGCGCAAATTAAAGCCTACATAGGTTTATTAGATGTAGATTACATCGAAAGTAATGGCTTGACAGGCGATGCTGTAAAAGCGCAGCTAATGGCGTATTGGAGTGATTACGAAGCCGTAAAAGATAATAGCTTTTTGTTTGTTGATGGCAGCACAACGCTACAGCAATCATTTGCTGAAATTTCAAGTTCAGGTAAATCGTTAACGGGTAAAGTTGCCGGTAATGACGCAACAAAAATGGAAGAAGACTGGCTAACAGAAGGCACATTTGAAGGGTGGAGTGACTTTGGTACTCAAGCTAAAACACCTGAAGGCCTTATTTTTCATTACTTTGATTTATTAGCAGCTAATGTAGATGCAATAGCAAGCGGCACACAATCTGAAGATGTAAATGGTAACGACATTACAGCAGCTTATATTACAACAAGTGGCCTTGATTTAAATCAGCTTATTCAAAAACACACATTAGGTGCGTTAATGTTCTCGCAAGGTACAGATGACTACCTAGACGAAGGGCTTGAAGAAGATAACACCGATGCAGCAGCCGCTGGCACTAATTACAGCACTTTAGAGCATCAATATGATGAAGGTTTTGGTTACTTTGGCGCAGCTCGTCATTACTTAGAGTTTAGCGACGACGCTATTGCTGATGGTAGTGCAAACGCAGATGTTGATGGCGATGGAAAAATAGATTTAGCCAGTGAGTACAACTGGGGTAATTCAGTCAATGCCGCTAAACGTGATAACGGTGCAACAGTTGCGACTGACTTTAGCAGCGCAGCAATGACGGCGTTTATAGCGGGTCGTAAAATTATTAACGATGCAGCACCAAGCGCATTAACTGATGAGCAAAAAACGCAGTTATTAGCACAGCGCGATATTGCTGTAGCTAATTGGGAAAATGCAATTGCAGCGACTGTTGTTCATTACATTAACGATACATTAGCTGACATTGATACAGTGCAAGGTACAGAGGCAAGCGCTGAAGATTTTGCTAACCTAGCTAAGCACTTTAGTGAAATGAAAGGTTTTGCACTGAATTTTCAATTTAACCCATTTTCACCTTTTTACAGCGACGATAACGCAGGTAAATTTGCCGAGCTACATACGTTACTAGGTGAGGCGCCACAGTTAACAGATGCCTACAAAGCACAGTTAGTTGAAGCGCGTGATTTGATGCAGCAAGTATACGGCTTTGATGCACAAAACGTTGAAAACTGGTAATTACCACCTGTTTTAGCACCAAGGAAGGTCAGCCCACGGGCTGGCCTTTTGCCGTTTAATTTTCGAAGTTTTTAGGGTTGAAATAATGATCAATTATGCAAAAAAAGGGGTCGTAGTTGCAGCAGCTGTTTTAACACTTAGTGGCTGTGGTGAAAGTAGCTCAAGTAGCACGGGCAGTGATTTTCAAGGTGGTGATAGCGGGCAAACTACGACGCCTGTGGTGACAGAGTTTGATGAAGCACAACTGGTTGCTAACTTAGTCGACAATGTAATAACACCTACGTTTGTTTTGTTTAATCAACAAGCACAACTACAAACGCAAGCAGTAGCCAATTACTGTCAAGCCGAATTGCAAAGCGTTCAAGAAAGCTCTGAAGAGGCCATAGCACTGCGTACTCAGGCACAGCAAGCATGGCTTGATACCATGGCGGGCTGGCAGCAAGCCGAAATGATGCAAATGGGGCCATTACTTGATAACTCAGGCCAATTGCGCAATCAAATATACTCTTGGCCTACGTTTAGCCGTTGTGGGATAGACCAAGATGTGGTGTATAACCAAGACGGAGTGATAAACCAAGATCAAAATCGCCCGTATGATATTAACGAAAGAACAGCAACACGTAGGGGTTTATTTGCACTTCAGCACGTGTTGTTCAACGAGCAATTAGATCATCACTGTACTGTTGCTAACGAGGCGTTGGCTGATTGGAATAACCGTACTGATCTGGCGCGTCGCCAGGCTCGATGTGAGTTTGCGGTGGTGGCAAGTGAAGATGTTTTAAACTCCTCAGCACAATTATTACAAGCTTGGCAAGGTGATAACGGTTTTGCGAATGAGTTAAAAAATACAGGAGACAGCGGTGCGCGCTTTAGCACTACTCATGAAGCACTTAACCATATTAGCGATGCGCTGTTTTACATCGATACACTCGTAAAAGATAAAAAATTAGCAGAGCCAATTGGAATTTTTTCAAATTCGTGTGGTACCTCAGCGTGCCCTGAAGATGTAGAAAGCCTAGATGCAAAAAGTTCTTTAGATAATATTCGTAACAATTTAACCGCGTTTGAAGCGTTAATAATAGGTAAT
Source organism: Pseudoalteromonas sp. P1-13-1a (assembly GCF_001401875.1). Classification (NCBI taxonomy): domain Bacteria; kingdom Pseudomonadati; phylum Pseudomonadota; class Gammaproteobacteria; order Alteromonadales; family Pseudoalteromonadaceae; genus Pseudoalteromonas; species Pseudoalteromonas sp. P1-13-1a. The sequence goes on along the minus strand of NZ_LKDV01000047.1, from coordinate 8,536 downwards.
TTAGAAGGCGCAGAGGCGGGCACTGGTTTTGACGACTTTTTAGATGCAGAGCAAGCACAGGCAACAAAAACGCGCTTAATAGAAGGCATTGCAGCACTAAAGACTACACTTAGCCAAATTGATAGCTCGTTAGCAGATTTACTCATAAGTAATGAGCAACAAGTACGTGATGTGCATGGCGAGGTGAAAGTACTTACTGATGAACTTAAAAATGACTTTATCAATGAATTAGCACTTGAGCTACCTACTACTTCTGCAGGCGATAACGACTAAGGGCAACAATGAAATACAATAAACTTACAATTGCATTGCTTATGGCCGTAAGTTGCCAAGCAGTTGCAGAGCAACAAAGCGACATAGAGCATATTCAAATTATTAGCCACAATGACAAGCTACGTACCGAGGCGGGATCCGCCACTTTGATTGGTGAAGCGCAGCTTGAACAATTTGAATTTGATGATATTCACCGTATTTTATCGCAGGTTCCTGGCGTAAATATACGTGAAGAAGATGGCTTTGGGCTAAGGCCTAATATTGGTTTTAGGGGCGTAACCCCGGAGCGTAGTAAAAAAATCACGATATTAGAAGATGGTGTTTTAATTGGCCCTGCGCCGTATTCTGCTCCCGCGGCTTATTATTTTCCGCTAACTACACGCATGACTGCGGTTGAGGTATTTAAAGGCCCAGCTGCCATACATTATGGCCCACAAACGGTGGCTGGTACGCTTAATTTAGTGTCGCGCCAAGTGCCAGATGATGCCAGTGGTATGCTTGATGTATCAGCAGGGTCTGATGGTTATAAAAAAGCGCACGCGTATTATGGCAACCGCGAAGGGCAGTTTGGCTTTTTAGTTGAAGGAGTACACCTAGAAAGCGACGGATTTAAAGAGCTTGATGGCGCTCAAGACACCGGCTTTGAAAAAGATGACCTATTAGTTAAATTAGATTACAAACTCGATGGTGAGCAGTTTAAGCAACGTTTTGAGTTAAAATTAGCGTACTCAGATGAGCTTTCAAATGAGACTTATCTTGGTTTAACAGAGGATGATTATAATCAAAACCCATATCGTCGTTATGCTGCCAGTGGCCCTGCAAATATGGACACTAAGCATACACAGGTTATGTTTACTCATCAGTTGAGCACTGACAATTTTGCACTGACTACCCGAGCGTATCGTAATGACTTTGAGCGTGCTTGGTTAAAGCTTAACTCAGTTACTAACAGCAGTGGCAGTTTGTCAGATATTTTGGCCGACCCAACGCGTTTTGAACGTGAATATAGCGTTATTAGTGGTCAAGCAGATTCGGTTCAAAATGGCGAAAGCAATGTGTTTTTGACCATGGGCACTAACGACAGAGCCTTTTTCTCACAGGGGATTCAGTTTGATGGCGACTGGCAAGTGGCGGCATTTGGGCTTGATCATTCTCTCTCGTTTGGGGTTCGTTTTCATCAAGATGAAATAGAGCGTGACCACTTTGAAGACACCTACGCTATGGTGAACGCGGTTAACACCCGCACAGATACTGCAAGTGTATTTACAACGCAAAATACGGAGTCTACCGACGCATGGTCTGTTTATATTGAAGACAAAGTGACGTTCGATAAGTTAACACTCGGTGTAGGCGTGCGCGGTGAGTTAATGGATATGTCGTATCAGAATGATTCGCCGGGGCAAGAAAACGATTGGCAAAATAAATCGAGCCGAATTTGGCTACCTGGCTTAAGTGGTTTTTATCAGTTATCTGAAAACGCAGGGTTATTATTTGGTGTGCACCAAGGCTTTGTGCCATCAAGTCCATCGAGCCCAGTGCGTGAAGGGGATGATGAATTTGAAAAAAGCGTAAACTATGAATTTGGTGGCCGTTATAACGATGGTAATCGCCAAATTGAGGTGGTTAGCTTTTTTAACGATTACTCAAATTTAGTTGAAAGCTGCGGACAATCAAATTGTGGAATTGCAAACGAATTTGATCGTGAATTTAGCGGTGGTGAGGTGGATGTGTGGGGCGTTGAGTCTCAATTTGCACAAACCTTCTCACTAAATGAAAGTATCGATATTCCTGTGCGTTTAACGTATACCTATACGCAAAGCGAATTTAAAGAAGAGCTATTTAGTGAATTTACGCAGTGGGGGCACATTCGCCCAGGCGATCACCTACCGTATTTACCTAATCATCAAGCTGCACTAAGTTTAGGGCTTGCACATAACGATTGGTCTGTGGATGTATTAATAAAATACACATCAGATATGCCAGAGGCTGCGGGTGTTGCTTATTCAGCGGGCGAAGTTGGCAATACAACAGGCAACGACTTTGCTATGCCATTAGCCGGTGTTGATGTGCCATCAACTACGGTTGTTGATATTGCAGCACGCTACGAGCTTGATCAATATGGGCATATTTACGCAAAGGTAGATAACCTGTTTGACCAAGATAATATTGTTAGTCGTCGCCCGTATGGTGCACGTCCTGGTAAGCCTCGCAGTGTTGCTGTAGGTTATAAATACCAATTTTAAGAGGTAAGTAATGCTCGAGACTTTATGGCAAACACTGCTGCAAACGCCTAATTATTTGTTTGATGCCAATAAACGCATATTTATTGGCTATAGCATTGCGGCGTTAGTTATTGCTATGTTGCTGTATTTCTCGGGCCGCACCCAACAAAAAAAGCGCACTTGGCGTGGGCTGGGGCGTTATTTATTTAGTAAGCGTATTTGGCTTAGTAAAAGCGCCAAGCTTGACTATCAATTGCTAATTATAAATCGTTTACTCAAAGCCGCGCTATGGGTGCCTATAGTGCTAACTATGGTACCTGTGGCGATTGGCGTAAGCGATGTCTTGCAATGGCTTTTTGGAGAGCGTGCTGTATGGCAACTGCCAAGTACTGTGGTGCTAGTAATATTTACTGTACTGCTTTTTATATTTGATGATTTAACCCGCTTTTTATTACATTTAGCACTGCATAAGGTGCCGTTTTTGTGGCATTTTCATAAAGTGCATCATAGTGCGTTAGTGCTCACCCCAATGACTATTTATCGCAGCCACCCGTTTGAAAGCTATTTATATGCGTGTCGAATGGCGTTAGCGCAAGGTTTTGTGGTGGGCGTTTGTGTGTATTGCTTTGGCCGAAACTTAACTATGCTAGATATTTTTGGTGCTAATGTATTTGTATTTGCCTTCAATGCGTTAGGCGCTAATTTACGCCATTCTCACGTATGGTGGAGCTTTGGTAAAAAAATAGAAAATTGGTTTATTAGCCCAGCTCAGCACCAAATTCATCACAGCGATAACCCAAAGCACTTTGACCGTAATTTAGGCTCTGCTTTAGCCATTTGGGATAGAGCTTGTGGCACGCTAATAAAAGCGCATCAAGTAGGTAAAATTACTGTAGGCGTAGGCAATAAAGACCGTGGCCACAACAGTGTAATAGATGCGTATTGGCGGCCAATTTACGAGAACCTACAAACGCCTTGGCAGCGTGTGACTAAAGCCGCTAATAAAGTGAATGTTTATAACAAAAAAAAGCCCGTTATTGAGGTTAATATTAACGATAAAACAGTTAAATAGCCCTCGGTTACAAAAAATAAAGGGTTAAGTTGTAAATTTTGTGTTTCAATAATCGCATCAAACTCGGTACATACTAACGTACCTTCTTAAATTTACGATGACGATTTAACATGTATTACAAATCAGTTTTATTGGCAAGTAGTGCCTTATTACTCAGCGCCTGTGGTGGTTCTGGCGGCGATGATACGCCCACCGTTAATTCAAATAAAGTACCTACCTTGTCCGTATCCAATATTCCTAGCGAATTAAAAAAAGGACAAACCATTGAGCTAACTGCAACAGCAAGCGATGAGGATGGCACTATAAGCAGTGTGATTTGGCAACAAACTGCAGGCGTAACGTTATTGAGTGAGCCACTAGAAGCGTTAAGTACCCGCCTTACAATACCTGCTGCACAAAGCTATGCGCCCATAACATATTCATTTAGTGTAACAGCCACTGATAACGAAGGGGCTACAAGCACTCAAGCCGTTACATTTGTAGCTAAAAACAGCATGGATATGCACAGTGCTGCTAGGTTATTACACCAAGCCAGTATGGGCCCAACGCTTGCTGAAATAAATAATGCCCAGGGTTTAAGTGAGCAACAATGGCTCGATAACCAAATAGCACTGCCAATTGGCTACCACCGTAACTACCTTGTCACACTTGAAGATGATGAAGACTTTAAATACATAAGCCGTATAGATGCATGGTGGAAAGCGGTGCTACAAAGTGACGATCAGCTGCGTCAGCGCGTTGCATTTGCACTAAGTGAAATATTAGTTGTATCGGATGAAAATAGCGATTTACGTGCGCAACCACAGGGCATGGTTACTTACTACGATTTATTACTTAAACATGCATTTGGCAACTTTAGAGAGTTACTCGAAGAGGTAACGCTTTCGCCAATTATGGGCACGTACCTAAGCCATTTAGGGAACGAAAAAGCTGATGAAGCACTTAATATTCGCCCAGATGAAAACTACGCCCGCGAGGTCATGCAATTATTTACTATAGGGCTTGATGAGTTAAACCTTGATGGCAGCGCTAAGCTAGATACAAACGGCAATAGCATAGCAACTTACGGGCAGGCGCAAATACAAGGGTTTGCGCGTGTATTTACAGGCTGGACATTTGCAGGCAGTGAAACTTTTAAACGCGTAAGTCGCGATTATATTAACCCTATGCAAGCCTATAGTGAGTACCATTCGAGCAAAGAAAAAGTCCTGTTAAATGGTGAGGTTATACCTCAAGACTATGGGCCGGAGGAGTCGCTAAAAATAGCCCTCGATAATTTGTTTAATCACGATAATGTAGCGCCATTTATTTCTAAGCAGCTTATTCAGCGGTTAATTACTTCAAACCCGACTGCGCAATATGTAGAGCGCGTTGCTCGTGTGTTTAATGACAATGGAAGCGGTGTACGAGGCGATTTAGCCGCAGTTGTTAAAGCGATTTATTTAGATGATGAAGCGCGACATTTTGGCAGCGTACTTAGCTATCAAGGTAAAATTAAAGAACCGCTTTTAAAAACCGTACAGTTTTGGCGAAACCTTAATGCTAAGTCACTACAAGGGTATTATAAAACGTGGAACCTGGTTGACAGCTACGGACAAGGCCCAATGCAGTCAGCGTCTGTATTTAATTTTTTCAGACCAGATTACCAAAGTGCGACTTTGCGCTCCCAAGGGCTTGTCGCCCCCGAATTACAAATAGCTAACGATGCGACTTTAATAGGCACAATGAACGCTCTATTTGCAAGTTTAGTTTGGAGTACCGCTGAAGCGCATACCGATTTAAACCCAGCCGGTATTTATGTCTATGTACAAAGCGATATGGATTACTTGGCGCAAAATGGCATTAATGCACTGATAGAACAATATAATACCTTGTATTTTGCCGGCAATATGAGCGCTGATACTAAGCAAGCCTTGCTTGATTTAGATGCTTATTTTAACGAGGAGCAGTACCGTGTAAGGGTTTCGTACTTGTTATACATGATTGCTATTTCACCAGAATTTAACGTGCAGTATTAGGAGCGCATAATGAGCATTAATAGAAGGCAATTTTTATCATTATGTTTAAAAGGTGGGGTATCGGCAGCCGCTTTAACCAGTTTACAGCTACAGGCGCTAACGGGCGCAACTAATGCAATAGAACTTGGTGATTATAAAGCCCTAGTGTGTGTGTTTTTATACGGCGGAAACGACTCACTTAATATGCTGCTCCCCCTAGAGGGAGAGCAGCGCAGTTTATATGAGCAAAGTCGGCAAAACCTCGCAGTAGAAAATCCTTTGTCGCTAAGTGTTAGTTCGCAATTTGCAGGTGGTGTGGGCATCCACCCTTCACTTGCGCCTTTACAGAGTGTGTTTGAGTCGGATGATTTAGCCTTTATTGGCGGCGTAGGCACTTTGCTTACTCCCACTACATTAGCTGACTATAAAAATAACGCAGTACCTTTACCTAAGCATTTGTTTTCACATAACGATCAACAAGCTTCATGGATGTACGGCCGAGAAAAAGCCTCTTTAAACAGTGGGTGGGGCGCACGTATGCTCGAACGGTTAGCTGTGCATGACGAGTTTGCGGCAAATATCTCTCTCGATGGCACAAACTTATGGCAAACAGGCACAAATACCAGTGCTTTTGCGCTTAACAAAAGTGGTATAAGTACGATTAACGCCTTTGGTGGTTATCAGCCGCGTACTGACCACGTTACTAATATAATGAATCGTGTGTTAGGCAATGCAAGCCATGTGCTTGGGCGTGAATATGCTAATGGCTTAAATAGTGCAATTACCAATACGCAAACTATGAACAGTGCGCTAGAACAAGCACCTGACCTAATTACTTCTTTTAGTGATACTAGCTTGAGTGAGCAGTTAGCTGCGGTGGCTAAAACGATTAGTGTGCAGTCGTCGTTAAGTACTCAGCGCCAAGTGTTTTTTGTCTCTATGGGGGGATTTGATACCCACGATGATCAGCTTACGGCACACCCAGCGTTATTAAATACGCTAGCTCAAGGGCTTAGCGAGTTTAATAGTGCCATGAAAGAGCTAAACATGAATGATAAAGTTACCACATTTACTATGTCGGACTTTGGCCGTACGCTCACCTCAAATGGAGATGGCACTGATCATGGCTGGGCGGGTAATCAAATAGTAATGGGTGGTGCGGTAAAAGGACGTAATATTTATGGTGAGCTACTTACTCAGCAATTAGAGGGCGAATACGATACCGGCGGTGGGCGGTTAATTCCGCAAGTGGCTAACGAGCAGTACTTTGCAACGCTCGCGCAATGGTTTGGTGTGCCTGTTTCAGAGCTGGTTGATATTTTTCCTAATTTAAGTCACTTTAATAGCGAAACCTTGGACTTTTTTGTGTAAAGATACTGATATGTTAACTGCAGCGCTTACAGCGAGTTGGTATCTATAATCAGTGACGTTGGCTGTTGATTGTAATCTAAATCCCGTGTTAGGCAGTATAACGTAATGGTTTCAAATACTTAAAATTAAAGATCACACATGATTAAGGAATCATAATAATGAAAATTTTAGTGAGCTTAGTAAGTTTAATCGCTTTTTTACTCGTTTTACTGCCTGGGCCTTTGTATAAGTATGGGGTTGTTGAGCTCAGTACTGCGTTTGCAGGCTTTAGATTTGGTGTGTATGTGGGCGGCGCTGCATTAGTGCTGCTTGTTATACAAGTTATTTTTATGCGTAAAACGCTTAGCATAGGCAGCACTTTAATGGCAGTGGTGTTTGCAGCCATCGCGATTGCAATGCCACTGAGCATGATGAGTAAAGCTAAAAGCGTACCGGCGATCCATGATATTTCGACCGACTTAATTAATCCACCAAAATTTGTGGCAATTGTACCGTTGCGAGCGGATGCTAAAAACCCAGCTGAATACGCAGGAGAAGAAACAGCCAAGCAGCAACGCAAGGCTTACCCTGAGCTAAAAACTCTAAATTATGCACAATCAAAAACAGACTTATTAGCTGCTACAGAACAAGCGGTTAAAAATTTAGGGTTTGAGCTTGTTAATGTTAATGCGGCTACGGGTATTGTAGAGGCAACGGATACTACCACATGGTTTGGTTTTAAAGATGATGTAGTTGTGCGTATCAATGACGAAGGCAGCCAACGCTTTGTAGATATACGCAGTAAGTCACGCGTGGGCCGAAGTGATTTAGGAAAAAATGCTGAACGTATACATTCACTCATTGATGAGATAAATACGTTACTGGATAAGTAACCGACATTTAAGTTAAAAAAGCCCAACCTTGTTGGGCTTTTTTGGTCAGGGTTGATTCACAGCGTTAGTGTAAACACATCAAAGTGCATACCGTTATTATTTGAGAGGCAGCCCTTATGGGATTGCTTTTAGAATAAAGCACTGAAATAAGCGAAAAGGTATACGACTTAAATTTTAGCCGCTCTTTTTATATGCTTAACAAGCTTGGGCGGTGGGCTGCTGTTTATTAAGTTGCAAGTAGCTTAAAAACCACATTACCAAGCCACCTAAAAACAGCGTAGCTGCCACATATCCTGTTTGATTAGGTGCTGCACCTTGTGCAATAACAGCCCCGCCAACCCAAGGGCCGATAGCATTTGCGGTGTTAAATGCGCATTGTACTAATGCACCAATCATAGCATGGCCCTCTGGGGCGACATCCATTAATAATGATTGAATAAGCGTTGCCAAACCCACACTGCAACCAATAAAAAATATAACCGCATACAGCAGCCAAATATTGTAACTCGCGCTAACGTAGGCAATGGCAAATACAATGGTGCACACCAGTGCAAGGCCGGTGGTTTTAATGGCAGATTTATCGGCCGCTTTACCTAATAGGTAATTACCTAATGTACAGCCAATACCAAACATAACCATGGCGATAGAAATAGTATAAGGGGCTGTTTTAGTTACATCTAAAATGGTATCGGCAATGTATGTATAAATACAAAACACGCCACCAAAGCC
>NZ_LKDV01000046.1:0-21759 GCF_001401875.1 Pseudoalteromonas sp. P1-13-1a | reverse complement strand
ATGTAGCCTGAGTCCGTGCTTGTGCCTTGATCCCAGTTGTATCTGAAACTTCGTTAATCGCTTTAGCAGCATCTTGCGCACTTGAACCTACAGCAATGTCAACTATTACCTCTTTTCCACCACGACCAGTTAAAGTATAAGTTGCTGCAGTTATATCATGTGCGCCTGATAAATCATCAGCAACAGCAGAGCTTGAGCCATACCCCGACGTGGAGCTTTGTAAGTTAATTTGGCTAGCTCCAATATCACTTGCTGCTACGCTACTTAAAGATAAATTGATTGTTTCATTTGCATTTGCACCTACTTGAAAAGCTTTCGTACCATAAGTGCCGTCAAGTAGTTGTTGTCCACCAAATGATGTTGTATCAGCTATACGTGTTAGTTCTGCTTGGAGTGCAGAAACTTCTTTTTGAAGAGCGTCACGGTCATCCGCAGAGTTGGAACCATTGGCAGACTGTAAAGCTAGTTCACGCATACGCTGTAGAATATTAGTCGATTCTTGCATGGCACCTTCAGCAGTTTGTGCCATTGAAATACCATCGTTTGCGTTACGCTGAGCGACAGCTAATCCGTTTATTTGTGAGGTTAAGCGGTTTGAAATTTGTAGGCCGGCGGCGTCATCTTTTGCGCTATTAATACGCATACCTGATGACAAACGCTCCATTGAGGTTGCTAGGCCTTCGCCAGATCTCGTTAGGTTACGTTGTGCGTTTAGTGACGACACATTAGTATTTACTGTTAATGCCATTTTACCATCTCCTAGGTTTAAACAGAGTGTGGTTCAACACGTTTTAACAGGAACCACTATTCGATAATTTCTAATTATTAGAAAGCATTTACTGTGCCAATTCTTAAACAAATATAAATCAATGTTTTTAAATGCTTTTTTATAAAATGTTATACATTAATAATTAAGTTATCTGTTTAGCTGGAGGGATGACAAATTATTGCCGCTTTTTTGAGGGAGGTTTTTGCCGCTTTATGCTAACTAAAGCGGCAAGGTATTTCTGCTTATAATTTATTTACAAGTAATCAAATAATGAAAGGTTAGTTAAACGGCCAAATGTGGCTTGCGAGGCTTGCAGTGCGGTTTCTTGTTTAGTGAGGTCACTAATAGCTTCTGCCATATCTACTTCTACTAGATCAGAAAGGTTGCTTTTGTTTTGAATATCTTGCGCAAGGTTTGAGTCGCTTACACTTTCAACCGCATTCATACGCCCGCCTAAGCTCGCTTGCGTATACACGACTTGCTCACTTGCATTTTGAAGCTGTACTACACCATCAGCTAGCACTTGCTGAAAATCATTGTTATCCAGTGTGCCATCATTAAGCCCTGTAATGAGTGATTGTAATGTATTAAGCACATTTTCTTTGTGCGGCTTTTCGAGGGTAAAATCAAGCTGGCCTGGTGCTTCGCCTTCAAATTCGATTTTCATTCCAGCAAAATCGATTGGCTCATCCGTTATCTCGCCAACTTGTGCAGGGCTTAGCGACACACCGTCACGCAATATTTCATAAGTATCGGGGTCATTAGCGGTAGCGCCTGGCGTTATTATAACATTATACGTGTTCGCTGTTGCCGCAGCGGTTGGGTCAGCATTGTAATTATCTTGATGGAAACGGTCGAACTCTGTTTGACCATCTACATAAACCGTGCCCGCTGTAATATTATTTGCAGGGGTAGTTACCGGGATAGCAGCTTGATTATCTGTAACATCTAACCTTGCATCGCTTTTTTCAAATGTATCAAAACCGTTATCGCTTGATTTAATACTCACCCCTTCAGCAATGGTTATAACATGCTGGCCTTGATCCCCATTATAAGTGTACTCACCTGTTGTAGAGTCAAACTGATAGGGTTGAGTGCTGTCTTGGTAGCCTGAAAATATAAACTTACCGTCTTCTGAGCGGGTATTCATCAAATTGACGAGTGTTTTTTGTATTTCACTCAGCTCAGCCGCGATTGACTCTAAATCATCTTGAGTATAAACACCATTACCTGCTTGAATCGCTAGCTCTTGCGCTTGTTGGATATTGGTATTTATACTTTGTAAAATGGTTTCTTCAGTCTCAAGTCGGCCAGTTAATTGGTCAATATTTTTAGTATATTGCTCATTTGTTTGTATTTTATTTGAATACAGCATTCCTTGCGAGATAGCGGCAGGTGCTTCTGAGGTAGTTAAGTATTTTTTACCTGTTGTTACTTGCTCTTGTGCATTAGCAACACTTTGTTGGTTATCGAGTATTTTATTAATGTTGTTTTGATACATTAAGTTATTTGATAAACGCATAATTACCTCGCCGCACTTAATAAGGTGTCAAAAACTTCTTGGGCAGCAGCCAATACTTGAGCTGATGCCGAATATGATTGTTGAAAACGTAGTAAATTGGCAGCTTCTTCATCAAGGTTTACACCCGAGAGCGATTCATACCAGGCTTCAGATTGCTGGGCTAATGCATCAAATGCACTGGCACTGGTAATGGCTTGACCAGTGACTACGCCAATATCACTCACTAACCCCGAATAGGCTTGATTAAATGTGTCGTGATTATCAGCTGCTGCTGTTGTCACTACATTTTTACGCACTAATTCGCCATTTTGTAAATCAGCGAGCTTTAAACCATTGCGGTTATCATCAAAGCCGCCTTCGTTAAATTCAAGGGTGAAAGTGTCTCCAGTGGCTGGCGTGCCTTCAATGTCAAAGTCAAAGCCATAGTTGCTATAAGGTGCACCAGCCTGAGCCAGTATACCCTCTGCCGGTGGCGTTATAGTAAAGGTTGTGGTGCCATTTGCATCTGTAATTTGGTATTCATTTGCAGCGCCCGTTTTAACAAGAGTGATATCACCATTGGCTAAACTAGGGGCGGTGGTAAAGCCACCCGATGTAACGCTTGTTACTTCTCCAGCTGAAATAGTGGCAGTGCCTACATTATCTATACTGTTAGCTGTACGAATAGGCGATGCCAGAGCTAAGTCTTCACCGCGGCTTGTCGCAAGGGAAATACTGTTTGCCGCTTCAGAGTTAAGTTTAATTTGAAACTGATCACCGGTATTACCTGTACCTGCTACATTAATTTGTAAACCAAACGACTCCCCACTTGTAATGTCGTCTGAGTCGATGACACCAGATGGCGGTATCGTTGCTAAAGAAGCGCTGCCTATCGGCTCCCCTTTATTATCAACGGGCTGAATGCTCACTTCATTTGCATTAGCGGTATAAGTAACAATAAAGTCGCTGGCAGGCAGTTCACTGCCCTTACCGGCCTCAAGCGTGGCAGTTAAACTGGCACCGCCGGTATTATCTTGGTATGCATAAGCGCCCACGGTAGGTATAGTAAAAATATCACCGCCTAGCTCACCGTTAGCATCCATACCCAATTTATTTTGCTCGTTGAACGCATCTGCAATTGCCAATCCCATTTGGCCAATCTGGTTTTGTGCAGGCACAAGTATGTCGTCTCTAAAAGCCAGCAAGCCGCCAATTTTGCCTTTTAATTTGCTTGCATCTATTTCTAGCGGCACGGCTTTGCCGCCATTAACATCAAGCGTCAATTCTTTAAAATTAGGATCGGGGTCGCCCGACAAAGAAAACAAGTTAAATGTACCGTTTTCCATAACTAAAGACTCACCGCTGCCCATAAATACGAGTTTTTCGCCATTAGGGCCATCGAGTGTTTCTATATCTACGAGCTCTGATAATTCACGAATAGCTAAGTCGCGCTGGTTATAAATAGAACTCGCGTCTGATGCGTTATTAGTACCATTTACGACTGCAATTTCTTGGTTTAACGTATTTATATTTTGGATGAGTGAGTTGGCTTCTTCAGAAAAAATCTCAAGCTGCTCATTCACTATACCTTGTTGCTCAAGCACAATACCTGAGAGCCTGTCCATTTGATCAACTAAACTTTGCGCATCGGTCATTACGAGTGAACGAGCAACTGATGAAGACGGCTGATTTAGCGCCTCTTGCACGTTATTAAATAATGAATTTATGCCGGTTGATAAGTTGTTAGACTCTTCCGAAAAAATAGTATCAACACGGTTGGCTTCTGTTACGAATTGATCAAAAAACGATTTATTTGACGTATCGCGGTTTAACTGCGACTGGGCAAATTCGTTCAATAACCGATATGTTTCGCCGCGCCCTACTTGGTTATCTACCATAGTGGTAAATTCAGTGCGCTCACGTACGTAGCCTTCGGTATTTACATTGGTGATGTTTTTACTGGTCGTTTGCAACAGTTCAGAACTTGAACGCACCCCTGAACTGGCAATATTTAATAAACTAAACGACATATTACTTCACTCCTTGGGTAAACGCGCTTGTTGCAATATTTTTAAGCTCACTACTATTTAGCACTTTTTTTATTTTGCTCGCGTAATTAGGGTCCGTTGCATAGCCTGCTTTTTGTAGCGAATCTAAAAATTCGTTTGGCTGTGCTGTTTTTTGTAATGCTTCTTCGTAACGTGGGTTTTGCGTTAAAAAATCGACAAAGTCGTTTACGCTTTCTTTTATAGAATCATAAGCTCTAAAACTTGCTTGCTTTTTAACAGGCGTGCCTTGCTCAAATTCAAGCGTTACTTTACTTGCTTTGTCGCCTTCCCAGCTTTTATCTGATTTAATATTAAACAGGTTATTTGAGCTATTACCGTCACTTTTATTAATAATATGCTTGCCCCAACCAGTCTCAAGGGCCGCCTGAGCGACCATCACTGCAGGGTTTAAACCTATTTTTTCGGCCGCTGTTTTGGCATGCTCCCACACTGCACTCACAAATTCTCCAGCATTATTAAATGTCGGTTGCTGTACAGGCTGTGTTGGGGTTTTAGTGTCTGTTGCTTCGCTGCTGAGGGCTAAGTCGTCTTTATTTACTTGCTCAACATTATTCAGTTCTTCGTGGGGTAGTTCAGAGCCTGCGCGTTTATCACTGATAAAGTCGTTGGTTGTTCTTAACACTGAGCCAGGCATAAAGTTTTCAGCCTCTGGAGAGAGCTGCTGCACAATTAAATCAGCCAAGCCTAAAGACCCATTTGATGAAAGCTCAGAAGAGAGCTGCTGATCGTGCATTTCTTCAAAAAACTTTACGCCGCTAGAGTTAAACGGGCTGTCTTCATCTTCAAATGCTTCGTTAGCTTTACGCATGCCTTTTAGAAGCATCTGCGTAAAAATAGCTTCAAATTGTGCCGCTGCTTTTTTAAGCGCCGCTTTAGAGGCATCAGTAGATGCATCACCGCTGTTTAAGGCGTCTTGACGTAAAGTATTAAGATTACTTAAATCAAAAAAGTTTTGCTTATCGAGGTGATTTGTTTCCATCAGCTTTTTGACACAAAAATGAATAATACTTCGATAAATGCAAAAATTAAGCCAAAGGCATTTTAAAGGCAGGTTTTATTAAAAAAGCTCGGCTACATTGTTGTAACACCGAGCTTTTAATAATTTAAATAACAACAAGCTGTCCGTTAATTGCACCCGCTTCTTTAAGGGCTTCTAAAATAGCCATTAAATCGCCAGGTGCTGCACCTACTTCATTTATAGCACGCACTAAGTCATCTAAGCTGACGCCTGGGTTAAATACAAACGCACGAGAATCATCTTGGTTAACGTCAATAATACTTTGCTGTGTAACGACGGTTTCGCCTTCTGCTAACGGATTAGGCTGCGTTACATTTTGCTGTTCAGCAATCGTAACTGTTAGGCCGCCGTGGGTTATTGCCGCAGGCTGTAACTTCACATTTTTGCCAATGACAATTGTGCCTGTGCGTGAATTAACAATGATTTTTGCAGAGGTGTCAGCAGGCTTAAACTCTAGGTTTTCAAGCGTTGATAAATAAGACACCCTTTGCGATGCATCACGCGGGGCAATAACGCGTACTGAGGCTGCATCAATCGCCTGTGCACTATTAGGACCAACTAAATCATTGATTGTTTTTTCTAGACGTTTTGCAGTAGTAAAGTCTGGACGATTTAAGTTAAACGTAATGTAGTCGCCTTGCATAAAAGGACTTTTAACTTCGCGCTCAACAGTAGCTCCGTTTGGTACGCGGCCGACGGTTGGGGTATTAATAACCACTTTACTGCCATCAAGCCCTTGTGCACCTAAACCCCCTACTATTAAGCTGCCTTGTGCTATGGCGTATACGTTACCATCAACCCCTTTCAAGAAAGTTTGTAGTAATGTGCCGCCACGTAAACTCCCTGCACTGCCAATAGAAGAAACCGTAATATCAATTGTTTGCCCTGGCTTTCTGAACGGCGGCAGCTCAGCATGAACTGCCACTGCAGCTACATTTTTAATTTTAGGGCTTTGCGTTGAAGGTAAGGTAATTCCAAAACTGTTTAGCATGCCCCTAAAACTTTGTTGCGTGTAAGAGTTTTGCTCCCCTGTGCCAGGTAGCCCCACCACTAAACCATAGCCAACCAATTGGTTGGCACGGACCCCTTCAACCATAGAAACATCTTTTATTCGTTCCGCGCTGGCAGAAAATTGCCAGCCTAGCAGTATGATCAAAATAAACGCTTTAATGTTTTTCATACTACTATCCTTTAAAATGGAAATAACGAGCTACTGAAGAAACGTGTTAACCACCCTGGGCTTTGCGCCTCTTGTGTTTGCCCTTTACCTGAATACTGGATGCGGGCATTCGCAATTCTATTCGACTCAACCGTGTTATCGGCACTTACATCTTGCGGGCGAACTAGCCCTTCGAGCCTAATAAACTCTTCGCCAGTGTTAAGTGTTAGCCATTTTTCACCACGGATAACTAAGTTACCATTGGGTAAAACACGCATAACATTTACAGAAATATCACCCACTAAACTGTTTGACTGATTTGATTTAGAGTCACCGGTAAATGATGAATCACTACCAATACCAAACTGAATACTGTCGCCACCTATATTTACAGGTAAGCCACCTAATCCAATAATGGGGTCCAAACTGGCGTCGGTTTCTTTGTCAGTTTCAGTTTTTGCGGCTTTTGTAGCTTGTGTTGACTCTTCAAGCTTAACGGTAATTATATCGCCTGTTCTAAGCGCTTTTTTATCTGAATACAGGTCATTAAATGTGTTGGTATTAAATAGCGAACCTGTTGCAACAACAGGCTCTGCTACAGGCTCTGGGTACATGGGTGCGTAGTATGGGTCGTCTTGAACCACTTCACTATTTTGCGTAGAAACACAGCCACTTAAAAATAAGGTGCCTGCGGCAAATAAAATAACTTTACGCATAACTATCCCCTTGTGCACGATTATAACTGTTGATTGATGTAGCTCATCATTTCGTCAACGGCTGAGATTACTTTTGAATTCATTTCGTAAACACGTTGTGTTTCGATAAGGTTTACCAGTTCTTCTGTTACATTAACGTTTGATGTTTCAAGCGAGCCCTGAATAATAGTACCCAACCCTTCTACGCCTGGATTACCTTGCACAGGCGCACCACTAACAGCCGTTTCGGTGTAAAGGTTTTGACCAATTGGCTCAAGACCAGATGGATTAATAAAGTCGCTAATTGTTAGCTGACCAATCACCACATTATCGGCTTGCCCTGCAACACGTACAGATACTTCACCATCTTGAGAAACCGTAATTGATTGCGCATCATCCGGTACGTTCATTTCGGGCTGAACAACAAAGCCAGCGCCTGAAGTAACAATGCGGCCGTCTTCATCGGTAGTAAATTGTCCATTACGCGAATAGGCAATATTGCCATCAGGTTGCAACACTTCAAAAAAGCCTTCGCCTGAGATCATCCAATCAAGTGAATTTTCAGTGGTGAGCATATTGCCCTGCGTAAACTCTTTTTGGTTAGCAACCACTTTTGCACCGGCACCAAGCATTAGGCCAGATGGTAACTCAGTATCTTGTGATGATCGCCCGCCAGGTTGGTTGATGTTTTGATACAGTAAATCTTCAAAAATAGCGCGGCTCTTTTTGTAACCTACGGTACTGGCATTCGCCAAATTATTTGAAATAACTGAAATATCAGTTTGTTGAGCGTCTAGCCCTGTTTTACTTATCCACAATGCAGGATTCATAAGTATGCCCTCATTTTAAAGTTAAACTATGCGCATCAACTGATCTTGACGTTCGTCAATCTCTTCAGCTGTTTTCATTAGTTTTACTTGTAACTCAAATTGACGTTGGTGGTTGATCATATCGACCATTTCGTGAACTGGATTAACGTTAGACATTTCCAGTGCACCACTTAATACTTTTACATTTTCAGAGGTATCAACGGTTTGCCCAGGTACTGGTCTAAATAAACCATCGTTACCTTTTTCAAGCTGCCTGCTGTTTCCTTCAACAACACGTAGCGTGTCTACTTCTTCTAAAAAATTGGCTGGTGCGCCTTGCGGGCGAACCTGAATGGCGCCATCTGCACTAAAGCTTATTTTTTCAATAGGGACAGGTAGAATTACGGGGCCACCTTCGCCAATAACTTGACGACCATGGCTCGTTACTAACATGCCTTGTGCAGTAATGTTCAGCGTACCAACTTTAGTGTAGGCTTCATTCCCTGAGTCATCTTGAACAGCGAGCCAGGCGTTATCGCTCATGGCAATGTCTAAATCTCGCCCTGTTTCTATTATGCCGCCAGAGGTCATGTTAGAACCAGGTCGCTCTTGCATAGAAAACACTCGGGTCGGCAAGCCCTCGCCAAATGCTTGCATAGAACGCGCTTGCGCGAAGTCAGCTTTAAAACCTGTGGTATTTGCGTTTGCCAAATTATTGGCTTTAAGTGCAAGCCCCTGTAGGCTTTGCTTAGCGCCAGAGGCCGCAATGTAGACCATTTTGTCCATAACATCGACTCACATAAAAAATCTCTGAGTTGATAAATGCAAAATAGGTGCCAGATTAAATTTGACGCAATATAAGGAAGGTATTGAACGGTTCAGCTAGGCTATTTTTGTGGTATTAGGTATAAAAAAGGCTGCAAAAATGCAGCCTTAAAATCTTAACCAAAAATAGTGTTAACTTATCGAATCTGCAAAATACTTTGCTGAATTGTTGAGTTAACTTCAAGCGCTCGAGAGTTTGCTTGGTAGTTACGTTGAGCGGTAATCAAATCAACTAATTCGTTTGTTAAGTTGGTATTTGATTGCTCAAGTGCAGATGAATTAATACTACCAAAAGTACCCGAACCTGCTTCACCGGCTACCGGCTCGCCAGAGTCAATACTTTGCTTCCAGCTGGTATCGCCTACTTGCGATAAACCTTGTGAGTTTGGAAAGCGTACCATAGCCACTTGCCCTAAGTAGGTTGAATCACCATTACTGTACGAGGCCACAATTTTGCCGTCTGTGCCAATATCAATACCCGCTAAACGACCGACTGTAGAGCCATCTTGGTCAAGGGCTTTTACTTCAAAACCACTTGAGTACTGAGTGGGAATACGTCCTGCTGTGTTATTTTCATCTCGCCAATTTAACTCAATACCCGTGCTTGGAAATGTCGCGCCGTTATCAAGCATTGACGATAAACCAGTGCCTGCACCTGCCGGCAAATTAATTTCGTCAAATGTTGTGGCGTTAGTATTTGCTATACCGTTGGTTGTCGCAGGTAAACCACTAGAGTCGAAGCCAAGTGTAGCAATCGGTGTATAAGGTGTAGTAGTTTGCTCTGCACCTGATGTACCATCTACAACTTTCCCATCTAAGGTTGCGTATACCTCCCAGCTGTTATCAGTACCACCCGAGGCGGCATCCTCTTCTTTTACAAAAAAGTATTGCAGAATATGTGGTTCACCTAATGAGTCGTAAACGGTTGTAGACGTTGACGAGTTATACGTACCATTTGATGTAGGGTCAAAAGCAAGGCCTGTAGCATCTGCTGTTGCATCTAAATTAAATGACAAAAATACGTTTTCTGTAGCGCGAGGCGAACCAGATGAATCAGGAATTTGAATTGGGTTAGTTGTACTTAGACTTACCGATGTGGTGTCCCCACTTGATGCATCAACCGGAAAAGCTTGTAAATAATTACCTTTGGCGTCAACCATAAAATTGTCTTGATTAAGCTTAAATGCACCTGCACGAGTATAGGTTAAATCTTGCGATGAAATATCATCGGTCATTGCAAAGTAACCTTCGCCGGTAATCGCTAAGTCTAACGAGTTGTTAGTAAATTGCAGTGAGCCTTGATGAAATTGCTGTGCAACCATGGTAGTTTGCACACCATCACCATTTTTGGTTTTACCTGCGCTAAACACAGATGCAGCATATACATCAGCAAATTCAGCCCGCGATTCTTTAAAACCAGTGGTATTTACGTTAGCAATATTATTTGCTGTTACGTCTAAGTCTTTTTGAGCGGCAGCTAGGCCTGTAAGTGCGATATTAAAGCTCATAATTCACCTCTAACTTTTAATCTAATAGCCTGCTAGCAGGCGAAATACTTTTAAATGGTTATGCGATCTCTGCGACATCTGTCAACCTAACCGCACCCTCTTTGGTGTTAATAATAATGCCACTAGAGCCGTTGATATTAACGCTTTCAATGTTTTTGAATGTGGCTACCGGTAAGCTTGAAAACTCGCCGTTGGTACTGCCCTCTGCAGTAATCGTGTATTCGCCCTCTGGTAGGCGTTCGCCAGATTCGTTATTCCCATCCCAACTAAAGCGCACAGCACCCGCTGCTTGCGAACCCATATCGATAGTTCTAACCAGTTGCCCAGAGGCATCTGTGACTTTAATTTTTAAATTATCAACGGCTTCTTCAGCAACTGCCGATCCTTTTGCCTCGCCACTTTCGCCAAGTTCAAGCGTATTAGATTCTAAAAGCGCTTGTTTACCAACCAGGGTTGATGCTTGTAAAGCAGAGTTTGAAGTCATTGAAGAGGCAAGCGACTCAAAATTTGTGTTTAAATCTGTGATACCTTGCGCCATGGTAAAATTAGTCATTTGCGCAATCATCTGATCGTTATCAGCCGGATTACTCGGATCCTGATACGATAGCTGCTGAGTTAGCAACGAGAAAAAATCTTCCTGTGTTAACGCATCGCTCTCTTCAGTGGAAGTCGCTACTTGAGTCTCTTGCCAAGTAATCGAGTCCATAAAAGATGAACTAGTACTAATATCGTTACTCATAACCTACCCTCGGTTATCGCTGCCCAAGTAACAGCGTTTTGCTTAACATTTGCTTAGCTGCATCGGCAACTTGCACGTTTGTTTGATATGAGCGAGATGCAGAGATCATATTTGCCATCTCCTCAACAACATTAACGTTGGGTTTATAGATATAGCCATTTTCATCCGCACTTGGGTGATTAGGGTTATATTCAATTTGTAGTGGTTTGTTACTCTCAACAATCCCCAACACTTTAACACCAACAGCGGAGCCCTGAGGGTTACTGGCTGAGGCAGACGCTTTAGTCAGCTCGGCAGCAAATACAGGTTGGCGAGCTCGGTATGTTTTGTCTTGGGATGAACTTATTGTATTAGCATTCGAAATATTACTCGCGGTAGTATTTAGGCGCACATTTTGCGCACTCATACCACTGCCTGAAATATCAAAAACATTATATAAACTCATAATTATTACCCTTGACTACCGAGCGCTTTATTCAGGCCCTTAAATTTACTACTTAAAAATTGCAGGCTTGCCTGATACTCCATCGCATTCTGTGTATACAAGTTTCGTTCCACCTGTATATCAACTGAGTTACCATCGCCTGTATCTCCTTGATTTGGAGTGCGAAATAATTCAGAACCACCTACGCTGCGAGTACCGCCAGCAATGTGTTTTTCATTGGTTGTGACCATGCTATTGCCGCTTTGCTGAGTTGACCTTGCCGCTTTTAATGCAGAGGCAAAGTCAATATCTTTTGCTTTATAGCCAGGCGTATCAGCATTCGCTATATTTGTGGCAAGCACTTCTGCCCGCTGTGAGCGGATCAACATCGCATGCGGATGGACACCTAATGCTTTATCAAAACTGATAGCCATAACATTCTCCAAAAAATTGACTTAACTAAGTTAAAGCAATTAATAAGCCAGTAGTTTTGAATAAGGTTACTTTTTTATAGGAGGTTGTTATTAAAGAAAAAACGACGCACAAAGCGTCGTTTTTTAATGGGAAGGAAGAGGCGTTATTTTTTTTGGTAGATGATTCCGGGGTTACAACGAACCATGTCGAACTCGTTACTTAAGCCAGTCATTGACTCTGATGCACCTAAAAACAAATACCCTTTTGGGTTTAGTGCTTGGGCAAACTGGCTAATAATTTTTGCTTTAACCTCTGGTGAAAAATAAATAAGTACGTTGCGGCAAAAAATAATATCGAACTTGCCCATTAAGGCATAAGAGTCGAGCAAGTTTAAATGTCTAAAGCTCACCTGCTTTCTGACTGAATCGACAACTTTTGCCATTCCATTGCCGCTATCCATAAAGTACTTTTTACGGCGTTCTGCTGAGAGCCCTCGCGCTAATGCCAGCGCATCATATTCTGCATTTTTACACATATCGAGCATTGTATTAGAAATATCAGTACCAATAATTTGTGCGCCCATACGTAGCACACCCGGCTGCTGCGCTTGAAACTCAGCAACCGACATGGCAATAGAGTATGGCTCTTGACCTGAAGAGCTGGCCGCTGACCAAATTTTTACTGGCCGGCGAGTGTCTTTGAACTCAGGGAACAATTTATTTTTTAACAGCTCAAATGGGTATTGATCCCTAAACCACAATGTTTCATTTGTGGTCATGGCGTCAACCACTGCGGCTCTAAGTTGCCGCTCATGGGGGGCAAGCGTTTTACTCACTAACTGTGATAAAGATTCAACATTAAAACGAGCCATAAGCGGAGCAAGCCGACTTTTTACTAAATATTGCTTGTTTTCGCCTAGCACAATACCACATTGCTGCTCTAAAAAAGAGCGGAACTGATCGTAGTCACTTTGCTGCAAATCTTTATTATTCAAATTATTAACACCTATTGTTGCTTAATCACAATGAACCCATTTTTTAACTGCTGTTGCCAATTCATCTGGGTTAAATTTTGCTATAAAGTCATCCGCGCCGACTTTTTCGATCATCGCCTGATTAAATACACCACTCAAAGAAGTGTGTAAAATAACATGTAGAGGCGCTAATTTAGGGTCAGCTTTAATTTCTGCTGTTAATGTATAGCCGTCCATTTCAGG
Organism: Pseudoalteromonas sp. P1-13-1a; assembly: GCF_001401875.1. Classification (NCBI taxonomy): domain Bacteria; kingdom Pseudomonadati; phylum Pseudomonadota; class Gammaproteobacteria; order Alteromonadales; family Pseudoalteromonadaceae; genus Pseudoalteromonas; species Pseudoalteromonas sp. P1-13-1a. Next base: position 8,613 of record NZ_LKDV01000046.1, on the reverse strand, counting down.
CATTTCAACATCAGAGATAAGTAAACCTACACGCTCAGTAATATCATTTTTACAATCAAGCTCGGCGATTTCTTTAAGCCTAACTAAAGCTTCTTTACCATTTTTTGCAAGCTCGGTTTGCACGCCAAGCGGCTCGAGTGCTCTTTTTACTTGGTTACGAGCCACGGCTGAATCGTCGGCAATAAATACAATACGCTCGCCTAAGTCTTTTTGTATAGCACTATCGGCCGCCAGATCTGCACTAACCTCTGTATTTACCGGGCAAATTTCGTTTAAGATTTTTTCTACATCGAGAATTTCGACTAATTCGTTTTCAATTTCGGTAACAGCCGTTAGATAAGAATAACGCCCTGCACCCGATGGGGGCGGCATTATTTTTTCCCAGTTCATATTAACAATTCGCTCAACGCCGCCGACTAAAAAGCCCTGCACAGAACGATTGTATTCTGCAATTATAATGAAGCTATCTTTTACATTTTCAATCGGGCGGCCGCCTACGGCCATAGATAAGTCGATAACTGAAATAGTTTGACCACGAATATGCGCAACCCCCCGAATGTATGCATTTGATTTTGGCATACTCGTTAAAGGAGGACATTGCAGTACTTCTCTTACTTTAAATACATTGATCCCAAAACGCTGACGCCCTCTGAGCTTAAATAATAGTAATTCTAGGCGGTTCTGCCCAACCAACTGGGTGCGCTGGTTTACTGAGTCTAAAATGCCTGCCATTCAAATCTCCTAAAGAAAACAAGTAATGCGGAACGATAATTGCTTTCTGTTTATAAAGCTACATAACATCGCGGGAGCGTCTAAAGTTTGACGCAAAATATTTATACCCTGTTTGAAACCATAAGCATAGTCGAAACATTATGAGTTTGTTAAAAAAAGTCAGAAGATACAGTGTTTTTTATTTTCTTGCTAGCCTCTGCTTAGCAACACCTTTGCATGCAAAAGTGTTTAGTAAAGATTTATTACAACAAATTGCAATTTCTCATATTGCTGAACAAGTTACCGTACCTCTTGAGAAAAATGTGGAGATCACCGCGCTTGCGCTTGATAGCCGTATTCCTGATAGAGTGTGCGAAAATGACCCAGAGTTGGTTGTGCCAAATGAGCCGCCATTTACACGTCAGGTGACTGTACAAATAAAGTGTAACGATGCGCAAAGCTGGACTCAGTATGTTCATGTAAGAATAGTAAAAATGGCACCCGTTGTGGTTGCCACGGAAAACCTGGCCCGTGGGGAGGTTATTACTGAGTCTCATTTAAGTGTACAAATGAAGCCTTCACAATTTGTTAGAGTGCAATATTTAGATGACCCTTTAATGCTTATTGGCAGCCGCAGTAAACGAAATATACGCAGCGGTATGCCCGTTTTACTTAATCAAATTTGCATGGTTTGTAAGGGCGATGCCGTAAATATTTATGCGAGTATTAAAGGACTTAGGATAAAAACAACAGGTATAGCACTTGAAGATGGCACTTTAGGTGAACAAGTGCAGATTAAGAATAAAAAGTCCGGTAAAATTTTGAATGCACGCGTAGATGGTGTAGAGTCTGTGCAAGTTAATATTTAATTTCGATTTATACTAAAGTATCCTATGTATATGCCGATAACTTGGCATAAGTTGGGTAATATACAGGTTTATTATTATGGTTAATCAAGTTAATGGCAGTAATCAACAAGCTAATGCGCTCACTAACGCTAAACAGCAACAAGTTGATATTAAAAAAGATAATGCTGCAAGTACACAGACAGCACCTACCCCTTCGCCGAAAGCTGCGAGTGACTCAGTGAGTCTAACACCACAAGCACAGCAGTTAAAAACACTGCAAGATAAAGCGCAGCAGTCATCTGGCTTTGACAGTGAAAAAGTTGCTGAGCTTAAAAAAGCGATTACCGAAGGTAAATACCAAATCGATGCTGAAAAGCTGACTAAAAACTTGGCTGATTTTGAGTTTAACGTATATGGCTGATCACAATAGTTTAATTAGCGTTAAGTTAAATGAACAAGTAAATTGCTTAGATTCGTTGCATGCGCTGTTAAACGAAGAGCTTAGTATTATTGCCTCTCGTAGAGGTGAAGGTTTAAAAGAACTTGCCCAACAAAAAATGTCTTTTTTAACTAAGCTTACGCAGCTTGATAAAGAGTTGAATAAACTTTTTGCTGCAAATGATGAAAATGCCCCTGAAGTAACTGAGCGAGTAGCGCAAGTTAAGGCGCAGTTAGCGCAGTGCCAAAAACAAAATAAAGTAAACTCGCACGCTGCCCGCCAAGCGCACTTAAGTGTAAAACAGCTTAAAGATATTTTAATAGGCGCCCCAACTAGTATGACCTACGATCAAGGCGGTAGCGTGGTTAATACCGACAGTAAGCTGGTACGTAATCTAAAAGCTTAACTGTTTTTACTTTTTCCAAATTTATTGAAAAAGCCCTTATTGAAGTCTCAATAAGGGCTTTTTTAGGTTTACTATTTAACCCAAACAATACCAATTGTCTTAAATATTTAGCCTTTATAACGTGCTAAATAAAACGCTAACAGCTTTATAAGTTTCTCAGGTAAAACAAACCACCTTTTAATAAAATGAGTATTAGTGCCCCACTTCAGTTATTTAACTGAAGTGGTTACTCCATTTATACCAATCCGCGTAATTAAGTGATCTATTTTGAGGCTGGAAAAACGTGTTGTTAGCTAGGCAAAAAATTCGCTATTTAGTTGTTCTAAATGAGAATTTTTTAACGCTGATAACGACACGTTTAGCCCCACAAAATGATTAAGTATTATTGCGGGTTGGTATTATATATCCGTTTGATTGTTACCATTTTCAATTAAGTGTTTAATCATTTCCTCTGATTGGTTTTGAACATCAACGGCTGGCGCTGCCTCATCAACACGTCCTCCACTTTGTGCAGGGCTATAAGCAATTGCAGAGCCTTCTTCGTCAAGTAAGTTATTTAATGCAAGCAATTGCTCTGTTTCAGAGTCAATAATTACATCGTTTAAATTAAGTGGCTCTGTTTCGCTTACTTGTACAACTTGCTCAGATGAACTTGTCATGGCCCCTGCGTTTGCTAAGTTGATGGTTTCGGTGCTCAACAGACCTTCACCTTGCGTATCACCCAATGCTGACTCTTCGCTAAATGACGCAGGCATAGTGTCACCAGCACCTGATTCAGAGGTATATATATTGCCGGACTCTATAAACACATCATTACCATTTTTAACTTGGTAATTACCAGCTTCGTCCACAGTGTAGAAATACGTGTTTTCAAGACCTGTACCTAATAACCCTAAAGCACCTAAGTCTAAGTTTCCTGAATCCCAATTACCCTGTGCATCTACTACTGCATGTGGTGCTGAAGTTAACGCTAAATCAATGCCTAAAACTAATGAGTCAACAATATAGACTTTACTTCCTTCTCCACCATCAGATGTACCTTCGTAACCAACTAATACGCTTATACCAAGTAGATTAAGTAAGTACTCAGGCTCAACAGTAAAGTTAATTGGTGTGGTATCTATAACCAACCCAGATACGCTACCGCTTGAAGTTGTATTGCCAGATGTATCCGTTGCTACCGCTGTTACAGTGTATGCGCCATCAATTAAATCTGTATCTGGTGAAGCACTCCATGCCCCGGATGCATCAGCGTTTACTTGCTTAGTGACCTCAATGGGGCCGCTAAAGGTGACTAATATCGTTTCTCCAGCACCAGCGGTTCCTGTAACAAGTGGACTTTGATCCGCGGTTAGAGCGAGCCCTGAGTCAATTGTAATACCTGAGTCAATTGCGCTACTTGTGGATTGCGTACCTGTATTACCTGCGCTATCAGCAATGCTTACATCTACGCTGTAGTTACCCTCAGGAAGTACTTCTTCAGAGGTCACGCTCCAAGTTCCATCAGGACCAACTGTTGTTTGAACACTGTGAGTGGCACCCGCTGAATCAGTAAACATAACGACTACTAACGCGCCTGCGAAGCTTCCCGTTACTGAGCCTGTAACAGTAGGCGTAGTATCTTGCCCTACCGATATTGGGTCTATGACGACAGTTGGCGCTGTGTAGTCTGTACTTGACACCATAGTATCGCTAGCGGAGTTACCCGCAGTATCACTTATGGATGCTGTAGCACTAAAGCTACCTTCACTTAATGGAGTAGTCGCTGTTACTGACCATGTGCCATTGCCTGCAACTTGGGCAGTAAGTGTTTGTGAATCATTATTAGCATCTGTAATAACCACGCTCAGTGTTGTACCTGCTGGTGCATCACTTGTACCTGTAATGGTTGGTAGCGGATTATTAGTAACGGATAACTGGTCAACCTCAATTGTTGGCGGTGTTAAATCAACAGTGCCACTTAGGCTTGTAGAACTTGTAAGGTTTAAGTTTTCGACTGTCGCATCAACCGTAAACGCACCTTCAGCTAATGGAGTGGTCGGTATTAATGTCCATACACCAGCAATAGCTTGAGTGTTATAGGTTGTTGCATTACCACTACTATCTGTAATAACAACCTCTACATTACCGTTTATTACATCGGTAGTACCACTAATAGTAGGAGTTGTATCGCTTGTATCTATTATTGGGTTAATTAATAGACTCGGTAAAGTGGTGCTCACAACGCCCGTTTGCGTCACCGTTGCTATATTACCTGCATCATCAATACTAATGGCTTCTATGGTTAATTCGCCCTCAGCAAGTGCAGGTGCAACAATAAGCCACGTGCCATCGCCTAATACTGTTGTAGTAACTTCATAAAGTGTGTTTGTAGAGTCGGTAATATTAACCGTAATTAAGCTACCAGCCTCTTCGTCACTGGTGCCAGTAATAGTTGGCGTTAGCGTGTTAAGTACACCAAAGGCATCTATTTCTAACGATGGCGGTATGGTATCAATCGTCACTTGCTCAGTAGCAGATTGGCCTACATTACCCGCAGCATCAGTAATACTTGCAAATACACTATATATACCATCAGGTAGACTCGTGGTTAATAACGACCACGTGCCATCACTCCCAACAAGGGCATCAAATACTGTTGCGTTGCCGTTACTATCTACCACAGTTACATCAATGTCCGTACCCGGAGCTTCCTCTGAAGTACCCGAAATAGTTAGTATGTCAGTATTGCTAATGCTCAACGGTAAAATATCTACCACAGGTACTAACGTATCAACAACAAACTCAAGCGTTTGCGTTACTACATTGCCAGCATCATCAGTGATACTCACGTTGGCAACATGCTGCCCTTCAGTCAGCGCATCGACTTCTAGTGAAAATAGACCTGCTGCATTCACTGTTGTGGTTAGTACTGAGCCGCCGTCTAACTGAATCTCTACCACACCATTAATTAAATCACTGGTTCCTTGAATGATTGGAGTAGAATCTGACGTTGTACCAATTACTTGTAAATTAAGTGTTGGCGAGATGGTATCTACTACACTACTAATTAGCTGTGTCGCTGTGACCCCAACTTCACTTAATACATTTACAGTTACAGTAAACACGCCCTCAGCAAGTGATTGAGGAACTTGTACTGCCCATGAGTTATCTGCCTGTACTATTGCAACGAGTTCTTGCACAACGTTATCACTATCAATGACTTCAACAAGTACTTCGGTGCCTGGTGCTTGATCGGTTGTACCGCTAATAATCGGTAAATCCCCTTGCCCTGTAACAAAGTCAACCACTGCATTAAGTAATGGCGTTGACGCATCAACATCAGCCGTAGTTATAGTGGTTGTGTTACCTGCATCATCAGTTGCAGAGGCTTCTACAACTGATAGGCCAATAACATTAACCGCCAGGCCTAGTAATTCCCAATCACCATTGGCATCGGTGGTAACATCGTATGTTAAGTCAAGTAAATCACCTGCAAGCTCTAGAGTTACCGTAACGGTTTTGCCTTCACCTAAATCAGATGTACCAGATAAAGAAACGAGCTGCCCTAGCAAGAACGAAGGCACAATAGTAAGCTCTGGCCCTACTGTATCTACTTCGCCACCCGTTTTACTATCTACCGAGGTATTTCCTGCACTATCAGTAATCGTAGCCGTAACACTGTAGACACCGTCAGCTAAAATGTTATCGGCAGCGGCTTGCCAGTCTCCATTTGCATCCGTTTGTACAGTAATTTGGTGCGATGCACCAACTGAATCCGTAAACGTAACGATAACGTTTGTATTTGGCTCGTTTGATGTGCCGCTAATTAATGGCGTGCTGTCTTGGGTAAGTATTAATGAACTTTGATCAATACTAATTTCTGGCGCAATTGTATCTATATCAGCGTTAGTGGTATTGCTACCTGTATTTCCGGCATTATCAGTAATAAATACTTCAACTGAATATGCTCCCTGTGAAAGAGTATTACTTGCCTCTACTGACCAAGTCCCACCGGCTTGCACCGTTGTATTTACAGTATGCGCATTACCTTGGAAGTCTGTAAATACCACAGCAACCACATCTCCTAAGGCTGCACCTGTTACGCTGCCAGACACGCTAGGTGTTAAATCAGTACTGCCTACAATATCGTTAATGCTAACCACTGGCGCGGTTATATCAACCACACCGGTAGTGCTAGTATTTACAGGGTTGCCTGCGGTATCTGTTGTTGATGCATTTACACTGAATTCCCCTTCACTAAGTGCAGTAGGTACAGCTACTGACCAAGTGCCATTGGCTCCCACTGTGGCATTAACTGTTTGCTCAGCACCTAAACTATCAGTAATTAAGATCACAATTATTGCACCTTGTGGTGCCGTTGTTGTGCCCGAAATCGTAGGGGTTGTATCATTGGCTGTAATTAGCGTGTTAATACTTAGTGCTGGTGCAGTTAAGTCTATAACACCACTAGTTGTAGCATTGCTTGTTAAGCCATTTTCGGTAACGCTTGCAGTAACAGTAAACTCTCCCTCTGGAAGTATATCTGTCGCATCTACACTCCAAACACCGCTTAGCACAGTTGCAGTTAATGTGTGTGAAACATTATTAAAATCCGTTATAACTATTGTAATTTCAGCGCCATCAGCCGCACTACTTGTACCCGAAAGTGTTGGAGTTTGATCGTTTGTATCAACAATGGTGTTTATATTGATAGTAGGCGCATTAGTGTTAAGCGTAGCAGTTGTATCTACTTGCGTACTGTTCCCTGCAGTATCGGTAATGCTTGCTGTGACTGTCACCTGTCCATCAATTAGCGGCGTAGTTACATCAACACTCCATAGTCCGCCACTCCCCACAGTTGTTGTATAGGTATCAACGCTATCACCATCAGTAATTGTTACCGTAACTAAAGTACCCTCACCCTCGTTAGAGGTACCTGTTATTGTTGGTGTACTGTTATTAATTGTACCTAATGCATCAATGGTAATAGTAGGTGCTTGTGTATCAACAAGGCCTGTTCCAGTCGCAGAGCCAGTATTACCAGCATTATCAGTAATGCTAGCAGTAACACTGTAGCTTCCTTGCGGTAAATTAGGCGCTGTTGTTTGCCAATTACCATCTACATCAACCGTAGCTGCTAACGTGTGTGTATCACCATTACTATCAGTAATAACAATATCTACATTTGTGCCAGTAGGTTCAGTTGATGTGCCACTAATAACTGGCGTATCTGTGTTAAACACAGTTATGTCGTCCAAAGTGACTATCGGTATCTGGGTATCAATTGTTAAGTCAATTGTTGTGTTAGTAATATTATTAGCATCGTCTGCAACATTAATTTGCGCCGTATAATTACCGTCGGTAAGTGCAATTGGTACCGCTACCTGCCAGTTGCCATCAACACCAACTACCGCAACAAAAGTTTGACCGTCAATGCTGACTATTACATCAGCTCCAATGGCATCACTGGAGCCTGATAGGGTTGGCGTTGTATCTGCAGTTGTGTCAATAGGGTTAACACTAAGCGTGGGTGCAATACTGTCTATTTCACCTTGTGTTTGCTCAGAGGTTAAATTACCAACATCGTCTCTTACCTCAGCGGTAACTGTGTACTGCCCTTGCGCTAACTCGGCTGGTACTTCAACAGACCAACTTCCATTAGCCTGCACAATGGCCGTAAACTGCTGGCTTTGACCTTCACTATCTACAACGGTTAGTTGTATCTCGGTTCCTTGCTCCATATCTGTAGTACCAGAAACCACTGGCGTTGTATCATTCGATAATGCATCTACAGTAACGCTAAGCGCTGGTGCTTCATTATCAAAGTCAAGTGAGTTGACAGTAACAACATTACCGGCTGCATCACTTGCAGTTGCAGTAACATACGCAAGACTAAGCAGAGGTACTGTTATGTTGGCAAGTCCCCATGTGCCATCGGCATTCGTTGTTGCTGTGTAGGTAGCGCCTACAGCACCGCCAACAAGGTACTCGGTAATGGTGACCACTGACCCTTCTGGTAAATCAGAATCACCAGAAAGAGAAACTAGGTTGCCAAGTAAGAACGAAGGAATGATCTCTAAAGTCGGTGGCGTCACATCCACTTCGCCGTTGTCTGTGCCTGTACCGGTATTACCAGCGGCATCAGTGATGCTGGCGCTAACACTGTAGTTGCCTTCTGCTAAGTCGCTGGTTGGTGTCGCACTCCAATTGCCGTTGACATCGGTTTG
>NZ_LKDV01000045.1:0-26091 GCF_001401875.1 Pseudoalteromonas sp. P1-13-1a | reverse complement strand
ATGCGTATAATACATCCTTTATTTTTCGAGTCAACACTTAATTTTAAACTTTCTTGCGATGATTTAAAACCTAAGTTTTACTTAACTCTTTGAGCCGTTGTGCCTCGCTATGCGTTGTCCGCTGCGCGTCGCCATACCCCGTCTCAGTGGGGTCGCATTATAGGGAGATCCGAAAACAGATCAACCCTTTTTTTAGATCTTTTTACTGTTCGAACAAAAATAAAGCAAAACAGCGTAAAATTAGCTAAATCACCGGCTAAGGTGATGCTTTTTTATACTGATTTTTATTATTTAATATAAATTTCATTGCTATGTTCGTTTAAGACGTTAAGATAGCAAGTTCACAATGTTAAATTAATGTTTATTTCCTGTTTATTGGTAGATCTAAAATGAAATTACCCGATCAAAAATCTTTTATCTTCTCTGTAATTCTTGCTGTAGTTGGTTTTGTTATTGTTGAGTTTGCTTTAGGCAGCTTAGCTTTAAGCCCAGCATTGCTATTTGGTGCTGGTTTATTAATTGGTGGGATTGCTATTGCTGCAATGTCATCGGAAGGTGGTGAAGAAGCTGAAGTAAAAACAAAAACACTTTATGTTGGTAATCTTCCTTATCGTGCAAATGAAGGGGTTGTTCGCGCTTTGTTTGAAGAACAAGGTAAAGTTTTCAACGTGCGCCTATTAAAGGATAAGAATACTGGCAAACGTCGTGGCTTTGGTTTTGTTGAAATGGCGCAGGCAGATGCAGACAATGCAATTGCTAAGTTAAACGATAGTGAGTTTCAACAGCGTACTTTAAAAGTGCGTGAGGCAAAACAAAAACAAGAAGATGATTCTAGCTCTTTACGCTCTGGGACGGATCAATCAGTGTAACGTGCTTTATAGCTAGCTTATTACTCAAAACATCAGCCGTTGCATAATATTGCAGCGGCTTTTTTTTGTCTGCAAATTTATTTCCAAAGTTATGCTGCTCTAATAGATAGTTTACTCTGCTGGCAATGGCTGCGCCTGAATCGAGTAATTGCACTGAGTTATTAAAGTGCGCTTGTAGAGCGTTGCTAAGGATTGGAAAATGTGTGCAACCTAGTACAAGTAAATCTATATCTGAGTTAATGCGCAAACGCGTAAGCTCTTTATGTAGTTTGAATGTATCTAGTTTTTGAGAAAAAAATAGCTGCTCTGCCAATGCCACCAGCTCAACACTGCTATATAAACTCACTGTTACCTTACTGGCATGCTCTTTTATTAGTGTATGAGTATAGTGGCTTGCCACTGTGGCAGGGGTTGCTAATAAGCCGATGTGCTTTGTGCGGGTTTCTTCAGCAGCAGGTTTTATTGCCGGCACTACGCCGACTATAGGTATTGATGTAATTTTGCGTACTTCACTTAAGGCTGATGTAGAAGCTGTATTGCAAGCTATAACAATAAGATCGACACCAAGCGCATTTTGCTCAATAAAATAAATGAGTGAGCATAAGCGGCCTATAATAGTTTGCTGAGTTTGCGCGCCATAAGGGAGTAATGCATTATCCATAAAGTAGCTGTACTGTGCATTTGGAATACGCTTTTGAATATGCTCAAGCACAGTGGTGCCACCTATACCTGAATCAAATACCATTATGTGGGCTGACAAACTTTGGTTCCTACTGTTTACTAAGAACGGCAGTTTGCCATGAGGTTTTTATAAAAGAAAGCAGTTTAGCTTTGCTCAGACTTTAGTGCGTCGAGTGACTCGCCCGCTGAATTCAATTGGTTTAGGTTTTCAAACATTGCTTGGGTGTAATCAACGAGCTGATCGACCGCTGCTTGATCTTGGTTTAGCCACTCTATAATACCGGCAAGCTGATCTTGTAGGCCTAGTTGCGATGCTTTATCAAATGCATTTTTTAGATCGTCATTAAAAGGTGCGATCGCATCGGCTACCTCTTTTGTTGGGTTTGGCTGATATTGCTCATAACTTTTAACGGTAGCAACTGTTTTTGTTTGGCGAAGATCCATTGAAAATGCAACAAGTTGCTCACTGCCTAAACTCAGTTCTTGCGCTTTTTCAAACGCTTCATCTAAGTCACCACTAAAGAATGTTTTACTTACTCCTTGTAGCTCTTCCATCATGGCATTAATAGCATTTTGCTCTTGTTCGTTTAAATCACCATTAACTGACATTGAAAAAGAAAGCTCACGAGATTGCGACGATGAACTGGCAAACGATTCGCTGTTATTACTTTGCTGATACCCGCTCGCTGTTTGCGACTCATATGCATCTGCAAAGCTAATACTGACCTCATCACCTTCGGCTGTTGTAAACTTATACTCGGCGTTGCTGCTCATACTTACATATTGTGCTTGGCTTACGCTTACACTGGCCGGTTGTGGATTAAATAGAGTTTGCTCAAACTCATCAAGTCCTTCAAAAATGCCTTCTTTTGACTTATCGATGCCCTCTTGCATTTCTTCGTTAAATACACCGGTGCCTTTCAGTTCATCAACCGCTTCGTCTATACCGGTTTGAACCCCAGTGCGCGCATCGTCTAACATATTTTTTAATTTATCGTCATCAGCTCCATTGGCTTTGGCTTTATTAACTGCGCCAGAGACAAAGTCGAGTACATTTTTTACTATTGCATCAAAATCGAATAAAGGTTTATCGGCTTGTTTTTGCTCAACAGGTAAACCTAGCTGCTCTGCCATTTTGTCGCCAAGCACTTTTGCAGCAAGCTCTCTGCCTCGCTGTAATGAACTTTCTTGCGGAGATTGGATTGTTGGCTGCTGTAGCGCCTCTTTATTATTGAATTTGTTTACGTTGTTGTTTGGCGTATAGCCATAATTACCGATTTTCATGATCCACCTCCGTTACGAACTTAGCTCATTATCGGCTAATAGTGATAAAACTAAAGTGTATGTTTAAAAAAACAGCAACTTTATTATCAGCAAAACTAGACAAATACTGCTCGCTCCCTACAATAGCGCCGATAAATAGATCTCATAGATAAGGTAGTAGCATTAATGGCAGTGATTAAAATAGATACCACACAGTACGATACGCAGCTAACTGAAAAAGAGCAGCGTATTACGTCGCAATTTAAGCGATTTGGTGTGCAAGCGTTAGAGGTGTTTAGCTCTGAGCCAATTAACTACCGCCAACGTGCTGAATTTAGAGTATGGCACGATGGGGATGATCTATTTCATATTATGTTTGATCAGGCCACGAAAGAAAAAATTCGCGTCGACACCTTTGACCCTGCCGCGCCATTAGTTGGTGAAGTTATGCAGGTGATGATTGATAATTTAAAGTCGTGTGAAGTATTACGTCGTAAGCTGTTTCAAATCGATTACTTATCATCATTAAGTGGCGAGATTTTAGTAAGCTTGCTTTATCACAAACCACTCGATGATCAGTGGCTAACTGAAATAAAAGCCCTGAAAGAAAAACTGAGCAGTAAGTACAATATTGACTTTATCGGTCGTGCGCGCAAGCAAAAAGAAGTACTAGGCAATGATTTTGTTACTGAGCGTTTAACCGTAAACGGCCAGGAGCTTATTTATCAACAAGTAGAAAATAGCTTTACGCAACCTAACGCTAAAGTGAATATAAAAATGCTGGAGTGGGCACAAGACTTATGTAAACCACTTAGTAATGACCTACTGGAGCTTTACTGTGGTAATGGTAATTTCTCTATTGCATTGGCGGGTTCATTTAATCGCGTATTAGCGACTGAAATATCTAAGTCTTCTGTGCATTCAGCGCAATACAACATTGCTAAAAATAAAGTAGATAACTTAGATATAATTCGCATGTCGAGTGAAGAGTTTACCCAGGCAATGAATGGTGAACGTACCTTTTCGCGTTTAGAGGGGATAGATTTAAAAAGTTACGATTGCCAAACTATTTTAGTCGACCCTCCACGTGCAGGTATGGATACCCTTACGTGTGACTTAGTGGCCAACTACGAGAACATTATTTATATATCGTGCAACCCAGACACGCTTGAGCGCGATTTAGATCATTTAACCCGCACTCATCATGTTAAGCGCTTTGCGATATTTGATCAGTTCCCTTATACGCATCACATAGAATCGGGTGTTTTCTTACAAAGAAAATAGTGAGTTTAATTTAAATCACTTCCATAAAAAAAGCTCCCTCAGGAGCTTTTTTTGTTTTAGCAAATCTTATTTGTTCGCTAAATAGTTAATTAATTTACTAATATCTTCTGGCGCGGTAATACCAGACTCACGGCCTAGGTTTAATTTGTATTTACCATTTACGATAAAGGTTGGTACGCCACGTAGCGCGCCTTTTTCTTTAAAGTAATTTTGGTCACGTTTCATTTTAGAGCTTAATGTACGTACCGAGAAGCTTTTGTATAGTTTATCAAACTTATCGCCATCAACGCCCTGCGCTACAAACACATCTTTTACATCTGCAAGCTCGTTAAATTTAGCGCGCTTAGTGTGGATATGATTAAAAATAGCCGCAACAATTTTATCTTTTTGTGGAAGTACTTCCGCGGTGGCTAACGCTTGGCTCATCATTTGTTGGTTTTCTGGATCGCGAACACCGACAAAATCAACATGGCTCTTTTTAAATTTAACGTCTTTGTCTAGCTTTGGCTTAAACTCCCCAATTAATGCTTCCATGTTATTACAAGCAGGGCAATAAAATGAGAAAAACTCTTTTACCTCTGGCTTTTTAGTGGCACGCTCTGCAACCACATCGTAATGTACGCCTTCTTCATAAGTGGCAGCTACACTGCTAGCAGCCATAGGCAGTAGTAATGCAAGTAAACCTGCTTTAACTAATTTGATCATTGTTATTGTTCTCCGAGATTAAAGTGTCAATAAAAACGCAACTAACTCATTCAGTTCTTGCTGGTTATTAATGGTGTTAATGTTTATTTTATATTTATCGTTTACGATAAAGGTAGGCACACCAGTTAGCGCACCTAGTTTTGAATATTTATTTTGTTTGTCTTGCATTGCACGCTCAGCTGAAATAATTGGCATGCTGGCAATGTCCTGATCAAACGTTGCACTATCGATACCGTTAACTTCAAGTAATTTTTTAACGTCTTTCATTTGCGTTAACGGTGCACGCTGTACATGAATACTTTTAAAAATTTGGTCGCTGATACTTTGTGCTTGACCGTGCTTTTTAGCGATTAAGTAGGCGTAGCTTAAGTTGCTTTGTGCCTGTGGTGATACGCCACCTAAAAAATTAACGTGGTTTTTTATAAATTCAGTGCCCGCAGGTAGGCTTTTTTCAATTGCCTTTGCAACAGGCTCAAATTTAAAACAATGCGGACAGTAAAACGAGAAAAATTCGGTTACTTGCGGCTCTGCGCTTTTTTCTACATCAATAACAGTATATTGGTTATCGGCTTCAAACTGTGCAGCAAAGGCTGCAAATGGTAAGCATAAAATTAATAGGCTCAGTTTCAATTTTTTAAGCATTGGTATCTCGTGTACTTTTTAAATAAAATTTTATGGCAATAACTTCAGCGGGGCTTCTTGCAATGCGGCAAGTTGCTCTTTGAGCGCTAAAATTTGTTGCTCCCAGTATTTGTCTTCAGCAAACCATGAAAAGTTCCGTACGAACGCCGGATCGCTCCATCGCTTGGCTACCCAACCCATATAATGAATAATACGCATTGCACGAAGCGGTTCAATTAATTTGAGTTGAGTGTGGTCAAAATCACAAAACTCTTCATACGCATTTACAAGGGTGTCTAACTGTAACAGCTGTGTTTGACGATCGCCACTGAGCATCATCCATAAATCTTGAATGGCCGGCCCTTGGCGAGCGTCATCTAAATCAACAAACATAAGTGCTTCGCCTGCCCATAAAATATTACCTGCGTGGCAATCACCATGTAAGCGTATCGTTTGCACATTTTTATACTGAGCTTGCGCTTGCTCAATAACCAAGTCCAATATGGTGTAAAAAGCCGTGCTGATCCCCATAGGTACCAAATTACTTTTTTGCAGATGAACTTTAGCTGTATGCAAATATTCTTCGCAGCTAAACGTGGGTCTGTGTTTAAATGCTTTGCTTTTAGCTACTTGATGCATACGGCCAATTAAACGACCCATTACATCAAGCTGATCTAAGTTATCCACCTCAAACTGCCGCCCGCCTACGCTTGGAAATAACACAAATACATAACCTTGGTGCTCAAATAAGCTTTCTCCGTTGTGCTTAATGGGTGCAACAACGGATACTTCAGCCTCGGCAAGCTCGTATGCAAAGTCATGCTCTTCTTGTATTTGCGCTTTGCTCCAGCGCTCAGGTCGGTAAAACTTAACAACGTAGCGCAGGCCATCTTCCGCCTTAAATTGGTAGACTCTGTTTTCGTAGCTATTAAGTGCTAATAAACCTGACTCTGCATATACACCAACGCTTTCTATTGCATCGAGAATTAAGTCGGGCGTTAAATCTTCAAAACTAAATTTACTCATGGGCTTCTTAATGTAAAAAGCGGGTTACCCCGCTTTTGTTAGTATTTTATCGCGCTTTAAAAAAGTTACTCGGTTGCGATATGCTTTCATCGGGGTCATTAACCGGTGAAAGTACAAAGTTAAACTCCGTCATTGGCGCTTTTAAATCATACGGGTCCATCACAAGTGACAGTGGCACATTATGCGATTGCCCAGCTTGCACTGTAAATGTTTGTTTGCCAATGTACTTAAAGTTTTCAAGGCCTTGAACATCAATATTAAAGGTTTGCTCGTACTGCGCCTTGTTGATTACTTTTAATGTATAGGTGTTTTCTACCAAGCCATTAAAGTCAACACGATACAATTGGTTACGGTCTCGTATTATGTCAAAGTCCATAGGCTTTCTAAATGCAATGTTAGCCACCAGCGCACTGGTAAGCACCACCAGTATGACCGTGTAACCTATGATTTTAGCTCGCAGTGGGTTGGTTTTATTTTCAGGTGTTTCGAGATTACGCTCTGTAGTATAAGAAATAAGACCACGCGGATAATTCATTTTATCCATTACACCATCGCAGGCATCAATACATGCACCACAGTTAATACACTCGGCTTGCAAACCATTACGGATATCTATCCCTGTAGGGCACACCTGCACACATAAGTTACAGTCTATACAGTCGCCCATTTCTAAATCTTCGTGGGCAATTTTACGCGAACGTGGGCCTCGGCTTTCGCCGCGTTTTTCATCGTACGTTACGGTGTAAGTGTCTTTATCAAACATAGCCGATTGAAAACGCGAATAGGGGCAAATGTGTAAACACATAATTTCGCGCATCCACCCTGCGTTAGCGTAGGTACACGCAGCAAAGAAAATAATACTTACCAGCGCGTAGCCACCTACATTAAAAGTAACAAAGTCAGGGAGTAATTCACGGATAGGCGTAAAGTATCCGACAAACGAAATCGCCGTATATAAGGCAAATAAAACCCAACTGGTGTGCTTTGCTGTTTTTCGCCAAAACTTATCAAAGTCCATCGGGCGTTGATCTAGCTTTTTACGCTGATTCGCTGTGCCTTCAAACTTTTCTTCAAACCAAATAAATATAAAGGTCCATACCGTTTGCGGGCAGGTATAGCCACACCATACTCTTCCATAAAAGGTAGTAACCAAAAAGAGTGCAAACGCGGCCAACATAAATATAAAGGCTAATATAGTGAAGTCTTGCGGCCACAGCGTTAGCCCAAAAATATTGTACTTTTGACCTACTAAATCAAATAACACAGCTTGCTGGCCATTAAAATTTATCCAGGGCAAAAGCATAAAAGCAAGCATGCCTAAAAAGCCTATACGCTGTCTAAGTAACTGATGAAGCCCTTTTACTGCGCGAACATAAATTCGGTTACGTGGGTTAAACCTGTCGTCTTGACGGCTTAAATCCGGTTGTTGGATTTTAACCTCTGCAGGTATATTCTTTACTTTAATTTGCTTGTCCATCGAAGTTCCTCAACGCCGCTTGGAAATAAAAACGTAGCAATATGTGCGTATTCTATACTGTAACTGTAGTTCGTTAATGGTAAGTGTGATTAGTTTAAATAATCAGCTGTTTGAATACTTTCAGATATTTCAGAAATATCTAACTGCTGTTGGCTATTATAACAATGCTGGCTAAAATTACAGGTATAGATTGCTAATAATTTATTCATCTCAGTTACTTGCTTTTAAAATGCAGTTTATTACACTGCTTGCTAAAATTACCCCATTAAGATCAAGGTTTACGCATTTATGAAAAAATTTATTATATTGGTCATTTTGATCCTTGCGTTTTTTACTATTGATCACCCATTAGTTAAAGAGCCCCGCGAAAAGCTATTAGGTGAAGGTGTGGTTTTTTTAAGTGATGCGAGCAAAATAAACCGTAGCCCTGCAGCCAATATGGCTAAAAACCGTATTAGCAGTGCATTAAAACTATCTGAGTCTGAGAACGAATATATTGAAAAAACCTTTACCACTGATGATTCAGTGCAGTTATTTCATTTACGTTATTGCCGCGAGCGCGACTTAAATTTATATTTTTACGAAGAGCGTTTAAATACAGTGTGTAAAATTGTATCGGATGCATTAGAACAAAAGAGAGCTAAGTAGTGGATTTTTCGCAGCTAAACAAAAAAGCGAGTGACTCTTTTCAGAAACAGCGCACAATACTTAAAAAGCTATCGCAAGGAAAAACCTTATACTGTGAGCAGTGCGGCGAGGTGTTAACACTCGATTTAGCCACCAATGAACCGGGTAAAGGCGTTGTTAAGTGTAAAAAAGGCTGCACTGATATTATTTTAGAACTTGGCGCTTAATTATCCTAAGCGCCGTTTAATACCTAAAGGCTACTCTTCCCACCCTTCATCTGTAATCAGCCCACTGTTTATGGCCACCACCTCAATTAGCTCGGCAAAACCTAATGCAAAGTCGCCCATTGATTCGTACTGATACTGATATAAGGCTTCGAGTGTCATGTTGTTTTGCTGCGCAATTTGCACTCTTGTTTGCTCATCAACAGCAAAAAAGCTAAGCGTACTTAGCGCACTCTCTAGTGCTTCTTTGTACTGAGGCTCTAACGCAGGAGCTGTTAATAGAGGTTGTGCGTATTCTTGAGTAGCACGTAAAAAACCTTCACTCCAGGCTTGGGTATACTCAAGGTCAAAATCAGCGGGTAACTTGTAACCGGTTTCAAATACTTGCTCACTAATTTGATGGTACAACGCCATAAATAAAAACAGTATTTCTTCGTCTAAATCGTTAGCCGTATTAGGCACAATATGCGCTAACCACTGGTGAACTTCTAATGGGCTTGGCGAGCAAATAACCCCAAATAGATAGCCTTGGCTTTGTGTTAATGACATAGCCTGAGGTTGTGTACTCAAAAATGCACTTAATTGCTGTGCGTGTTGTTCGTTAAACTGTGGTAATTGCATTAAATCTCTTTTGTTACATTAAAAATTAAGTGGGTAGCGGCCCTGTGCATCAGGGCGGCCTAAAAACTTAACCGCGTCGTGCACATCTTTGGGTAAGCTGGCATCAGGTTTAACATAGCCTGCTACTTTAAAGTCAAAGTTAGCTTTAAGTGTTGCGTCGGCTTCAAGGCCTAAGGTGTTTTCTGGGTCGACCAAAATGGCTATATCGCCCGACTTACAGCTTAACATGCCACTCAGTGGCCCAATATTAAACCAGCCATTAAAGCCTTTAACATCAATATTTGGGCTGGCAATCTCGCCTTTTAATGACTCACAATAAGGCACACCTGAGGTGTACTCATTCAGCTCTAAAATAACACGACCTTTGGCGGTAGCCGGTATAGGTAATGTAATACGTTGCATGGCACGCTCTACGGTCGAGCGAATTATACCATCGGTAACGGTAACCACATTATTAAATAGTCCGTAATTCACATCAGCATAGCCCGAAATATCGCTACGCTCACGCGGGTTACCAAATTTTAAGTTAGCATTTAAATTGCCAGTAAGTAACTGCAAGCCAGCAATATCCCAGCGAACATTATTTAGCTGTTCGTCTTGATAGCGCACCTGCATCATTTGACCTTGCCACACAGTCCCTACGGTTTGGCCTATTTCAAGCTGCTTTGGTAGGTACGGCTTAGCTAGGTCTAACGCAATGGCCGCTGGTAATTTCATTATGCAAAACACAATAAAGCTAATAAAAAATACCACTGATAATATTATTATTTTTTTCATTCATTACTTCTCTAGTACTAAGCGGCTTACACGTACAAACCCTGATTTATCATCTTTGCTTAAATCCAGGTTCTCTACTCTTAAGCCATGCTGATTAACCAGTTCATCTAACCATTCTATTAATTGATTAAACTCTACCGAATCAAGCGTTAAACGTAACGAGTTATCGTTAGGCTGCATTTTACTAATAGTAATACGGTAGCGACTACGCGTTGAATTAACCACTTGGCTAATGTTTTGATTGCTAATTGCCTGCGTGTTACCCGCCGCTTTTAACTTTACTATGCTTTGATCAACCCATACGAGCAGCTCTTGTTGAGTGACATACGACTTTTTGGCTTTATCTATGGCGTTATTTAAAGGTCTAAAAATGCCCATTACTAAAACAAAAACAACAAATATACCACCAGCAACCATAATCAATTGCTGCTCTTGCTCTTTTAATGAGTGCCAGTATTGCATTATTTGCTTTTTCATACTGCACCTCGCAGTTTTATTTCGCCTACTACAAAGTCGCCATCGTTATTTAACGACCCTTGTTCAACCGTTAATCCTTGTTGCTCCAGTATACTTTTTACTTTACCAAACGTTTGAAAATCTTTTGCGCGTGCGCGTATTCGCAGCTCATTACGGCGTTTATCGTAACGTAGGGTTTCTGGCGTAAATTCGCTTACTTGCGAAAACACGCCAACTAATTCGCTGGTCAAATCTAAAAACCCGGCTTCACTTTCGCCATTAATGGTTTTAAGCGCGCCCCTGATTTGGCTTTTAATTAAGTTAGGGCGTACTTTAGTTCCGGGAAAAGCTTTTTGGTATCTATCCACTACCTGGGCTTTAGCAAGCTCAACACGCGAGTTAAGTTGATTTAGTTCAACCAACTTTATGGCAATGGTAGCAAATAAAGCAACACCGGTGATAATGGCTGCGCCCCGCCAATAACCCCACCACAGTGCACTTTTCTTTTTAAGCTGGTACATACCTTGGCGTAAATTAAATTTAACGCTGGTAAGTTGTTTGGCAAATAAGGCCAATGGTAAATCGTAGTCGCTTGTTTGCGCAATGAGGTTAATACTTTCAGGAAACTGATTAGCTGGACTGTAGTGCTTTACGCTCGGCTCACCAAGCGCACTTAAGTAATCCCTTAGCCAGCTATTTTCAACAGCACTAATTTGCCAATCGCCTCTTTTAAATAACCACTGATCATTAAGCTCTATGGCGGTTAATGTATCATCCTCGCTGGTAGGTAGTAGCAGGGCATCTGGTAAAATGGTGTATACCGCCAAATTATGCTCTGAAAATAAAGCAAGCCAAGCCTCAAACCACGCGCGGTCAGTTAGGGCAACTTTAATTGCATGCTGCTCATTAATCATGGTGGGCTCGCCAATTGCGACAAATAGCTCGTCTATATCGCACGCAATATCTTCTTCAAGCATGTATGGCAACGCTTGCTCTAACTTACGATTCCATTTAGTTGGCAACGCCACTATTTTAAGCTGCACCTGATCGCTAGGCAGTAATACCACCACCTCGCGGGTTTGCGCTTTTTCACTTAGCTCACTTAAACGGCTTGCATCGGCTAATTCCCCACTGGCAATTATTTCTTGTTCTTGTGGTGAATAAATTAACCAATTTAATTTATCTTGCTCTGTTTGACCCGTGCGGATCAGCAGTATTTCTGTCACTGTACGCCTCCAAATTTTCGCGCCAGTATCGTTACTTCGCCATTTTTGGCATGAAGTAATGTGGTCATCGAAAAACGCAAATCGACAAATGTCGCCTGCGTTTGTAATTTAAAATATTCGCTGTTAATACTAAACAACTCTTTTACCGAATCTAAATTTGTACCGCCTTGCTGCTGTACCTCGGAAAAAAATTCATCTACGCTATCAAATCCGGTTTCAGGACGCGCTGCTATAACCGCTTCCGCGCCTGATAACGATAATTCGTCAATCATGGCACTTAAAATAAGTGCTTGTTCGGGAAGTAACGTATTGACGTTAATCGATAATAAGGAAGACCCCGGAATAACACACACAAAAGGTAATACCTTTTCCATTACTAGCGGATTAAAACCTTTTACCAAACGCAGCTCAGAGGGTGATGCAAATAAACTATTTGCGCTCATATAAGGGTAATCCCGAGATAAATACTCGTCTTCTTCAGCGCCTGAACGATAGGTAATGCTGTTTTCATCAAGCCAGTCAAATACACTGTCTGCCATTGCTTCTTCGCTTTCCTCGGCAGGTAAATCTTCAATGTTTTCTAATAATGCAAACAGTGCTTTATGGGCAGGGTTGGTTTTGCTCGTAGAGTTTGGGTCTGGCGCTTCCCCTAATGCATTTAAATTTAAACACGCTTGTAGGTCGGTAATTTTACCGCTTAGCGTGCCGTTATCTACAGGGTATTGAGTGTCGCCTTGCGTGGCCCAAACCTGATCTAATGAGGTTTTGTCAGGATCATCGTCTTTACTTAACTTTAGTGCCTTTATTGCCAGCTCTTCAGCGCCGTAGGCATACCACTTTGCTTGCTGATGACCTTGCAGGTTAGTGCTTTTTTGAACCTGCACCATTAAATTAGCACTCATTTCTACAGCTAATATCGCGGCCAGTGCAACAATAAACAGCACAATAACTAATGCGGCACCGCGAGATTTGTGCTTATTCATTAATTACTCTCCCCGCTGTTTTTGCCCTGCCCGGGTACTAAAAAAACACGACGAATAGGCTCTGCCTCAATTTGTTGTAAAGTAACCGCAACCGCTTTAGGTAAGGCTTTTATTTGCCATTGCTCTTGCCATTCGTTGTTGGCATCTAAAAATTCAAATTTAAGCTCTTCAATACCTTTTAAAACAACTTGTACCCGCGGTTCCATATTATCAAGCTGATCTACATACACTCTGTATATACGTTCTAAATTGTCATCAAGTACTCTATACCCTACAGCTTGTAACTCAGAACGAGGCAGCAAATTAATTGGGTTTACCCAGCCATCGCGTACAAACGCAATACCATCGTATTGGCTTTCTAATATATAACGCCCTGCTAGTAAGTATTGCGCTTGTGCATCACCGGCTTCATTACGTACAGTGCGCTGGGTCATTTGGCTAAAGTCTTGGTCCATTAACCTAAATGCGGTTTGTAGGCCGTTAAGCTCCGCTATTTTTTCATCAGAGGCTTCTTTTGCTTTGGTGGTTGAGTCTAAAATTTGGTGAGTCGCCATAATCACCACCGCTAAAATAGCCATAGCAACTAATACTTCGATTAATGTAAATCCGCGCTGCTTCACTTATTAGCTGCCTTTATTTAAATAAGTTGAAAGCTCGTACACCGATTGCTCATATTTTTCATCGCTAAAGACATTTATGGTCACTTTTACAAAGCTTTTGTCTGCTGTTTGTGCTATTTCTTGCTTCCAAAACCACTCAACGCCCGCCATTACTTCGCTGCCACGCGCGCCATTTTTAGCCTGCCAACCTTTACCTTTGCTACGCTGCTCCACGAGCACATTTTCTGCCACCCACGATGCATACGTTTGCTCTTCAAGTGTGGTTAAATGATTTATATGCTCGCCGGTTGCTTGCATAGCCGCAATCCCAGCCATAGCACAAATACTTAACGCCACAAGCACTTCGAGTAAGGTAAAGCCTTTATTTAGCCTCATTATTATGGCTCTTTTCGCAAATTAACAGGGGCCGTAAATTCCCCTTCAATGTAATACACAGGTTCACTTTGCTCTTTTAATTCAACAATAAGCTGAAAGGCGCTAACCTCACCAGATGATAAAATAAGGACTTGCGGTATTTTTAATTTTTCAAGTTCTAGTAAGCTATCGTCATCGCCGCCGCTCATTAGCTCACGCCAATTTGCTTGCTCAAGTAAGTTCTCTTGTGACCAGGCTAAATCTTCTAAATTGAGCGTGAGTTTTAGCCGTTCATCAAGCTCAATGGGTTTGTAAAGGTCTTCGCGGTCAAAGGTAATCCATTTTTCGCCATCAAATACTAAAAACTCAAGGGTGTTTTCTTCAACCATTAAGCCAAGTTCTATTTGATTTAAAATGGCAAATTCAGAGGCCATGTTAATGGTGGTATGCAGCCTAAGCGCTTGAGTATCAAGCTCATCTTCGGCGCCCCCTTCTAAGCTGTATACCACCATTTTGGTCGCAAATGCGATAATAGTCAGTACCACTAAAATTTCTATTAAGCTAAACCCACGGTGGTGGGCGCGCATACGATTAAGGCTTACTTGCATAGTAAGCCTCGTGCAATCGTATTTAACCGTACTGCTTGGTTAAGTCGCATTTATTGCTCGTCTTCGTTCCAGTTACCAATATCATCATCGGTACCAGCTTCGCCATCGGGTCCCATTGAAAAAATATCAAACTTGCCAATTTCGCCTGGGCTAATTAGCTGGTAATCATTACCCCATGGGTCTTCTGGTAATTCATTAATAAAACCACCCTCAGGGAAACGCTTAGGAATTGGCTCAATGCTGGTTTTATTTACCAGTGCTTCAAGACCTTGCTCTGTGCTTGGGTAGCTCTTATTTTTTAGCTTGTATAAGCTCATTGCATCTTCAAGCTGTTGAATATCTAAATGTGCTTTATCGATAGCAGCTTCTTCTTGTTGGCCCATAATATTAGGCGCCACAATTGACATAATCATCCCGATAATAACCAATACCACCATTACTTCGAGTAAAGAAAAACCTGATTGTTTATTCACGTAAATACCTCATTTTCCAAAAACATAATTTAATTTGGCATCATCTAAGTAAATATTCAC
Source organism: Pseudoalteromonas sp. P1-13-1a (assembly GCF_001401875.1). NCBI lineage: Bacteria > Pseudomonadati > Pseudomonadota > Gammaproteobacteria > Alteromonadales > Pseudoalteromonadaceae > Pseudoalteromonas > Pseudoalteromonas sp. P1-13-1a. The sequence goes on along the minus strand of NZ_LKDV01000045.1, from coordinate 11,136 downwards.
TTAGCTAACCCCTTAAAGCTTAAAGTCCTACCGCTTTATTCATTGCCATTATTGGCTGTAAAATAGCCATTACTATAAACAAAACAATCACTGCCATAGAGGCAATCATTGCTGGCTCTAATAATTTTAATGATACGTTTACCATGCTTTCAAACTCACGGTCTTGGTTATTAGCCGCGCGCTCTAACATTTGTTCTAATTCACCTGATTTTTCACCGCTGGCGATCATGTGTAGCATCATCGGTGGAAATAATTTAGTTTGCTGTAAGGCCGCTCTCAGGCTTGCACCTTCACTGACTCTATCGGCAGCATCGGCCACCGACTTTTTCATTTTTTCATTGGCTAATACACCACCCGAAATACGCATTCCTTCAAGTAGTGGCACTGAGCTTGACGATAAAATACTGAGTGTACGAGCAAAACGCGCTGTATTAATACCCCGCGCTACTTTACCAAAACCAGGCATGTGCAGAACGCGGTCGTCCCACCAAAAGCGAACTTTAGGTTGTTTAAGTGCATGTTTAATACCGACTGCCAGCGCAGTAATGACTAACAAACTTATAAACCAATAATTTTGTACAAAGTGACTGCCTGCCATAACCCATTCGGTCGTCCAAGGCAGTACTTGCTTCGTTTTTTCGAAGGTTTTTAAAATTTTGGGTACCACAGTACCGAGCAACACCGACACAATACCAATAGCAAAAATAACCAAAATAGTGGGGTAAACCATGGCTTGAGTAATTTGGCTGCGCATGTGTTGACGTTGTTCGGTGTAATCAGCCAGGCGATTTAATACTTGGTCAAGGTGCCCTGATTTTTCACCTGCGGCTACCATTGCTCGGTATAAATCATCAAATACATGAGGAAATTCACTCATACCATCGGCCAGAGTGTAACCCTCTACTACCTTTGAACGTACCGACATAAGCATACGTTTTAAGCGAGGCTTTTCACATTGCTCTGCCACCGCCATTACGGCCCCTTCAACAGGTAACGCCGATTGAATGAGGGTAGCAAGCTGGCGCGTAATAAGGGCTAAATCGGAGGTCGATACGCTGGGTTTGAAAAAACGACTTAATAACGGCGTTTTTGCGCCACTAACTTGTTTTTCCCCTTCTGCTGCAGGGACAACTTCAAGCGGCGTAAGTTTTTTTTCGCGCAGCGCTTGGCGAATTTGCTTCGCTGTATCGGCCTCTAAAATGCCTTTTTGCTCTTTCCCTCGGCCATCAAGGGCACGGTATTCAAACGCCGCCATGGTTAGGCTTCCTCACGGGTAACGCGTAGAATTTCTTCAAGGGTTGTTTTGCCTGCCAGTACCCGGCTGCAGCCATCTTGGCGTATGCTTGGGCTTTTTTGGCGAATGTATTTTTCAACACTTTGCTCGCCTTTGCCACTGTGTATCATTTCGCGTATTTCTTCATCAACCACCAGTAATTCATGAATACCAGTACGGCCACGGTAACCATTAAAGTTACACTCTTCACACCCTACTGCGCGATAAATTGTAGGTGCGCTATCAAAAGGGACACCTAGTAGCTCACACTCACGTTCATCAGCAGTGTGACCTTCTTTACAGCTATTACATAAAGTACGTACCAAGCGCTGCGACAGCACACCTAACAATGACGATGAAAGTAAGAATGGTTCTACCCCCATGTCTTCCATACGGGTAATTGCGCCCGAGGCGGTATTGGTATGCAGTGTAGACATCACTAAGTGACCTGTAAGTGATGCTTGCACGCCAATTTGCGCGGTTTCAAGGTCACGTATTTCACCAACCATGACTACATCGGGATCCTGACGTAATATTGCGCGAAGCCCGCGGGCGAAGGTCATGTCTACTTTGGTATTTACTTGTGTTTGGCCAATCCCCGGAATTTCGTACTCTATTGGGTCTTCTACCGTTAAAATATTACGATCGCGAGAGTTTATTTGGCTCATACCGGCGTACAAGGTGGTACTTTTACCAGAGCCCGTTGGGCCAGTAACCAAAATAATACCGTGTGGTTTACTAATTAAATCAGCAAACAACTCTCGGTTTTGCGGTGTCATGCCTAAATCTTCTAGGTTTAAGCGGGCATTGTTTTTATCAAGTAAACGCAGTACTACACGCTCACCAAAGCTAGATGGCATGGTAGATACACGCACATCTACTGCACGCCCTGCAATACGCAGGCTGATACGGCCATCTTGCGGAATACGTTTTTCTGCTATATCTAGTTTCGCCATTACCTTAATACGCGATACTAATAACGAGGCTAACTTACGATTAGGCTTGAGAACTTCTTTTAATACGCCATCAACCCTAAAACGAATCACAAGCTCTTGCTCAAAGGTTTCGATATGTATATCGGATGCACCTTCTTTAATTGCTTCGCTTAACATGGCGTTGATTAGCTTGATGATAGGCGCATCATCATCGCCGGCTAATAAATCTTCGGTTTGTGGGAGCTCATCGGCAAGGGAGAATAAATCAACCTCGTTACCAATATCTTCCATCATTTGTTGTGTTTCAGAGCTATCGCGCTGATAAGCCGCCTCTAATAGTAACTCAAATTTATCGTCAGCTAATTGCTCGAGAGTAAAGCCCTTCCCTGCAATACGACGCACTTCTAACAATACTTCAACATCTAGCTCGCCGCGATAGTACACAACTTGCTGTTCATTATTTTTGCTAAGCAGTACACCCGCTCTGCGGGCATAGGAAAAAGGTAAACGTTTTGGAGGCAACTCAACTAAATCGTTGCTAGTCAGTAACTCCTCAGATCGCGGTTCAGCACTACGATGAACCACTTCTTCGTTTATTTGTTCTATTGCGCTAGTCATCTTCACGCTCTGCACGTTCTTTAGAGCTTAATGCTTTTAAGTGCTCTTCATAAGTTGGTGGCAGAATAAGCTCATCATCCCACGATGGAAGTAAAGGAACATCTGAATTTGGCATCAGTTCTATGCCATCTTCTTTTTCTTTCATTTGCTCGCCACGGATAAAGTTGTACTTATTAAAGCTTAACTTGTTCATATTAACGCCATCACGAATAATAGTTGGGCGAATAAATACAATAAGATTACGCTTACGTTTGGTCGTATTCGTTGACTTAAATAAGTGACCCAAAATAGGAATATCGCCTAAAATTGGCACCTTAGACACACTTTCTTGTACGTCTTCATCAATTAGGCCGCCTAACACAACCATACCACCATCATCAGCCATAACGGTTGTGGTAATGGCGCGTTTATTAACAGAAATATCAACAGCGGTTGCACCACTTACACTTGATACTTCTTGTTCAATTAATAATTGTACTGCTGAGCCATCATTAATTTGTGGGGTTACTTTTAATTTTACACCTACTTCTTGGCGTTCAATGGTCTGAAATGGGTTGTCGTTATTACTACCTGTTTGCGAACCAGTAATAATGGGCACTTCTTGACCCACTATCATCGACGCTTCTTCGTTATCCATGGTGGTAATAGAAGGCGTAGCTAAAATATTTGAGTTGGTATCGGTTGAAACAGCTTGAATAATGGCACCCCAGTCGTTTTTAACTAAACCAAATGCTAAGCCATTTACACCACTTAGTAATGAAGCAAGTGCAGTGTAGTCACCCTCAGTCGTTTCATCATAGCTGGTAACATTACCGGTTTCCGTACCTATTATGGTTTGTGTGGTTGTGGTGTCTTGCGCTTGAATACCGGCAACCGCTAATGAGCCTACCGGTACCGTTGAGCCATTATTAAATTGCAGCATACCGCCATCTTCCGAAATCCATTGCGTACCTAAGTTAACGCCATCCGATTCCATTACTTCAACAATAATCGCTTCTACAAGTACTTGCGCACGGCGAATGTCGAGCCTATCAATTACGGTCTCTAATGAACGCATGGTATCGGGCTGAGCGGTGATAACTAACGAGTTTGAATCTGGATGTGCTTCAATACTGGCATCGTTTTTATTGTTTGTGCGAGTTTTACTTGTGCCTTGGCCATCTTCTGCAAGCGTTTTACTTACCCCTTGCAGTACTTTTACTAAATCCTCTGCTTTGGCGTAGTTTAAGTAAAATACTTTGGTATTGCCTTGGCTTTCAAGTTCACCATCTAGTCGCTTAATTAGTTCTATAGCACGGGTACGGGCTTGCCCTTCACCGCTTACAATTACGCTATTTGTACGGCCATCAGCAACCACCTTAGGAATTAAAAATTCTGGTACGCTGCCTTTGCCGCTGTCTTTGTAAATATTCTCAACAACCGATACAACGTCATCTGCCGTTGCATATTTAAGCTTAACAATATCTACACGCTTATCACCGGCTTGATCTACCGAGCGAATAATTTCCACTAAGCGGTTAACCGACGCTGCATGACCAGTAAGCATCATGACATTGGCAGCATTAAAGTTTGCTACATGGCCACCGTCTTTTTGATCGCTAAACTGGCGCACCAATGGACCAAGTTCTTGAACACTTACATTTTTAACCCGTACTACACGGGTGATCATCATATCGCCCGATGCAGCGCTGTTTTCTGTAATTAGCGGTACATTTGATTTCTTAGCGTCAGAGCTTTTTTCAATTTTAATAATACCGTTGTCCATTTCTACTGCTGAGTAGCCATACACTTCGAGTACATTTAAGAAAAATTGGTAGTACAGCGCTTCATCCATTAACTCATAACTACGTACGTTTACTTTACCGCGCACATTTGGGTCAATGATCACTGTTTTATTAAGGTTTTTACCAACAATATTTATAAACTCGTTGATATCTGTGCCTTTAAAGTTTGCAGCATATTCAACAGCTGAAACCGACAACGAAATACTGGCTGCTAAAAAAAGCGCTGCGTACTTAGCTAACCCTTTTTTAATTTTTTTGAGGTGTAGCACCTGAACCATTATGTTAAAACTCCAAAGCTAAGTTATTGCAGGCTAAATTGCACATCGATTTGCTCACCGTCACGTTCTATCGTGATTGTAGCGTCGCTAGTGTTGCGCAGCTCATTAATAGCTGCCATTGCCTGTTGTAAATCTGTTAATTGGTAACCGTTTATAGCCACGGCTAAATCATTATTTTGTAGACCCATTTGCTTAAACAATGCTGGCTCTTTACCTGGGCTTAAACGATAGCCAATTAATTCACCATCACGCATTGCTTGTGAAACACGAATATAATCAAATAACTTTCCAGGCTCACTTAGTAGCTCTTCTCGCGTTTCTTTTATTGCTTCTTTTACATCAGGGTCAGCGGTTGCGTTAATTTGCAACTCGCTTTGCTTTAATTTTTGCGGCCCCATATCTTGTTCTTCACGGGCTGCTAGCACAGGCATAGACACTTTTTTTGTAAAGTCGAGACCATCTAGCATTAGCGTTTCATATCGGCCGTTTACACTTAAAATAACGCGATCGGGGAGTATTTGTGCAACTTTTGCCCGTGTTCCTTGCACAACTTCTTCAACAAGATAACTTACTTGGCGCCCCTGTGATTCGATAATAGCTACACCTGCTTTATCGTCGTTACTTACCGCAACAATACCCGTTAAGTTAATGCTCAAGCGTGTTTCTGGCGCATTATTAATTACTTCGTTTTGCTGTGCAGTATTAGTTTCATTTGTTACAGTTTTTTTACCAAACAAAAATTGCTCTATAATGTTTTGCACAGAAGTCGCACTTGAAGCCTTTGTTTGGTTTGAATAGTGTAAAGGTGAAAGCGGTGATGCGGTGGGTTGAGGCCAAACTAGCCATACTAGCTTTGAGAATAAATAAGCAAGATAAACAACAACTAACAGCGTAACTACTGCGCTTAATTTAGCATGGGGTAGCCGTGTTAAAAATTGTTTAAGCTGTTGAATTTGCTGTTCCATAATAATGTTCTTATTTTAATTTACTGCATAAGCGCGTACCCATAGTACCCTTTCATTTTTCATTCAACAAGCACACTAATATTAAACTTTGTAAACAGATTAATATGGCAATGTAATGTTGACTAAAAAAACAGCACGCGCCGTCATACCTTCATCCTACGATGATTTCATGATAAATTTTACGATATATAAATAGTCGATTGAAGAAGCCTAATGAGTAAAAAAAATAATACCAATGCCGACTCAGACCACAGTAGTGAGCCAAAAGTTCGCTTAGATAAGTGGTTATGGGCCGCGCGCTTTTACAAAACCCGTGCGCTTGCGCGCGAAATGGTACAAGGCGGCAAAGTACATTATAATGGACAGCGTACTAAAGCGAGTAAAATTGTGGAGGTTGGCGCGACCATAAAACTTACTCAGGGCGTTGATGAAAAGCTTGTCAAGGTTCTTAAAGTGCTTGAAAAACGCCAAAGCGCCCCCATTGCACAGACCTTGTATCAAGAAACTGACGCAAGTATTGCAAAACGCGAAGAAAACGCCATCGCACGCAAAAACAACAGTTTCTTTGCTCCACATCCGGATAAAAAGCCAGATAAAAAGCAAAGGCGCGAACTTTTAAAAATGAAATCAAGTTAGGTATAGCCGCTCATGCAACAAGATTTACTTCACCGTTATTTATTCGACAAACTCGATGTTCGTGGCGAACTCGTTCAAATTGAACACGCCTACAACGAGATGATAGCTAATCATAATTACCCTGAGCCAGTTAAAGCATTATTAGGTGAATTACTCGTTGCAACGTGTTTATTAACTGCAACTTTAAAATTTGAAGGTGAAATAGCCGTTCAGCTACAAGGCGATGGCCCTGTTAAATACGCTGTTATTAACGGTGATGATAAGCAAAACATGCGTGGTATTGCCCGCATGCAAAGCGAGGTTAGCGGCTCAACAGTTAAAGAGCTTGTAGGCAAAGGCTACATGGTAATTACGATTACCCCAACTAAAGGGGATCGTTACCAAGGCATAGTACCTCTTGAGCACGATACATTAAGTGAGTGTATCGAAAGCTACTTTGAGCAATCAGAACAGTTAAAAACTCGACTATGGTTTGCAACTAATACAAGCGAAGGTAAAGCGAAAGCGTGTGGCTTGTTTTTACAAGTACTGCCAGTAGATAAACAAAAGTCAATAGATGACTTTACCCACTTAGAGGCTCTGAGCGATACAATAAAACCCGAAGAACTATTAGAGCTAGATGCTAATACGGTTTTAACACGCTTATACCACGAAGATAATCCACGCGTGTTTGACCCACAAGCTATTACATTTAAATGTGGCTGTAGCCGAGACAAAACTATCGCCGCGTTAGTAAATGTAGGTCAGCAAGAGTTACTTGACGACGTTGCTGAAAATGGCACAGTGAATATTAGCTGCCACTACTGCTTAAAAGAATATATATTTGACGAGCAAGATATTAAAAATATTTTTAATTAGACTCCCACTTCATAGTTAAACATAAAGCCGCAAAATATGCGGTTTTATATTATAAAATGATGATACCGGTGTCATGAATTTTGTTAATTTACTGACACCGGTATCATTGAAATTATTCATGTTTTTTAGCAAATATATGTGTTTTTAGGGCCTTTACAGGCTCGAATATCTCAAATCCTTCTGTTACTATAATTTCAGCTTAAGGGAACTAAGAACCCAGAGCTATCCCGTTCAAACTCTCACACATAGTTAGGTATAAACATGACTACAAGCGCAACACGTTTTGTCGATTTAACCGCAGCTGAACTTGTCGAGCACGCGATTCGTCGTGGCGAAGGGACACTAGCCGCAAATGGAGCCTTTGTTGCAATTACAGGCAAGCGTACTGGTCGCTCGCCAAAAGACCGTTTTATTGTAAAAGAAGCAACCACACAAGATGATATCCAATGGGGTAATGTAAACCGCCCATTCGATGCAGACAAATTTGACGCTTTATGGGCTCGCGTAGAAGCACATGTGCAAAGTAATGACCACTTCACCTCTCACCTAGAAGTTGGCGCAGACCCTGAGCACTATCTACCTGTAGTTGTTACTACAGAAACAGCGTGGCACCATATTTTTGCTAAAAACATGTTTATTGAGCCTAAAAACTATAATGCATCTGATTTACCTCAATGGCAGGTAATGAATGTACCTTCGTTTGTTTGTGATCCACAGCGTGATGGCACCAACAGCGACGGTACAGTTATTATTAACTTTGCTCAACGCAAAGTGTTACTTGCCGGTATGCGTTATGCCGGTGAAATGAAAAAATCGATGTTCTCCGTTCAAAACTTTCTTCTTCCAGCAAAAGGTGTATTACCAATGCACTGCTCTGCTAACGTAGGAGAAGCGGGTGATACAGCACTATTCTTTGGATTATCGGGTACAGGTAAAACAACGTTATCGGCCGATCCAACACGCTTTTTAATTGGTGACGACGAGCACGGTTGGGCACCAGGAAGCGTATTTAATATCGAAGGCGGCTGTTACGCTAAATGTATCGACCTCTCACAAAAAAATGAGCCAGTGATTTGGAATGCTATTCGCTTTGGTACAATTTTAGAAAATGTTGTATTGGACGAAACGCGCACACCTGACTTTAATGATACAAGCTTGACACAAAACAGCCGTGCTGCTTACCCGCTAGAACACGTAGAAAAGCGAAAAGTAGAAAACCGTGCTGGCGAGCCTAAAGCCGTTGTATTTTTAACCTGTGATGTAAGCGGTGTTTTACCACCGGTTTCTGTACTTAGCGAAGAAGCCGCTGCTTTTCACTTTTTAAGTGGTTACACGGCTAAAGTAGGCTCAACAGAGATTGGCTCAACTAGCGATATTGAATCTACATTCTCAACGTGTTTTGGCGCCCCTTTCTTCCCTCGCCCTGCAGGTGTATACGCAGAACTACTAATGAAGCGCGTACGCGAATTTGGCGCAAAGGTTTACCTTGTAAATACAGGCTGGACAGGCGGCCCATACGGTACTGGTAAGCGTTTTGACATCCCCACTACTCGCGCAGTTATTGATGCAATTGTATCTGGTAAGCTTGCCAATGTTGAAACTCAGCATATCGATGTATTAAACCTAGACGTACCAATGGAAGTTCCTGGTGTAGATAGCAAGCTACTTAACCCAATTAATACATGGGAAGATAAAGCAAAGTATAATGAATATGCAGCAAAACTTGCAGCTGACTTCACTGAAAACTTTGCTAAATACGATGTCTCAGATGATATAAAAAATGCAGGCCCAAAAGCATAATTAATTACCGAGCCTGATTTAAACGCCAGCTTATAAAGCTGGCGTTTTTGTTTGCCACGCTAATTTTATTGCTCCGACATTTTGTCGCAGTTCTTTTCTATTAAACAAAGATACAATACGCACTCCCTATACTGCATACTTTTAGTGGTCACTCTTTTATGCCTTTTAATGGTTCATGGCGAAAATAACAAGACATGTATATTTATATCTAGGCACCTATTGGAGGTTTACTCGAGTCATCGCCCTAACAGGTTCTATACTCGTTTATTACCCCGAACTGAATGAAAGTATAAGTAATTTAAGTACAGAAACAGCGAAGCCTTTAAACTGGGATACCGCATATAAAACGTTAAAAATCCACTACCCAGATAAACAAGGCTCGTGGCGTTTAGAAACCACTAAAGATAAACATTGTATCCCCGCAAGATATTACAACCAAAACAAAACCGTGGAGCACGCTTTTGCACCGCTAATGGTTTGGCCGAGCCTTGATGGCAAACATATATTACGTGAGGAAGTATGGGGTAACTACTTTGATACCTGGATTTAAAACTTGCACTTTTCGTTACTTGCAGGTAACACTGTAACAATCGTTATCGGCTATGTAGTAATAGGTAGCCTTACACTCCTCATATCAGGCCTATACGCTTGGAGGACTAAAAAAGGACTGGGCTAAGGCATTACAGTTTAAAACGCGCAGATCTTCACTGGGCTTGTTGTATGACTGACATAAGCTACTTGGTTTAACTTTTTCTCTGCCTTTAATCCTCTTAACAGCAACCGGTATAATGCTGGCAATACCCAAACAAACCGCTCCTTTAATAACAGCCCTACTTGGAATATAGACAAATCTAATAGCGCAACCGTAAAATCAAAGAATAGTATTTCTTTATCAGCAGCACTTAGTACAGCACAAAAGGCCATGCCAAATACACGCCTTGTATGGGTAGAACCCCCGACAAATCACAATGCGGTAGTCGTTTTAGGTTCAAAACCAAAAGCGATCCCTCTTATCGCTTTCCTCACAGTTTTGTACAAGTAAATGCAAACACAGGAGAGCTCATAAGTGTTTTTAATATAGATAAGATGCGCGTTGCCAGTAAATTTAAAAAATGGTTGCATCCGCTACACAATTGCAGCATTGGCGATCAAGCTTTACGAATTCAAAGGGTTTATCAGGTGTCGCCACCGCTTTGCTATTTGACCTTGGCCTTGGCCTTGGCCTTTTAGATGACTCATTAAAACTAAACGATTTAAGTAAACTATAAGCTAATTACAAAGCTTATTTAATATATTAAACGAGCTTTTCACAACCTAAACCTACTTGTATAGCTAGCTACAGCCTAACTTACGACCTACTCACACAACGTAATTCAATGAAAAGCTATATAGATACTTAAACCGCCTTATACAAAACATAAGTTACTACGCTTAAGAAAAAAGTAAACCCTTAACAAACTAAAGTAAAACCACTAATAACAATTCACATAATTAAGTGATCTATTTTAAGGATGGATAAACGTGTATCTGCTTATGTTAGATAACAAAAATACGGTTTACAAAGAGGTGATGCGCTTTAGAGAAGAACATACTGAATATTTCTTTTCTATAACCGTAAAAAACCCGACTCTTTCTAGTCAGGCTTTCTTGTATTTGGTGCCTGCCAATGTCGTGGTGCCCACAGCGGTGGAGAGTCACATAGCAAAGTACTCTTAATGTTTGCTAATGGGATTCACTGGGCACTGAGGTGGTCGTCGCGTTCTTTTACCCGTGGGTTTCGTGATACTCAACCCACGCTACAAAGTACTGCTTGACGCTGTGCAGCTGATAACTGACGGCTGATAGCTAATATTTTCACTTTCTTATAGACGTAAAAAAGCCGCTTCATTTCTAAAGCGGCTTTCTCTTATTTGGAGCCTGGCAATGTCGTAGTGCCCACAGCGGTAGAGAGTCACATAGCAAATGCTACACTATCATTGGTCGGGGCGG